>JANNGP010000150.1:0-5665 GCA_031403915.1 Betaproteobacteria bacterium
ACCCGGATCGCAACTCACTGATTTATGCATTGGCCGAAGCCCACGGCGGCCAGGCCAGCCAGCCCGCCGCCCGGGCGGCGCAAGTCAAACGCTGGAAGGATCAGTTTCATTACGGCTGGTGGATTGAGGATGCCAACGGGACGTGGGTCAAAAAACCTTGAAGTTTTTCTAGAAAACAATTTAACCTGGAAAAAGCAGTTGAACCACGAAGAGCACGAAGTTCACGAAGAGAATCGTGAGCTTATGATGTTAAGTCGCCTCACCCAATGGGTGAGCAAGCAAAGTGCTGCAACCTATGGTTTATCTTCGTGCTCTTCGTGAACTTCGTGGTTAGTTGAGGTTTTAAGGTTTAAGACGTTTATTTTGCAGCGACATCATTTTTTTGCCCAAGGAAAATACCCAATGAAAACACTTCGCATCGTACTGGCAACAGCATTGCTAACACTATCCTCCGGCGTGGCACTGGCTTCCGACATCGAAATCAAAACGGTCTGGATTCGCGGCACAGTGGCCGGGCAACAGGCCACCGGTGCGTTTATGGACGTCACCAGCAAATCTGGAGCCGCACTGGTTGGCGCATCCAGCCCGGTGGCTGGCGTAACCGAAGTTCACGAGATGACGATGGACGGCAACGTCATGAAAATGCGCGCCATTCCCCGGCTTGAACTGCCTGCCGGCAAAGTCGTGAAACTTGAACCCGGCGGCTACCACGTCATGCTGATGGCTTTGAAACAGCCGCTCAAGGCCGGCGATTCCGTTCCTCTGACTTTGAAGATTGAAGGCAAGGACAAGAAAATGGAAACCATCGAACTCAAGGCTGACGTGCGTGATCTAGCCGCTCCGCCAATGACAACCGAGCACAAAAAACACTAATCACTCCGCGTCCCGCCCCGCTGCTGGCGCAGCAGGGTGGACACGGCCATCAGCAGCAGTGCCGTACACACCCCGTGGCTGACAACCAACCACAGATTGAGGCCACTTCTCACGCTCAAGCCGCCCAATCCGAGTTCAACCAGCAGCAAGAGCAAGACCACCCATGCCGACTTTCTTGTATTGCCCTGCCCGGCAGCTTGCAGGCACCCCAAACCAAGCATCACAACGGTGGCCACGGCCAGATAACGATGCAATAGATGCAGTGCCACACCGCCCGGGTCACCTGGTAGGGGAGCAGCCGTCAACGTAAGCAAGGGATTGAACACGGCCCAAGCCTCAACTGACGGCCACCATGAACCGCCACAATTCGGCAAGGTGACGCAAGCCACAGCGGCATAACTGGCACCCATCCACGCGCCGAGCAGGATGGTCAGCCCGAGCAAGGCGACACCGAGCCGCAGCATCCGGCCGGATTTTACAGGGCGCCCCAGAACAGACGTCGGTGTGGTCGCCAAAACCACACGCCAGGAAAACGACACCAGCCCGAAGCCGCCCATGATGTTGAGAAAGCCGATCAGCACCCAGCGCGGATCCGCACTCCAGAAGCCCAGCACCGACAAAGCCAGCATCAGCAGCAGGAGCAGCGAGGCATACACGGCTGCGGGCTTGATTGGCCGCGGCCGCAGGCAGCGCCAGACGAGGCCTATGCCCAGCAGCAATGAACAGGTGGCAAAAATACGGTGCAGCATGCGGATAATTCCGAAGTGCAGCGCCTCCGGCTCACGGCTCAGCACCTGCCCGTAACAGGCTGGCCAGTCGGCACAACCCAGACCGGCGCCATCCAGCCGCATGAGGGCGCTCACGAACACCACCGCCAGCGTCAGCGCCGTCAGACACTGCGCCATGACTCTGATTTGTCTTACGCGCGCATCGGCGGCGACCATCAAGTGGCTGCGCCCGGCGTGTGCTTGACGCGAAGCTCATGGTTTAACCAGAGCAGCGCGCCAAAAACAACCATTGACCCACCTTGATGCGCTGCTCCAAGGGCAACGGGGACAGCCAGCAGTAGGGTGGCGATGCCCAGCGTTATCTGCACAGCCAGTGTAACGAGCAGGCAGGTCGCGGCCAGGCGCGCACCTCTTGATACGTCGGCCGATCGAATCTTGAGAAAAAACCAGGGCACCAGAAACGCCAGCAACCATGCGCCAAGGCGGTGATCAAACTGAACCAGCGCCATGTTGTTGAAGAAGTTCAGGTACCACGGGTCAATCATGAAGCTTTCCGGCGGCAGGATGTGGCCGTTCATCAGCGGAAAGGTGTTGTACGCCTTGCCGGCACGAATCCCTGCCACGAATCCACCGGTAACGACCGTATAGAAGGCCAGAACGGCCAGCCAGAACCCGGTACGCTGGAGTTTCTTGAGGGCGGCACTGGCGGCGGTGCGCTGCCGTTCCGCCAACAGATCAAGCGCCACCCAGGTCATCGAAATGAACAGCAGGAAGGCCAGCGACAAATGCGCCGTCAATCGGTACTGACTGACGCGCGGATCATCGACCAGGCCGCTCTTGACCATGTACCAGCCCATGGCACCCTGCAAGCCGCCGAGGACAAACATGCCAAGCAACTTGGGAATCAGGGGAGGCGCAAGCTTCCCGCGCAACCAGAAGTAAAGAAAGGGTAGAAGAAAAACAACACCAATCAGACGTCCCAGCACGCGATGCCAGTATTCCCAATAGAAAATGCCCTTGAACTCGTCTACCGACATCTGGTGATTGACCTGCTGATATTCAGGGGTCTTCTTGTATTTTTCGAAAGTTTCGTCCCATTGCGCCTGATTCAAAGGCGGAACGACACCGACAATAGGCTGCCATTCGACGATAGACAAGCCGGAATGCGTCAGGCGCGTCACCCCGCCAACAATAAGAATGGCAAAGACCATGGCACTGCAAACGAGCAACCAATGTGCAACCTGGCGGCGGGCAATACTGTCCATAAACAACTCCGGGGATCAAAGGCTGAAAACAGCTGAGGATTATAGGTTTTTTTGCCCTGCGCTGTGCGCAACAACGCGCCGGAAAACGACCCCGCTCCGCTGATTATTTCTGATTATTCAAGTTATTGACGTGAATCAAATCCTCAACACCCGAAGAAAGGGTATTCTTGCGCACATTCTGTACAATTGCTTATTAAATAACAGATTTACTGTTTTAAAAAAATCAACCGTGCGCAGCATGCGCCAATCATGATGGAGGGTAGCAACATGGCCGACAACAACGATGACGATGTCCCGTTCATGCAGAAACTGCTGGACAACAATTTCCTGCTTCTGTTTCTCGGCGTCGCCTCTCCGGGTCTTCTCTATATTTTGTGGGGCATTATCGACATCATGAATGTCCCCCTGGCCAAGTAACATTTCAGTCATCACTGGGAGAATCAAATGAGTGCAATTCTGCCGCCGACAGATCGGCTCTGGTGGAAACAACCCATCGACAAGGTCGAATGGGCATGGATTGGGATCGCCTTCGTATGGGGCATGATCATGTTCGTCATGATGGTCTATTGGCACATTTACGGTAAGCAGAACTTATCGAATGAAGCCTACAAGACCACGCCCGAAATGTTCGCTGCCAAGGCCGAGAAGTTTATCGCCGAGAACACCGTACGCAAGGAAACCGGCCTGAATGGCGAGGAGATTCCGGTCGTCAAGGTACCCGCCGGTGGCGATGGCTACCTGATCGCCCGTTTGTGGGCCTGGTACCCCATCCTTGAACTGGAAAAGGGTCAGACCTACAAGATTCACCTGTCGTCGATGGACTATAACCACGGTTTCTCGCTGCAACCGGTGAACATTAACATCCAGGTGATTCCGGGCTATGAGCATGTGGTCAAGATGACGCCGACCAAGTCGGGCACCTATGCCATCGTCTGTAACGAATACTGCGGCATTGGTCACCACTCCATGCTTGGCCGCATTTACGTGAAATAAGGGGAGCACTTCGATGGCAACTACCTACCGCACCTGTCCGAGCTCCGGACTGCAATTCGAGAACAACGCAGAAAAACTGATGCGCTGGCACGCCGTGGTTGGCGTGCTCTGGCTGCTGGTCGGCGGCATCACCGCACTACTGGTTATTCTCACACGCTGGCCGGCGATAAAACTGCTTCCGGCGGATGAGTTTTACATGATTCTCACCGCCCACGGCATCGACATGATCATCCTGTGGATTCTGCATTTTGAAATGGCGGTGCTCTTCTTTGCCTCATCAACGCTTTTGCGCTGCAGGCTGGCTGCGCCGAAAATCGCCTGGCTCGGCTTCTGGCTGATGGTCATCGGCGGCATCGTCTGCAACGTCGCCATCTTCCAGGGCGAATCGAGCGTGATGTTTACCTCCTACGTGCCGATGCAGGCTGCCCCGCACTTCTACCTGGGCATCATCCTGGTCGCCGTCGGCGCATTGCTTGGCGTCGCCGTGTTCTTCGGCACGCTGGTTGTAGCCAGAAAAGACAAGACCTTCCAGGGCTCAATGCCGCTGGTTACTTTCGGCGCCATGACGGCGGCGATCATTGCCACCTTCACCATTCTGGCCGGTGCCGGCATCCTGATCCCGACCTTCCTGTGGTCTGTCGGCCTGATCAAGGAAATCGACGCGCAGTTGTACCGGATGGTCTGGTGGGCACTGGGTCACTCGTCGCAACAGATCAACGTGGCGGCTCACGTTTCCGTCTGGTACCTGATTGCCGCCGTTGTCTTCGGCGCCAAGCCCCTCTCGGAAAAAGTATCGCGCTTCGCTTTCCTGCTCTACATCCTCTTCCTGCAACTGGCCAGCGCGCACCACCTGCTGTCCGACCCGGGCATGAGTGCCGAGTGGAAAGTGCTGAACACGTCCTACTTCATGTATTTCGCCGTCATGGCCTCGATGATCCACGGCTTCACAGTCCCGGGTGCCATCGAAGCAGCGCAGCGCAGGAAAGGCTATACCCACGGCCTGTTCGAGTGGCTGCGTAAAGCCCCCTGGGGCAACCCGGCCTTCTCCGGCATGTTCATCTCGCTGGTCGGCTTCGGCTTCCTCGGCGGCATCTCCGGCGTGGTTCTGGGTACCGAGCAGATCAACATGCTCATGCACAACACCTTCTACGTTCCGGGTCACTTCCACACCACCGTCGTCGTTGGCACCACGCTGGCCTTCATGTCGGTCACCTACATTCTGGTGCCCACACTGTTCCGGCGCGAAATGATTTGCCCGAAACTGTGCCAGATCCAACCCTACCTGTACGGTATCAGCATGTCGGTTCTCGGCCTGGTGATGATGGGTGCCGGCACGCTGGGTGTTTCCCGCCGGCACTGGGACATGGCCTTCTCCGGCGCACCGTTCCAGTACGAGTGGCCGGGTGCCGCTTACCTGATGATGGGTCTGACCGGTATCTTCGGTGTAATCGCGGTTATCGGTGGCGCGCTGTGGATTGTTCTGGTGGTCGGCTCACTGCTCTTTGGCAAGAAACTGCCATCCGGCGTGGTCTCCGACAAACCGACTCCGATTCCGTCGAACACCGGAGCAGCCTCGGCCGTACTGCATACCGACAAGTCCGACCACATTGCCGTACCAGGTACCGTAGTGCTGGCACTCACGCTGCTGGTCACCTTTGTTCTTTACTACTTCGTCAACTGGAAATACCTGTCCGAAGTCTGGTTGCTGAGTTAAACCGGCATTTCCCCCACGTTCCGGCGTGGGGGCTTGCCTCAATCGGGCTTGACACTCAGGCCCGATTCAAGCAAGTTCCACCCCTTGACGAA
>JANNGP010000151.1:0-2596 GCA_031403915.1 Betaproteobacteria bacterium
CGCGACAACCGTATCCTTCGTCATGTGGCATATCCTTTTCTCTGCGAGAACTGCGGCGCGTCAACAACGCCTTGATATGCCACCCAATCCCCCCGTCACCAACTTTCAGCTATAGCTCCGAAGATGCGTCCGAACACGCCCATCTCGCTCCAGCGGATGAAGCGGTTGTAGATTGTCTTGTGTGGCCCGTAGCTTGCGGGCACATCCCGCCACCTCAGGCCGTTCCGGATCACAAAGATGATGCCGCTGATCACGCGGCGATCATCGACACGCGGCATCCCGTGCGAGAGCGGATAGAACGGCGAAATCCGCGCCATCTGGACATGGGAAAGCATGAACAAATCGGTCATGGAAGCACCCCCTTGGTGCTGCCAGTGAATCAGTGAGTGGCCAAACCGGCAAGCAAAATAATGGGTCCAGAGCCTAGAGAAGTCTTGTATATTTTAAACGCCACTATTCCTCAACACGTTCAATATTTGCACGATAATCAGAAGTTATTGCGGGACGCGATAGAGGAGGTTAACCCGACCCTCTTAGAAAGTCCGCAATTCGCTCGGCTGTCGATCCTTTCCCAACACCACGAAAACGGATGAAGAAATAGCTCAACAGCAGATGCAACCGATCCATTTGCTCGCAGCAAACTACCGCCTTTCGCCCCTTTTATCGATCAACGCTGCCCACACGTGAACGGCCCAGAGCCGCCGGTCGGCGCCCTCAAATGCTGCGAGGCAGCGTTCCCGAAAGCTGCCGCTCGACTGCTGTCGCAGCGAAATCCTGGTCGTCATGGTAGCGATGCGGACTTTGCTGCCGTTCGTTTTCCTTTCTCAGATACCGCTCGCAGTGACGGCATGATCGACGTGCACGGCGGAATCCGGTCGTGCGCCGCTAGTGCAAGGCTGGCGTACCAAAACTGTAAGAGCCGACATTGCATAAGGGTTCTACCTTATTTCGAAATATTTCGAGAATTTGTGATAAGATAGGAGTCTTCCGAATATACAAATAACTCTGATAGGGAGAGCACTCATGTATTGTGACCCAATCTTGTGGAAAAATGTTCGCGATTATGTGCTGGAAAGAGGCAAGTCGAGAAGGGAAGCTGCGCTTAAATTCAGGATGTCTCGAAACACTGTTAGGAGGATGCTCCAAAACGAAATGCCACCACGAGGATTAAAACGAAAATGTCATCGCCCCGTGATTGGCCCACATGAGGCAACGATTAGAAGAATGATGGAAGAAAGGTCGATAAGTGGCTACAGCTATTCACCACGTATAAAAGAGATTTTCGAGTATATTTCAAAAAAAAAAATTACTGCGGGAGTTATTCAGCAGTCCGCGATTATGCAAAGCTGTTAAACAATGGCCCGGTACCTGCAAAAATATCCGCAGAAACTTGGGAGTATTCCAGCGACATTCTATTTTCGATTGGCCATCAAGAATCCGCTCTCTTTCTAAAAGCAATGTCATACGGCCGTCAGCCCGTACTGTCCGAAGCTAAAGTAAAGAGCCTCGCCAAAAAAGTGATGGGATACCAGAAAAAAAGCCAGTCAAATCTGGACAAGAGTTCACCCTATGATCGAGCCCAAGAATGGCTGCACTCGATCGCAGCTGGGACGATGACTGCTGATAAAGTCACTCTGTCCGTTGGCGAAACTGGGGATCTGCGAGAGCTCTTGCAGATTGCAGGATGTGGTAATCGCATCAAGCGAAACCGCGCGCTTACGATACTAGGATTGAAAGCAGGCTTTTCTATAAGAAGTATTGCGGCCGCTCTGAAAATAGCTCGTACATCTTGCGCCAAATATGTTGCTCTTCACAAGGAGTTTGGACCAGATGGTTTGCTGCAAAGGAGCCGGTCTGCAAATCGCAAATATGACGACTCTGCCCTTAAGGATGCAGTTTTCGCGTTATTTCATGAACCGCCTTCAAACTATGACATTAACCGCACGACGTGGAGGATGGAAGATTTTAAGGTCATTTTGGCAAAAAATGGGCATTCTGCATGCTCGGCCGTACTTCGCAAAATCTTTAAAGATGCAGGATATCGCTGGCGCAAAGCAAAGGTGGTTTTGACATCTCGAGACCCAGAATACAGTGCAAAGTTATCCAGCATTCAAAACATACTTGCAAGCCTTACGAAAAGTGACGCTTTCTTCTCGATAGATGAATTTGGCCCTTTTGCCGTTAAGATTAAGGGAGGGCGTTCCTTAGTTGGCCCGGGTGTCGAGCCGGTCGTACCTCAATGGCAGAAGTCAAAGGGGTGCCTGATTATGACCGCAGCATTGGAACTCTCTACAAATCAGGTCACACATTTCTACAGCAAGAAAAAGAACACTGCTGAGATGATTAAACTCATGGACGTTCTAGTTAGCCAGTATTCTGATCGAAAACGGATTTTCCTTTCTTGGGATGCAGCATCATGGCATATATCTAAGGAGCTAAGTTTGCATATCGAACGCCACAATGGCGACAATGATTCAAATAGGGCACCAAAGGTTTTAATTGCACCGCTGCCAAGTGGAGCTCAGTTCTTGAACGTGATTGAATCGATTTTCAGCGGTATGGCACGCGCGATCATTCATAATAGTAACTATGACTC
>JANNGP010000152.1:0-39734 GCA_031403915.1 Betaproteobacteria bacterium
ACCCCGTTGCGGCGGCGAGGCCGGCTCCGGGGTTTGAGCAGACGACGCTTTAGCAGTATTTTGGAAGCCATTTTTGACTTCCTCCGCCCTGCAAGTTGTCCTGATTAACTCGGCGGATGTGATAATTGTAGTTTTTCGTGGTCTGCGGGTCAAATTCATCGTAAGCAAGGTTATTTCTTGATTCTTCTATTTCGTTTCCTCAGCTATCTGCCGCTGGCTTGGCTGCACACGCTGGGTGCCCTGCTGGGTTGGCTGGTCTGGCTCGCTTCGCCGACCTATCGCCGGCATATGCGCGAGAACATGGAGTTGGCCCTCGGCGAAGAAGAGGCTCGCCGTGTTCGATCCTCGGCCATTGCCCATGCCGGACGTCAATCTCTGGAGTTGCCCAAGATATGGTTGCGTCCTTTGGTAGAGGCGGCAGCGCGCGTGGTAAAAATTACCGGATGGGAACTGGTTGAGGCGGCAATGCGCGAAGGCAAGGGTATTGTTTATCTGACGCCGCATCTGGGGTGCTTTGAGGTGACGGCGCAGTATCTCTCGACCCATGCTGCGATTACCGTGCTCTACCGTCCGCCCAAGCAGGCCTGGTTGCAAACCATGATCGAGGCCGGGCGTGCGCGCGTGCAGTTGCATATTGCGGCGGCCGACCTGACCGGGGTGCGCACGCTGCTCAAAGCCCTGAAACGGGGCGAAGCGGTCGGCATGTTGCCTGACCAGGCGCCAAGAAGTGGTGAAGGTCGCTGGATTGATTTCTTTGGCAAGCCGGCTTATACGATGACGCTGGCCGCACGACTCACGGAAAGTGGCGCCGCCTCCATCATGGTGTGGGCCGAGCGTTTGCCGGGCGGGGCGGGCTATCACTTCCATCTGCAAGCGCCGTTGCAGGCTTTCAGCGGCAGTACCGAGGAGCGCGCTGTGCAAATCAGCCACGAGATTGAACACCTGATCCGACAGTGTCCGGAGCAGTATCTGTGGGGCTACAACCGCTATAAGCGGCCGCGTGGCGTCGAAGCGCCGCCGGAGAACATCTGATGCAACTGGCCTTCTGCCTCTACAAGTATTTCCCCTTCGGCGGCTTGCAGCGTGATTTCATGCGGATTGCGTTGGCGTGCCAAACACGGGGGCACGCCATCCGGGTCTATACGCTTGAGTGGCGTGGCGATGTGCCGCCCGGATTCGAGGTGGTATGCGTGCCGGTAAAGGCCTTGAGCAATGCGCGGCGCTATGAAATATTTACGGCCTGGGTGCAGCGCGATCTGGGCAATCGAACGGCAGATCGTGTGATTGGTTTTAACAAAATGCCGGGGCTCGATATCTACTTTGCCGCTGATCCCTGTTATGAGGAGAAGGCGCGCACGCTGCGCAACCCGCTGTACCGTCTTTTGGGACGTTACCGGCATTTTTCTGCCTACGAACGTGCGGTATTTGCGCCGGATAGCCGGACGGAAATTCTGATGATTTCGCGGCTTCAGCAGCCCTTCTTTGTTAAGCATTATGAGACACCGGCCGAACGTTTCCACTTGCTGCCGCCCGGCATTTCGCCCGATCGGCGTGCGCCGGCCAATGCGGTCGAAATTCGAGCGGGCTTGCGGAGTGAGTTCGGGTTGCAAGAGGATGACCTTCTTTTGTTGCAGGTCGGGTCGGGCTTCAAGACCAAAGGCCTGGATCGCATCCTGAAGGCGATGGCGAGCCTGCCTGAGAATTTGCGCGGCAGAACGCGGCTGATCGCCATTGGTGATGACGAGCCGACATTCTTCGAGCGTCAGGCGGCATCACTTGGCCTTGCGAGCTGTGTCAGCATTTTGCGTGGGCGCAGTGATATTCCTCGCTTCCTGCTGGGTGCCGACCTGCTGATTCATCCGGCCTACAACGAAAATACCGGAACGGTGTTGCTGGAAGCGCTGGTCGCCGGATTGCCGGTGCTGACAACGGCCGTATGCGGTTACGCGCACTATATTGACGAATCAGGCGGCGGGCTGGTGCTTCCCGAGCCCTTTGAGCAAACGGTGTTGAACAAGAAACTTGTCTTGATGTTGACCGACCAGGAAGCGCAGAAGCGCTGGCAAACGAGTGCCTTGGCCTTTGCGCAGACGGCCGACATCTACAGCAATGCCGAGCGCGCAGCTGATCTGATTTTGAAGGCGCGTCCATGAACGATTGCGCCGTATATCTGGAGGAGCCGTACCTGTCTCTATGGAACGGGAGTGATCCTTTTGTTGCTGTTGAAGCGCTAAAAGGAGAGGTGTTTCGCGAACTTGAAGCACGCCGTACCTTGCGTACGGAAGTGGCGGGTCGCGGCTATTTTGTAAAAATTCATCGTGGTGTGGGCTGGGCTGAAATTCTGAAGAATCTGTTGACGTTCCGCCTGCCGGTGCTGGGGGCGGACAACGAATGGCAGGCTATTCGCCGCCTCGCCGCTCTGAACGTCGACACCATGCACGCGGTGGCTTTCGGGCAGCGCGGAAGCAATCCGGCGACACGCCATTCCTTCATCGTGACCGAGGATTTGTCGCCAACGATCAGCCTTGAAGACTTTTGTGGCGACTGGATAAAGATGCCACCACCGGTGCTGTTCAAGCGTGCGTTGATCAAGCGCGTGGCCGAGATGGCCGGGTGCATGCATCGCGGCGGAGTCAATCACCGCGACTTTTATATTTGCCATTTCCTGTTGCATCTCGATCCGAAGCCAAGCAATGATTTGCTCAAGTTGTCGCTCATTGACCTGCATCGCGCGCAAGTTCGCGAGAAGACTCCGCGCCGTTGGCGCGACAAGGATCTGGCCAGTCTGTATTTTTCGGCATTGAACATTGGCCTGACGCAGCGCGACTTTTTGCGCTTTCTGCGCGGCTATTTTGGGCAACCCTTACGCAACATTCTGCGCGAAGAAGCGGCCTTGCTGATCTATCTGGCGGGTGAGGCAGATCGCTTGCAGGCTCGCTATCTGAGAAAGTTTGCTCCAGGAGTCAAGGAATGAGCAGCGCAGGCATGAACGGCGATGCCCCCCTGCGTGTCGACGCCGCAGCTTTGCGTGATGCAGGCCGCCAGCCCGTGACGCCTTTCCGTATCGCGCTGGCTAATGGGGATGATGTGCTGGTGCATTCTTTGCTGCGGGTTCTGCCCGGCAAGCGCATTGTTGGTATGGGCGATTGGAAGGGGCAGCGCGTGCTGGCCAAGTTTTTTGTAGCCAGTGGAAGTGAGCGACATTGGGCGCAAGAAAATACCGGATTGGACGCGCTGCGTCAGAACGGTCTATTGACGCCTGAGGTGTTGTTGGCCGAAGCTCTCCCGAGGGACGGACACGTCCTGCTCACCGCCTATCTCGACGGCGCACAGAGCCTGGCAGAGCTCTGGGGCGCGCTATCTGCCTTGCCTGCGGGCAATGTTCAGGCACTTGATGTGCTGCGTCCGGCGTTCCGTATGTTGGGAGCAGCGCACGCCGCTGGTTTGGTGCATGACGATGTGCACCTCGGGAATTTTTTGCAATCGGGGCAACGGCTATTCCTCATCGACGGCGATGCGGTGCGTGCCATAACACCGGGCACGCCGCTCGATGCGCAACGGGCGATCAGCAATCTCGCACTCTTGCTGGCGCAATTGCCGGTGGGCTGGGACGCCCATCGGGAAACCTTGCTGGAAAGTTATTACGCTGGCGGCGGACGTTGCATTACAGATACGAATCTGCTCGAGAGGAGTTTGTCGCGTGTGCGCAACTGGCGGCTGAATGATTATCTGGGTAAAACGATTCGGGATTGCACGCTTTTCGCGGTGTGCCGCAGTGCGTTCCGTTTTGTTGCCGTGCGGCGGGATGACGCTGATTTTCTGGCCCCCTTGCTGGATTCGCCTGATGCGGCGATTCATCAAGGCATTCCGTTGAAAGATGGGCGAACGTGTACCGTGGTGCGCGTTGAGCAGGACGGCCGTCCGCTGGTTATCAAACGTTACAACTTGAAAAGTTTTCAGCATGCACTTGAACGATTCTGGCGGCCGACACGGGCCTGGCACGCCTGGCGCGAAGGGCACCGACTGCGCTTCCTTGGCATTCCCACACCCAAGCCACTGGCGCTGATCGAGGAGCGCATCGGGCCACTGCGCCGGCGTGCCTTTCTGGTCAATGAATTCTGCCCCGGCATCAATCTGTTGAAAGCGCTATCACCGGATCATGAGCCCGGCGACGATATGGGATCAGAAATTCTCACTTTATTCCAGTTGCTGCATGACCTGCGTATCAGCCATGGCGATCTCAAGGCGACGAATCTGCTCTGGCACGAAGGGCGCGTGTTTTTGATTGACCTTGACGCCCTTGAACAGCACTTGTCGGCGAGTAGCTATGCACGGGCATGGCAAGTCGACCGCGCCCGTTTGTTAAGGAACTGGCCGTCGACGTCGGTCTTGCATCAATGGCTGGATAGAAGCCTGCCAGCCTAGTAGACAGTCAACGAGTAAGTGCGAACCACCAAGCCACCAAGTTCACCAAGGGAGCACCAAGGGAGCACCAAGTTAACTTTCTGTTTTTCTTGGTGAAACTTCGTGTCCTTTGTCCCTCTACAGGGAGGCTTCGCGCTGTCTTGGTGGTGAAGCTTTTTCCTGGCTTAGTCCGGAAGACGATAGCGCTGCTCGCGGTACAGCCAGGCAGGAAGGAGAACATGAGCCAACGCACGCTGCTCGATGTCGCTTTGGTCGGCAGGGGGTGGTGAGGCGTTCAGACGCTTGGCAAGCGTATCGTAGGTGCCATGGGCAGGCGGTTTGCCCGGACGCAGCACTACGACCTGCTGCCCCTCCATCCAGGCGTAATTCTGTTCATACTGCATCATGGCTCTTCCGGGTAGACCATCGGGTTCTCGCGTCAGATCCCGCCCGATCATGGGATGCCTGGAATCGATGCCCAGCAGGGAAAGCAGTGTTGGGGGCAGGTCGATCTGGCTGGCCACCGTTTTTATCCGTCGCGGCTTAAGATCGGCGCCAAGGATCAGCCCGGGAATGTGGAAGCGCTCGATCGGCACGAGACTGTCGCCGCGCACACGGATATCGTGATCGGCCACCACGACAAAGATAGTGTCTTTCCAGTAACTGCTGGCGCGCGCTTTTTCCATAAAGCGACCGAGCGCGTAGTCTGTGTACTTGACGGCATTATTGTCTGTCGCCTTCTCCTGGTCGTGCAGAGTGATGCGGCCATCCGGAAACTCGAAGGGAGAGTGGTTGGTCGAGGTGAATACAAGCGTGAAGCTCGGTTTCCCCTGGGCATGCTTGGCCGCAAGGCGTTCAAGCGTTTTGTTGAACAAGTCTTCGTCCGAAACGCCCCAGCTGCCTCTAAACACGGGGGAGGTAAAATCCTTGCCGTCCGTGACCTGGCTGAAGCCATTGCCGAGAAAGAAGCCGCGCATGTTGTCGAAGTGGGATTCGCCGCCATAGATGAACTCTGATTCGTAGCCTTGTTTGCCGAGCAGTAGCGCAAGATTGGAGAAGTTGCGTTGAGCCAGTGAAAGCTTGACGGTTGCTTGTGCCGGAGTCGGTGGGAAGCCGGTGACCACGGCTTCAATTCCACGCACCGAACGCGTGCCTGTGGCGTACAACTGTTCAAACCACCAGCCTTGCTTCTTCAATTTTTCAAGTTCCGGCGTTACCGGAACACCGCCGAGCGATTCGACAAAGGTTGCGCCTAGGCTTTCCTCCAGAATGATGACCAGATTTAGCGGCTTCTGATGGCGCATCGTAGCCTTTTGCTCGATCAGGGTCGGGATATCGGAAGAGCTCAGGAAAGGTCGGGTGTCATGCAGTTTGGTGCGTGTGTTGGCCAATTGTACGAGGATGTCTTCTTCGGACATTTTTCCGTAAATTTCGCTTGAGCGGTTTTCGTGGCGCAAGCCATAGATGGCGTGAGTGACCGACCAGGCGGAATTGAGAATCAGCGTGTTAACCATCGGGTCACCCGTCAGGGCGAACAAGGCAGGGTTGGCTGGTCGATGATCAAAACTTGAGCGGATAGAAACCAAACACAACAGAACAATGACGGGCCAGGTAACGAAGAGGTGCAGGTTCTTCCATGTTTTGTTCTGCTTTAGCCACGGCCCCAGTAGCTTGGACAAACCGGCAATGGCAATGATCGTGGATAGGATCCCGGCAAAAAGATGCAGCCTGAACCCCCGCCAGAGCATCGAAAAAACCTCGTCGGGGTACTTCAGATACTCGACGAACAGGCGGTTCGGGCGCGTGTCGTATTCGGTGATAAAACCCGGAGAGGCCGCTTCAAGCAAAGCCAGGAGAGCGATTGAAGCAATGACCCAAACGTAACTCAGGCCTTTCCATAGCTTCCAGAAGCGCGGGATTGCAGCAATGGGTATCAGAATAAGCAGAGGGATGCTCAGCAAGCCAAGCTGGATGGTGTCGACGCGCATTCCCTGCAATAGCATTTCAGCCCAGATGCCCGTTGCGCCAACGCGCTCGGCCTGCCAAAGCATCAGCCCGCTACGTGAAAGCGAGAGCAGGGGAAGGCCAACCAGGTAGAGAATCCCTAGAGGCGCGTAGGGGCCAAGAAAGGCCAACCGGGCCCACAGGCGGCTTAGAACGGGTAATTCTTTGCTGTTACGGAGTTGCGGCATGGGAACGTGATCTTTCTTGCAATGAGGGGGCGTATTCTAGGAGTCAGTCATAGCGACAGAGTTCAGTCTTTACCTGCCGGATCAATCGTCATCGGATCTCTGCCCGTTCAGGCTCGACGCATGGGATTCTAAAAGCAGTTTCCATTGGTTTTCCGACCAAATGAACTGATGCCGCTTGAGTTGATCGAGATCGTGCTTTGCTGCGCGCCAAAATATCAACGGCCGGCGGAGCTTCTCAAGGTCAATCAAGGCGATTTCCGGTCGGGCATCCGCCCAACGCACCATGATGTGTTTGTCGTACAGGCAGCTATGCTGCAGTCGGGCGCGGTGCATGATGCCAAGGACGCGACCAATCTCCCGGGCAAGAACCTCACGCGCACTCTCTTCCAGATCGGTCTGACTGTCGAGTGCCGCAAAGCCGGCGAGTTCTTTGGTTACCAGCACGGCTTCGAAACCCGACGAAGTGCGTCGGTTGGCGTGGAACACGGGCTCTGGGGCATGCAGTCCGAGTGCCTGGAGACGAAGGATGTTTTCATACTCACGGCTGGCCGTCGGCCAGCCCATGGGGTGGCCAAGAGAGCGGCAAAGATGGTTGCATTGTTTTTTTATGTAATACATCTGCGAACCGATGGTGTAACGCATCATCCCGCTCCAGCCGTTGCGGCGCTGGTTCGGTTCTTCAACCCAGCTTCCCGGGGCGTCCCACCATCCTTCGAAGTCTAAGGGGAGGTCATTGGAGGCTTCAATGTTGTACTGCATGGTCTTCCATTCAAAAAATCAGTAGGGCTTGGGCTCGCCCAGGGGGCGGGTCTTGAATCGACGATGCACCCAGTAGTATTGCTCCGGCATGGTTCTGATTGCTCCTTCGATCCATTTATTCATGCGCGCTGTGTCTGCCTCGATATCTTCGCTTGGGAAGTCGGTCCAGGGGTCGCCAATCTCAACGCGATAACCCTGGCCACCAGGCAGCATTCGCGTAACGCAGGGAACGACAGCGGCACCGGCCGCTTTTGATAGGCGGGATAGTCCTGTGATGGTCGCTGTCGGTATGCCAAAAAACGGCACGAAAATCGAATCTTTACGGCGAAAATTCAAGTCCGGCAGGTAATAAAATGGCCTGCCGGACTTCATGGCTTTGACGGTGGCACGCGCACCGTCTCCACGCGACAGCAGAAACTGGTCACCAAAGCGTTGTCGGCCCCGGTACAGCAGACGGTCAAGCAAGGCATTGGTTTGCGCTGCGTAAATGCTCACAATGTTGAAACGCAGGGTGATGGCAACGCCTCCGGCATCAAGTCCGACAAAGTGCGGGGCAAGCAGAATGACCGGTCGACCGCTGTCGCGCAAAGCATGAATTTTTTCTTCACCCTCAACCTGGATCAGGCGAGATATGCGTTCCCGGCTACTCCACCAGAGAATGCCGCGCTCAAGGATGCTTCGGCCAAGCACTCTGAAGTGCGCTTTGGCCAACTGATTTCGCTGAGTCGCATCGAGTTCAGGGAAGCACCACGCCAGGTTTGTTGATGCGATTCCCCTGCGGCGTTGGGCAATGAAATACAGTAGCCGTCCAAAAAAACGGCCAAGGCAGGCCAGAATAGGGAGTGGCAGAAAATGCAGCAGCCAAAGGAGGGTGACGGCAGGGTAGCTGAAAATACGATATAGCATACTTGAAGCGTTTTCTGTCGATCAAGGTGATTGTGGCAAATGTTGGTCAAAGAGGTGGAATTTGCCTAATAAGCAATTCGCTGTGCACTAGATCATGCAAATCCTAGCATCATCTTTCTACAAGCGAGTGGATTACCTTATCATTCGTGTTTTTCTATGCTAATTCGGCGTTGGAGTGTGCATTGATTGCTTGGCAGATGAATTCTGACTTTCGCGGAGGCGAGACAGAGCGTTTTTTCGGTAGCATCGATGCGGTTTTTGCGCTGGAAGGCGATCTGATCACAAAGGATCCGCTCAGTTGTGTTTTACGTGTAGTCATTGAGGGCAAGCGCTATTACGTCAAGCGTTACATTAGCAACGGCAAGAATGCCGCGCGCCGTTGGTACGGTCTTCGTGGGCTTGTCGGGCCTCAGCGTGTAAAGAAGGAGTGGCAGAATCTGTTGGCTTTCCAGAAATGGGGAATCCCGACGCCCACGCTTGTCTGCTACGGGCTGGAACGCCGCTTTGGCAGTTTCGTTCGCGGGGCTCTTGTGACAGAAGAGGTTGTGGATACAACGGATCTGGCCGAGATGGCAAAAAACCATGATCCGCGACTGCAAAACCGGGAGTATTTTAGCCATATTTCGGGGCAGATTGCTGCTATCGCCCGAAACTTGCACGACAACGGTTTTGCACACAACGACCTGAAATGGCGGAATTTACTCGTCGATGGTGGTAATCGGCCGACAGTTTACATGATCGATTGCCCCAGCGGTGGTTATTGGTGGGGAGTTTTTCTGAAGTACCGGATCGTCAAAGACCTCGCGTGCTTGGATAAAGTGGCCAAGCACCACCTGTCGCGGACGCAACGCCTGCGCTTTTATCTGGAGTACGTCAGGCAAAAGCATTTGAACGCGCAAGACAAAAAACGTATTCGGAACGTTCTTGTTTTTTTTGAAGGTCGGGAATAGTGTATGTGAACAGTGTGGGAATTAGATCTCACACAACACGTATCAAGCGGTAGTCCCGCTCTCCGACTGCTCGTTGAATTGCATAGCGTGTAAGCGCGCATAAGTGCCGTTCTGCGCCAGTAAATCGGCATGATTGCCGCGCTCCACAATGCAGCCCTGCTCCATCACTAAAATGACATCGGATTTTTCGATGGTGCTCAGGCGGTGGGCGATGACCAGCGTCGTACGACCGGCCATGACATGGTCGAGGGCGCTCTGGATATGGCGCTCGGACTCGGTATCGAGCGCCGAGGTTGCTTCGTCCAGGATCAGGATGGGTGAATTCTTCAGGATCGCTCGGGCAATCGCCAGCCGCTGCCGTTGACCACCGGACAGCAACACGCCGTTTTCACCCACCAGCGTGTCGAATCCTGCCGGTAGGCGTTCGATGAATTCAAGCGCATAGGCCGCTTCGGCAGCCTTCCTGATGTCATCCAATGGCGTTCCAGCCAGATCGCCGTAAGCGATGTTGTTGGCCACCGTATCGTTGAACAGGGAGATATTCTGATTCACCAGTGCGATATGTTGGCGCAGGTTGCGCAAGGTATAGTCCTCGACATCAACGCCGTCGATCAGGATTTGCCCCTGCTCATGGTGATAAAAACGCGGAATCAGGCTGGCCAGCGTTGACTTGCCGCTACCGGAGCGGCCTACAAGCGCGAACATCTGGCCGGGTTCGATAGAAAAACTCACCTTGTCTAGAACCGGCTGTTCGCTGCCGGGATAAGCGAACGTAAGATCCTTGACTTCAAGTCGGCCGGAAATGCGCTCACGCTCGACCGTTCCCCGGTCGGGTTCGGGCAGCTCATCGAGCTGTGCAAAAATACTCTCGGCACCGGCCAGCCCTTTCTGGATTGTGCCGCTGACCTCTGAAAGTTGCCTGATCGGTTTGGGCAACATGCCGGCCGCGGAGATGTAGGCGACCAGATCACCGGCCGACGCATCGCCGCGCAAGAACAGCACGAGGAACAGGATAACGGCCATTGCCGAGAAGGTCACCAGCTGTAGTGCCGGGGTGAAGGTCGCCCCAGTCTTTACCATACGCAACTGCTTGGCGTTGTTGTCTTCACTGGCAGTCCGGAAGCGCCTCGATTCGTAGTCTTCGCCACCAAAGCTGCGGACGACCCGGTAGCCGTGGATAGTTTCCGAGGCGATATGTGTCAGGTCACCCATCGAGGACTGAATCTTCTTGCTCTGCTTGCGGAACTTGCGGCTGGCGCTGCTGACCATGACGCCGATAATGGGCAGGATGGCGACCATGATTGCAGTTAGCTTCCAGTTCATCCAGAGCAGGTAGCCGAACAGGAAAACGACGGTCAGTCCCTCGCGGATGACGACCTTGATGGCGTCTGTCGCGGCACCGGTGACCATGGTCACGTTGTAGGTGATGCGCGAGATCAGGTGACCGGAGTTCTGCTGGTCGAAGTAGGCGTTTGGCAAGTGCAGCAGGCTGTTGAACAGTGCGATGCGCAAATCGTTGATCAGGCCCAGCGAGACGCGTGCCAGGTAATAGTTTCCGAGGAAAGAGCCGACGCTGCGCCAGCAAATGATGATCACCAGCAGGAGGGGAACACCATACATCAGCTGCACGCTGCCGATCAGCGGCAGTGAGTGGTGGGTGGTTGCGGCAGGGGCGCCGAGCCCGTCTACAAAGTACTTGAGCACGGCAGCCATCATCGGCTGCGAAGAGGCGAAGATCAGGTAACCGACAATGCTGATGGCGAAAAGCCCGAGGAACGGACGCAGATAGCTCAGCAGTCGAAGATATATTTTCAGTGAAGAGACGGGTTTGGAGCTGTTTTGCTGCATGGGGGCGCATTCTTGCCGGTAATTTCAACGACGAATCTTAACATGCCGCCTCTATTGCCCCACACAGCCCGCCGAGACGGTAAACTAGCGGTTTTTCACCCGCGGGCAACTACTTGAAAAAGCTCAAGCATGAAGACTACCTGGCGATGCGCGAAGGTGCCGAAGTTCTCGAAGCCGACCAGTGGGGCGAAAAGGTGTTGCGTCTTGCCGATGGCACGATCCTCAAGCTCTTCCGGCGCAAGCGCCTGATTACCTCGGCGGCCTTGTATCCCTACGCTCAACGCTTTGCGAACAACGCGGTGGCCTTGGAGAAGCTCGATATTCCAGTACCGAAGATCATCGCCGTGATGCGCATTTCCGAGCTTTCCAGAGATGTTGTGCACTACGCACCACTTGTTGGTTCTACGCTGCGCGAACTTGCGCGTGCTGGGCTTTCTGCAGACGGCAAGCGTCGCCTTAAGGAGGCATTGACCCGGTTCGTGATCTATCTGCACGACAAGGGGGTCTACTTTCGCTCGCTGCATATCGGCAATATTGTCTGCACGCCAGCTGGACAGCTTGGACTGATTGATTTTTCCGATCTGCGCATTCATCCATGGCCCCTTGGAAAATATCTGCGAGCCCGGAATTTGCGTCGCATGCAGGGTATCGCCGATGAGCTTGACTGGCTGGATTTGGATGCCATCATCAACGGGCGGGCGGCAGCTCCAGGAGCGTCGACTTGAGCGAGTCGAGCAATCCTGGCCTGCGTTTCGCATCGGCATTGGCCGGCTATGTCCTGCGCGGTGGCTTTTCTTTCCCCGGCGGGCATCTGCCACCCACGGGGCATCGCATTTCGGAAGCGTTTGCCGGTGTTGGCGTTGGAGCGTCGGCTGATCCGGCCGTCGACGATTTCATCATCGCCAGCCTGAAGGAGGCAGGGATTCGTTATGTGCGCCTCGATTTCAGCTACCGGGATGACGACGGCCCCGCCGGGCGCCTGTTGGAAGCGCTCTATGCCTCGTCCTTCAAAGTAGTGCTGCACCTGGTGCAGCCTTTCGATCGTGCGCGATACATGGAGTCGGATGATGCTCGAGACGAGTGGCATCGCTTTGTCGTGGCGACACTTGAACGTCATGGTGGCCAAGCCAGCATGATCGAAGTGGGGTCGACGGTAAAC
Source organism: Betaproteobacteria bacterium (assembly GCA_031403915.1). Classification (GTDB taxonomy): domain Bacteria; phylum Pseudomonadota; class Gammaproteobacteria; order Burkholderiales; family Rhodocyclaceae; genus Propionivibrio. The sequence goes on from JANNGP010000152.1 coordinate 12,219, forward strand.
CGTCGGCGTTGGGCCGGCTACACGCTGGCCGGTTTTCTCTCGATGTGGGAGATTGCCTGGCGCGAGATTCGTGCCCGCAATCTGATCCTAGCCGGACCCGGCGTGACCGATTTCGAACCGCCTTGGAGTGTCGGGTTGTTGGCGCTTCTGCGGGCTCAAGGGCAATTGCCCGATGTGCATACCGACAATTTGTTTTCCGAACGCTGTACCGAACCAGAACGCTACGACCACAAGATATTCGGCCGCCGCTTGGCAGCGCTGGCGCGAGTCAACCTCGTCAAAAAAGCCCGTATGCTGCAGCGGATCGGTGCCGATTTCGGCGCGCCGCGTCTGTTTTCTCCGGCGGCCTTCTGGACGCTGCCGCGCATCGAGCGCATGTTGCCCGACAGCGAGGAAAAGCAGGCGGACTATCTTTCCCGCTACATGGTTCTGTGCGCGGCTTCAGGAGCCATGGAGGGCGCATGGTGGGGGCCGCTGATCTGCCATCGCGAAGGTCTGATCGATGATGGCGTGCCGCAGTATCCGAAGCTCGAACGCATCACTCATTATGCCGCGGTGACAGGAGCGCTTGCCGATTTTCGCGTCCGTCCGGCGCTGCATGCGCTGAAGACTTTTGCCGAACTGATTCCGGGAAACTGTTACGAGGGGCGGCTGAATGCGTCGCAGATGCTGGAAGTTCACGCCTTCCGTTCGGAGAACAAGCTGGTTCATGCCGTCTGGACGATCAACGGCCGTGCGGCCGCACTGATCGATCTATATAGCACGGAAGATTTGCAGTCGGCGGTGTTCCGTTCGCGCGATGGGGCAGTGCTTGACGAGGCGCCATCACTGGCCAGCGAAGCGCCGTTCTATCTGTGCTGGCCACCAGGCCGGCAGGTGAACGTCAAGGCGGATGCTTCGATACTCAAGGACGTAGCCATCCATCGCCATGCGGCCGGAAAAACACATCATTTCTTCCGCGAAAATGGCTGGCAGGGCGTGGTGCTGGCGGCCGATGCAGCGGAAGCCGCTCTGCTGCTGCGGACTATTCATCCCGAACGCATAGGCACGCCGCCACAGGAAACGATACTGCGCCACGCGCGCAACGCGATCTGGACGGTGGAGGATCCGCGCGCCACAGGTGCCAGACTGGTCGTCAAGCAGCCGGTGAAGATGCATTTACACAAGAAATTTCTCGACCGCTTCAAGCCGTCAAAAGGGCTGCGCAGCTGGAACGGCAGCAGCGAACTGCTGCGCCGCGGTATCGATGTGGCCTCACCAGTGGCTTACTTCGAGAAACTCGGCGACACGACACTGACGCAAAATTATTACCTCTGCGAGTATGTGCCTGCAGAATTCACGGCTCGCGAGATGGTGGCGACGTTTGCTGCAGGAGAGGAGCGGTTCGCAGGAATCGAGGAGTTGGACGCTTATCGCCAACTTGCGGATTGCCTGCTGCGTATGCACGGCAGGGGAATCCTCTTCCGGGATCTTTCAGGGGGCAATATTTTGATCCGCCGTGCCGAAGAAAATCGGCTCGCGTTCTCGCTGATCGATACCGGTCGCATTCGTGTCTTTCCTGGTCAGCTGGTTCTGGGTCAGCGCTTTGACGACCTCGTGCGTATCTGCAACAAGTTGCATTGGGTGGGGCGCGAAAATTTTTTGCAGATTTATCTTGCGGCGCTGGGCAAGAAACTTCGCTGGTGGCATCGTTTGCCGTTTCTTTCTTACGACATGAAGGTGGCGGCCAAGCGACGCATCGGGAGAAAGGCGCTCAGACGACTTTATCGTTGGTTCTCCACCAACTGAGCCAGCGCTCGGACAATCTTGCGCTGCGGAATGAATGGACGCCACACTCGCCCGGAAAACCACTTGAACGTGAGCGCGGGGCTAATAACCTGCCCTTGGTCATTGAAGCCTGGGCGCCAAACGAAGTTGTCCCGCTTCTTCGTAATCGTGAACGTGGGCAAGCCGAGCATCGAGGCGAGATGACCGCCTCCCGAATCATTGCTGATCACGGCGCAGCTTTGAGTCACATGAAGAATCAGTGCCCGCAAATCGGGGAAGGTAAGAATGGCCTGTCGATCAAAAGCTTTCTCGATGGCCGATATCTCGTGCGGCATGCAAACGATCTCCACCTTCCAGTTTTCTTTCACCAGCTTGTCGTACAGGTGCCTGAAGCCCGAGAGATGGTAGTTTTTCTTGGGATTGGGCGTTGTCGGAAAGATCAGCACCCGTTTGCCGGCATCTCGATCCGCTGACCAGTCACTTGGTTTCAAGATTGGAGGAGGTGCCGTCGGAACCGCCAGTCCCAGAACCTCTTGTGCGTATCGATCGACCCATTCCACCATCGTTGGCCCAAACTGTTGCCGCGGACAGAAAGACTTGTGTGGAGAACGCCCGAAGATTCCCGTCATCCCTTCAGGAACAGGAAGGTCATGTTGGCGCTCAGGAAATGTTTTAGCGGTGACCGCTATGAGATTCGGCAGGGTGGCCAGTTTTTCTTCCGCACCGTCGTATTCTCGAAGCGGCTTAGCCAGAATATCTCCGATGACAAGATCGTGGCAGCGTGAGATTTCTTCAATCGAATGCATCGATAAGGGACGAACTTCGAGCCAACTGACGAGGTCCGCTGCGGAGAACAGCGTATCCGAGTAGATCGTTACCGGACTTCTCGCGTCGACAAGCGACTGGGCCAGTCTCAAGTAGATCGTAAGGTCTCCCAAGGTCGGGAACGGGACAATAGCGACGGACTTGCTTGCGCCCCACGCGCTGACACCGCTTGATGGCAGCCTATTCCCTCGAACATTGCTCATGGTTGTCCGGGAATTAGGTCAGAAAAGTTGACGTCAATTGCAGTCGAAACGGCGTTTTCAGCCATTCCGTTCCACCAATGACAGGTGGTGCCCAGTAAGCCTTCGGCCATGATTCTCTCAAACACACGCCAGCGCTCAAGCATAGAACGCAGGTCATAAAATATTGCTGAAACCACTCGCTGAGATGCGCCATTTCCCACCCGACGCCAGTTTCCGTATGGCCGAATCTGTCAGCTTCGCGCCGGCATTCCAGTCGGCTTTTTTCCAGACCACGAAATGAAAGTATGGGAACAATCGGTTTCCGTCAATATCATTGGTCAACTGACCGTTGTCCCATCGCCATTCCAATGGAAAACGACGCGACCCGTCAACCCAGGAAATTTTCCCGTAGGGCGTTGAATAGGCCTCAACATTATCGATGCTTCGTGTCCATCGATTCAGCGGCTTACAGATCTTCGTCAGAAATTCCGGCCAGTTTTTGTGCCGCACGAACAGGTGACTGAACGCACTTTCGTCAAACCATTGATGTTGTGGCTCGCTCAGCGCCTGTCGCCAGTTGCCGATTTGCATGAATGCTTCCCGAGTAAAGGCGTTGTTGCGAAGCAGACAGCAGTGACCCGAAACTCGCCGCGCATGCGTCGAAAACACGTCGTGCCGTGCGAGGCGCTCACTCGTGAAGTAGCGCCTGAGATTCCCATAGACTACATCGATATCACCAAAAGCCCAGAAATCGAAGCCTCGGAGTTCCTCTTGGTGAATATAGCCGAGCGCCGGCTTCAGATCACACAATTTATAGGGCGTCGCCGGTTCGAATTTGATTTGCAATGAGTCGCCAACGGTTTGGCAGTACGCCGCGAAACTCGTGTCGACGATATTGACATTTTTGGGAAGATCGTCAGGCAAACCACAGTCGCTGAAGAATAACCAGTTGATATCCGAATTGGCCCGACAACTTTCGAGAAAAAATGGGAACCAGAAAGGCCATTGGCCGAAATAGGGAATGACAAAACAGATTGTCGGATTCACGGGTCTTCTTTCGGATAAATAATAGGGCGATTTGCCATAATAAGGAAAGGCCTAGCAGCAACGCGGTCGCGTGTCAGCATAGGCTCTGGCTGGCATGAAAAACACAAAGAACAGCGGAATCCAAAACGCAAACCACTCTATTGATGGCCGTATCAATGGAAGACGGCCATTGGTTGCAAGACACAACAGCCCGAAAATTAACCAGAGGACAAAGAAGTTGCACTCTCTATCTTTCTTCATAAATGACTGACAAGTAATTGACAAAACCATCGCGAGAAAAAGGAATCCGCCAAAGAGCCCCCCTACTCTGAATGTTTCAATAATCGATGAGTGCGAATGACTTACGATAAGAATATCGCCATTTTCGAGTGATATGGGAATGTCGGCGGAATCGCCAAGGCCTTGTCCAAAAAACAGGTTGTTTTTGACTTGCTCGATCGCGTTTAGCCATATTCCGGAACGATAGTTAGGTGAGTTCGCTCTGTCTATGATCAAAGGAGCTAGATTGAAATACAGTACGGCAGCTACGCCTGTCGTCAGAGCAATCGACCAGAGTATTAGATCATCTCTTTGTCTCCTGATGGCTGAAATTAGAGACAGTACGAAGACTAGTGAAAGAAGTGGCCCGCGGCTTTGTGTAAGGAAGATTAATGCCATACTGGCTCCTATCAGGAGAAGCAGGCCGAACTTCGCCAACAGGCTCCTCTGAGGAAATGCCCACCATGCTGCCAGAGTCACTGGGCCGAAATAAATCGCAGTATTGATGGGGTTGCTGTCTCCCCATCCGCCCATTGTGCGCAAAGAGTAGCGGTAAGGCCAGATCGTTGAGAGTTCTGCAGTGACAACTACATTGCTAGCGATCATGAAACAATATAGACAAGCCGCGCATGAACCAACGATTAGTATGAAATAGCGAATCTGGGTGCCGGAGTCGGCACGAATGCTCATCGTTGAATGAACCGCTAGCATGAGGCTGATAACGCAAAGGGCCAGCTTTAGGCCGTTTAGCAGGTGCCCTTCGTCAGACCAAAGCGAACTTAACGCAAAATAGGCCACAAAAACCAGAAAGATTGACAACGGTGTTTTGTTTTCCCGGAATAGCTGCCGGAAATCATAAAGCAGAAAAAAACTTGGAGCGGCAACTAGCAGATAGAAAAGCGTTTTCTGCTGACTCGTGCTGAGGAAAAAAAAAGAACCCAGATAAGCCAACAAACCGAATGCGACAACTTGCCGCACTCCTTTTATCCAGCCCTCTTTCGACGGTATGCTTACCATGGCGTACTCCGAGAATTACAAAATAGCGATTGTTCAATCACTTGCTGGTATAAAGAGTCAAGGTGAATTTGGCAACACGCAATTTTCGACTTCTTCGGGTGTTTTGGTTCGTTCCAGTAGGCATTGCAGGGTTCTCACTGTTTTCTCTAGGCCACGTGAGCCATGGGCGAGATGAAAATTGGCGAATATACGCGCTTTTTCGACGTAGAAAGCGAAATTGTCTTCCATCGCGAGTATGCGTGACTGGAGCTCGATAGGGTTGGTTACCGCTGGACCAAAGAACTGTTCCTGGGAAAAAATGTCGCGATCGTTGCTAAGATTGCAGTAAATAACGGGGCGTGAGGCCAATCCAGCTTCGATTACTGCGTTGGACATGATGTTTGCCACTAAGCTAGCCTGCTTCAAAGCTTGCGCCAATGAAAGCTCAGTCGGTAGAACGTGGACGTTTTCCAGCATTTTCGAGGTTTCATGCCAGAATGGAACAGCACTACGCGGATGGCGCTTGACCAATACGCGGTACTGCGAGTTAGCGCTCGCCCATTCTCTCAGCAAACCGTAGGTGCGCTGGTAGCCGGGCTCTCTTTCCTTGTCCGGCCCGACCCCGAGAATAAGCAAGGTGCGTGTGGAAGGGTTCGCAGGCGGCATATCGTAACTTTGGTCGATCATATGCGAACCCGTCAAGGCAATGGTGGACGTCCCGAAGCGCAGTTTCCTTGCTTGCAAAGCCGCTAGAGAACTGAGACCAAACAGCAAGTAGTAGTCGTAGTCGTTCATGCTCAAGCGTCGCGAGCTTTCTACTGTAGTCGCGTGCGCTAGATGTACCAAGGTGCCCTGTATCTCTTTTAGGGACAGGCGCAAAAACGGCGAATACAGACTGCCGTTACGGTCATTCAGTAACACGCGCGGCTGGTATCTCCTCACTATCCAAGCCGCGTGGGCGGCGTAGCTGAAATAGCGTAACGGTGTCGGGTATGGAGGTGGGGCGAGCAAACGATCGGCGGCGATGCTGCGAGAGTCCTGCAGCGCGGTTTCGATCAGTCGGTAGCCTTGATGGCGTAGCGTGTCTATTAGTAGTTTCTTGCGTTGCAGTCTGATGATTCTGGGGGCGGACTGCAATAGAAGAAAGTCGTAAGATTCGTATTCAATTGATCTGGCTAGCCGCCTTTTGGCTTGTAAGCCGAAGTGCCAGTCAATAATTGCGTCTCGAGCGAAACGAACCGTGCTGCCCAGAACCCCATGGCGCTCGCGCAGCAACATCCAGCGGAACACATCTAGTGCTTTAGCTTTTTCGCGCCAAGGGTTAGAGTCGGCTGCATGCGTTGCGCTAGTATTGGCAAAGCTCGATAAGCTAGTCAGTGACCAGAATTGCCGCATTATCGCTTGATCCGAGAAACGCAATTGCAGATTTTCTTGCATGCGCCGGCGAAGCAGCGGTAACTCGTCGGGATTCGACTGTATCTGCTGAACAAGAGCTACGGCTAGTGTTGCGGCGTCACCTAGGGGGAACATGCGGCCAGTTCCTCGTACGACTTCTGGGCCTCCTCCGCAATCGCTACAAATAACGGGGACGCCGGCAGCCATGGCCTCCAGCAATACCATGCCAAAGGGTTCGTGGTCGGATGTAAGGGCAAAAACATCGAAAGCCTTGAAGTAGCGGCGGCCATTCGGCACTTGGCCTAGAAAGTGAACGTGTTCCATGATGCCAAAATCGATCGCCAAAGCCCTCAGTGATGCCTCCAACTGACCACTTCCCATAATCGCCAACAGGCTGCCAGTAGGCAGTTGCTCTCGTGCAACGGCGAAGCCTTTGATCAGCGTCTCCTGATCCTTGTCAGGATGCAGTCGGCCAACATTGCCGATGACCGGTACGTCGCGCGGCAGGCCGAGCGCATCGCGTGCTGTTTCGCGTGATACGATTTCTGCCTGAACAGCGGCAACATCCAGGCGGTTATGCAGGGTTTCGATGCGTTCGTGTGCCCAGCTTGGCAGGTGCTGACGAATGTCGTCGCGCACAGCGTTGGATACGCCAAGCAGCGCCAGACGTTTCCTGAAAGCGTTGGCAAACCAGCGGCGGGGTGCGCGCCGATAGTCGCCGAAGGCATGGTGTACGCCGATCACCGGTAACTTGGTCGCCAGGCAGGCAATGTAGATCGGTTTGAATCGATGCGCGATAATTAGCGCGAAATCGCGGCTGGCTACAATCTTCTTCAAGGCACGGATGGCAGCAAGCTTGAGGCCGCTCACGTCCTTGCTGCGAAAGTTGAGGAAGATGACCTCGTCGGAGGCTGATCCGTTTGTTGCTGCATCGCTCGGCTCGCCAGTCAGATAGACTGTGAGCACCTTGTATGGCGAGCCCTTGAACAACGCCGCGTACTGGCGCGCGACGTCGAGAAACGGGCCGTAGTGGCAGTGGCAGAACTGCAGGATCCAGCGTTCGTTCAAATCATCACTCCGCCGGGTTCGAGGCTTTCACCACCAGCACATCCTCCATGATCAGATACTGTAGGTCCGATCCGAAGAACATGTTCAGCGCGTCGGTCGGAGAACAGATCATCGGTTCGCCGCGCCGGTTGAGCGAGGTGTTGAGGACGACGCCGTTGCCGGTGAGTTTTTCCATTTCCAGCATCAGGTCGTAGTAGCGCGGATTGAATTCGCGCTTCAATACCTGCGCGCGCGAGGTGCCATCTTCGTGAACGACTTCCGGAACACGCTTTTTCCATTCCTCGGCGACTTCGAAGGTGAAGGTCATGAACGGTGCGGGATGGTTGCTGGCAAGCATCTGCGGGCCGGTGGTGTCGAGCATGCTCGGGCAGAAAGGACGCCAGCGTTCGCGGAACTTGATCTGCTCGTTGATGCGGTCGGCAACGCCGGCTGCGCTCGGACAGCCGAGGATAGAGCGCCCCCCGAGCGCACGCGGGCCGAACTCCATGCGCCCCTGGAACCAGGCCACTGGCTGGCCTTCGACCAGCACTTGTGCGATGCGTTGCGGCACATCATCTATCTTTTGCCATTGCGGCTTGGCCGGGTGGCGCGCGCAGGCGGCGATCACGTCCTCGTTGCTGTACGCTGGACCGAGGAATACGTGTTCCATCTTCTCGATCGGCACGCCGCGAAGCACCGAAACGTAGGCGGCCGCGCCGATCGCCGTGCCGGAGTCGCCGGAGGCTGGCTGTACATAGAGTTCCTGCACGTCGGGGCGAGCGATGATTTTCTGGTTAAGCTTGACGTTCAACGCACCACCACCGGAAAACGCCAGCCGACCGGTTTCGCGCAGGATATCGCCGAGGTGGTACTCGATCATCTGCAGCGCAAGATCTTCGAACAGCTTTTGTATGCTTGCGGCGTAGTGAATGTAGGGGTCATCGGCAATGTCGCCGTGGCGCATCGGGCCGAGCCAGTCGATCAACTTCGGCGAGAAGTAGTAGCCCTTGCCCTTTTCTTTGTAGCGGCGGAAGCCAATCACGTTGGCGTAGTCGGTGTTGACGATCAGTTCGCCGTTCTCGAATTTCGCCAAGCGGGAGAAATCGTATTTCGTTGGGTCGCCGTAAGGTGCCATGCCCATGACCTTATATTCGCCGTCGAGCATTTCGAAGCCAAGGTATTCGGTAATCGCGCCGTAGAGGCCGCCGAGTGAATCAGGGTCGTAGAATTCCTTGATTTTGTGAATCTTGCCGTTCTCGCCATAGCCAAAGAAGGTGGTGGCGTATTCCCCCTTGCCGTCGACGCCGAGGATGGCAGTCTTTTCGGTAAAGCCGGAGCAATGGTATGCACTGGCTGCGTGCGCAAGGTGGTGTTCGACGGGCACAATTCCAATCTTCTTCAGGTCGAAGCCGAGTTGCACGAGGCACCATTCGATGCGTTTTTTGTAACGGTAGTAGCGTCGGTTGCCGGCAAAAATGGCGTCCAGCGATCGATCCGGGGCGTATAGGTAGCGCTTGGCGTAATGCCCGCGCGCTTTTTAAAGAATACTGATGGGGGCAAACGGAATGGCAACAGCGTCAACATCCGATGGCTTGATGCCGGCGAATTCAAGGCAGAACTTCGCCGCCTCGTAGGGCATGCGGCCTTTGGCGTGCTTGTCGCGCACAAAGCGCTCTTCTTCGGCAGCAGCGACCAACTTGCCGTCAATGTAGATTGCGGCCGAAGGGTCGTGGGTCAGTGCGCCAGAAAGTCCGAGTATTGTCAGGGTCAAAATTTACGTCTCGCAGAGTTGCGTCAATCGAGCGGGTAGTATCAATCCCGGTTGATCCAGCAAAGTTGACAAGTATACCCGTCTCCTTGATGGCACGCGCTATCCAAGAGTGAAAGCAGTGAGATTCTAAGTGGTTTCTGAAATTCGGCAATTCAGGCTTTACGTGCAATGGAGAATGCTGAATTACAATATGCCCAGAGTCCGAAATGCCTGTTGTTTTAGGGTCAGCCCATTCCACCTATACTCATTGTTTATTATGGATAATTTTATCAGCGAGCATTGGCGACTCATATTGGCGCACAATGGCCTGGCCGATTTTGAGTCTCTGTGGAGTCATAAGGCCGAGTGGTTTGAAGAGCCGAATCATCGCCGGGGTGGCTGGAGCGGAGTTTCGCGCTGCGAGCTATTCCTCCCGGAAGGCGGGACAGCGGCTATTTTTCTGAAGCGCCAGGAAAATCATGGGACGCCATCGCTTAGGCATCCAATACGCGGTGTGCCCACCTTTCTCCGGGAATTCAGGCGCATTATGCAATATCGTAGCAAAGCTATCCCCACGCTGGAGCCTGTCTATTTTGGCGTGCGTAACGTGGGGAAAGATCAGCGTGCTATCCTTATTACGGAGGAGTTGAGAGGTTTTGTTTCGCTCGAAGACAGGGTGCAGCGTTGGTTAAGGGAGGGCGCGCCTTCCCGAGCGATACGACGCAGAATTCTAAAGGCAGTTGCGACGCTCCTGAGCGACATGCATTCGCACGGCATCCGGCACAGCTGCTTTTTCCCGAAGCACGTTTTTATCCGGGTGAATCCGGATGAGGTCGTTGAAGCACGGGTGATTGACCTTGAGAAGTCGAGGTGGCGCCCCATTAAAATGCTCTGCGCCATACATGATCTTTATTCGCTGAGCCGTTTTTCAACTTGCTGGAGCTTGAGTGACCGACTGTGGTTTTTCAAAGAGTACCTGGGGGTCACGCGTCTGACATCGAGTGCCAAACTGCTGTGGCGCAGCATCGAGGCGCGTTCCGTCAAGAAAAACCGCATTCGTCCGGGGACCAACATCTTGGTGGCTCGTGAAGGCGTGATGGAATAGTCACGCCGTCGACACCAAGCGATGATGGCGTTCCCCTTATTTCAAGCAGGAGTGCTTCTGGTTCGTGGGTGCTGCCTTGAGGTGCCGGTGAGCCCAATAGTATTGTTCAGACATTGTGTGTACGATCCCCTTATGCCAGAGATTCATTCAATGCATCTTATAGATGATTTTTCGGTCTTTAACACGGATTTGTCTCGACAGTCGTTTGCGGCCCGATGAAGAAATACAATGAATCCATTCGTGCTCTTGGCATGGGGGGCGTGAATATTGAGATAATTGCTGTTGAATCGAAGGACGTTGAAGCGGTTGGTGCGCTGGCGCGGCGTATCTGGCAGCATGCCTACACGGAAATTATTCCCCAGCCGCAGATCGATTACATGCTGGCCCAGCGTTACAACCCGCAACGCATCAGCAGCGAGTTGAAAGTCGATGGCATCTGGTGGGATAAGGTCACGGTTAACGGGAAACTGGCCGGGTTCGCTGCCACCCTGCGCACCGACGAACCGGGTGAAATGAAGCTCGACAAGCTCTATGTCGATCCCGATTGCCAGCGTATGGGGCTGGGCGGTCGCCTGATCGAACACGTTTCGGCGCGCGCGCGAGAAGAGGGGTGCATGACGCTGATTCTCGCCGTTAACAAGGGGAATGAGCGGGCCATTGCTGCCTACCGGAAAAATGGATTCGAGGTTCGCATGGCTACAGTCGTCGATATCGGCGGCGGATTCTTCATGGACGACTTTATAATGGCAAAGTCGCTGGTTTAAAGAGCGCTGGTTCAATGAAGCTTACGGAGCAGGAATGAAACTCAAATTTTCCAAGATGCACGGGCTGGGCAACGATTTCGTGGTGTTCGACGGCGTGCGTCAGCAGGTGGCGCTAAGCCCAGCGCAGATCAAGTTTCTGGCAGACCGCAATTTCGGCGTCGGCTGCGATCAACTCTTGCTGGTCGAAAAGGCCGACCAGCCGGGCGTCGACTTCCGCTACCGCATCTTTAACCCCGACGGTGGCGAGGTTGAGCAGTGCGGGAATGGCGCGCGCTGCTTCGTGCGTTTCGTGCATGACCAGAAACTGACCGATAAGCGCGAGATTCGCGTCGAGACCATGAGCGGCATCATCGGCCCGCGCCTTGAAGCCGACGGCAAGGTTACGGTCGACATGGGCGTTCCCGTCTTTGCGCCGGCGCGCGTGCCTTTCGTTGCCGATGCCGAGGCCATCGAATATCCGCTGGCCGTGGGCGACCAAACCATCTCGATCACTGCCGTCTCGATGGGCAACCCGCACGCTGTGCAGGTCGTCGCCGATGTCGATAGCGCGCCGGTTGCGCAGCAAGGGCCGCTGATCGAAAACCACCCGCGCTTCCCCAAGCGCGTCAATGCTGGCTTCATGCAGATCGTCGATCGCAACACCATCCGCCTGCGCGTGTTCGAGCGCGGCGCGGGTGAAACGCTGGCCTGCGGCACAGGCGCTTGCGCTGCTGTGGCGGCAGGTATTTCACGTGGCTTGCTCGACTCGCCGGTGCGCGTGATGACGCGTGGCGGCGATTTGACAATTGCTTGGGGTGGAAAGGGCATGCCAGTGCTGATGACTGGTCCTGCGGTTACCGTATTTACCGGAGAGATTGAATTATGAGATCAGACGACGTCGCCCAGTTTCTGCAGGACAACCCGCAGTTCTTTGAGGAACATGCCGATCTGATATCGCGCCTGGTGGTGCCTCATCCGCACGGTGGGCGAACCATTTCGATTACCGAGCGCCAGATGTTGAGTCTGCGCGACAAAAACAAGCAACTGGAAGGCAAGATGAGCGAGTTGCTGCAGTTTGGCGAAGAAAACGACACGATTAGCGAGAAAATGCATCGACTGGGCGTGGCCATGATTGCTGCGGCCACCTTCCAGTCTGTCCTGCATACCCTGAACTTTCACCTGCGCGATGACTTTGCCATTCCGCACGTGGCCTTGCGCTTGTGGGATAAGCCGGAAAGCGCTGATGAGTTGCCGGAGTTCACGGATGTCAGTGAAGAGTTGCAAGTGTTTGCCGAAACGCTGAATCAGCCCTACTGCGGTTCGACGTCCGGTTTTGAAACCTCGTCATGGTTTGGCGATGCGTCCAGACATGTGCGTTCGCAGGCCTTGATCGCCATGCGAAACGGCGGGGGAACGATCGGCATGATTGCACTGGGTAGCGAAGATGCGCAGCGTTTCTACGCCGGCATGGGGACGCTCTATCTGGAGCGCCTCGGTGAAATGGCTTCGGCGGCGCTGGCGCGAGTGTTGCGCTGACCCTTATTCATGCTCTCCAGCGAATCAGTCAGTACTTACCTCGACGAACTCGCCCAGCAGCGGCGGCAGTCGCCGCATACGGTCAGTAACTACCGGCGTGATCTGGGTGTTCTCTGCGGGCTGGTTGACGATCTTCCGGGCGCTTGCCAACTCAACACCATCCAGACCCATCACATTCGCCGCTTCGTCGGCCAATTGCACGCCCGCGGGCTGGGCGGACGCTCGCTGGCTCGAATGCTTTCCGCTTGGCGCGGTTTTTACCGCTGGCTAGGTCTGCGCGGCGAAGCATCGCTGAATCCGGTTGAGGGCGTGCGTGCGCCAAAAAGCCCCAATGCCTTGCCCAAAGTGCTCTCGCCCGATGAGGCGAACCGCTTGCTTGATGCGACAAGTGACGATGCGCTGGAGATTCGCGATCAGGCCATGTTCGAGCTTTTTTACTCGTCGGGCCTTCGTCTGGCCGAACTCGCCGCATTGGATATGGCCTGTCTGGAGGACCTTCTGGCTGGTGAGGTTCGCGTTCTCGGCAAGCGCAGCAAGCTGCGGCTGGTTCCGGTGGGCAGCAAGGCGCGCGAAGCGGTCGGAATCTGGTCGCTGCGGCGGGTTGAAGTGGCTTCGCCTGAAGAGCCGGCGCTCTTCGTGGGGCAGCGCGGCGGTCGAATCAACCCGCGCGTGATTGAAGAACGGCTCAAGCGCCGTGCTCTGGCGCAGGGTTTGCCGATCAGCGTGCATCCGCACATGCTGCGCCATTCCTTTGCTTCGCACGTGTTGCAGTCGTCGGGCGATCTGCGAGCGGTACAGGAGATGCTCGGCCATGCCAGCATCGCCTCAACGCAGGTCTACACTCATCTCGACTTCCAGCATCTGGCCAAAGTTTACGACTCGGCACATCCGCGAGCTAGGCGTAAACCCTGAAGCGCAAACCCTGAAGAGTCAATCACTTCTTCCCCCAGAGTGCTTCAACCCGACTGTCCCGGCCACAGCCGTTGCGGTAGTAGGCGTAGCGCACCGGGTTTTTCTTGTAGTAATCCTGATGGTATTCCTCGGCCGGGTAGAAGATGGTCGCCGCGATGATTTCGGTATGGATCTCCTTGAACTTGCCGCTGGCCAGCAAAGCCTCACGGCTGCCTTCGGCAACTTTGCGCTCCGCGTCGTTCTGCCAGTAAATGCCGCTGCGGTAATGGCTGCCTTTGTCGCAGAATTGCTGATCCTTCACGGTCGGGTCAATATGCCGCCAGAAGTAATCCACGAGCTGTGCATAACTCACTTTTGCCGGTTCATACGTTACTCGTATGGCCTCGGTGTGCCCCGTGCCGCCGGCGCTGACCTGCTCGTAGGTCGGGTTGAATTTTTTGCCGGCGGTGTAGCCGGATTGCGCGCCAATGACGCCGGGCAGTTTCTCGAAATCGGCCTCGATGCACCAGAAACAGCCGCCCGCAAAAATGGCCGTTGCTGTGCTGTCCGGCTTGGCAGGAGGGGCGTCAGCCGCTACAACACTCGTGGCATTGCCAATTGCAAATAACAAGGCTATGGCCAGTCGATTGGTCATGCTCATGTACGTAGCTCCGGAAGTTTTTCGGTGCGGGGAACGAACTTCAGTGCCACGCCGTTGTTGCAGTAGCGCTTGCCCGTTGGCTTTGGGCCATCATTGAAGACATGCCCCTGATGGCCGCCACAGCGACTGCAGTGGTATTCGGTACGGGGATAGATAAGCTTAAAATCGGTTTTTGTTTCAATGCCGTTAGGCAGGTATTGCCAGAAACTTGGCCAGCCGGTTCCGCTTTCATATTTGGCGCTGCTGTCGAACAGGGGTTGATGACAAGCCGCACAGACAAAGGTGCCATCGCGCTTTTCGGCATTCAGAGGGCTCGTTCCTGCATGTTCGGTATCCTCTTCGAAAAGCACACGATAGGCGGCCGGCGGCAGCAGGGCGGCCCATTCGGTCTTTGATTTAACAAGTTTCATAGGGTTTCCTTCCTTGGCCAAGGCCAGTTGTATTCCCAGGACGGGGAGGGTAAAGGCGGCTAAGCCACCCAGCCATTTGAGAGTTTGACGACGATCCATAGTGTTCTCCATAAAACAGATTAAATTCTTGGGTAATGCTATAAATGCCGGTTAAACACAGGCCGGCATTGAAACGGCCTGCAGTACTTCGCCTACTTTTGTATCCTGAACATGAGCTGCCAGTCCGAGGTTTTCGCGTTTCCAGTCAGCGGGCAACTTGACGGTTTGCCTCCATTCCGCCCTGCCGGTTTGTGCGTCCAGCGTCACCGGCGCCGACCAATAGCGCACCACATTGTCGTGCTTAAGTCGGGCACCCTTGTTCTCCCCGGCTCTAACTTCCGTGGACAGTTGTTTCTCGTACAAGATCACAATGCCCTGTGCTGCTTGCCCGGTGCGAGCGCGTTCATCAAGAACAAAGCGTGCCTCAATTTCAGCGGAATCGCTTCCGGACGGACGCATCAGCATGTTTATCCGGGCTCGGGCCGGCTGACGGTTGATGGTCTGAATTCGGTTATCCAAGACATTTTGGTTACCCCATCCCCGTAGCTCTTTCATCCCTGCAAAAACCTCGGGGGTGTAAATGGTGCTGTTTGAAGCAAGCTGGCTGAGCCAACGCTGACGGTCAGAAAACTTGGCTTGTGCGAAGGAGTCCTTCCAGCCGATGTAATCCCAGTAATCAACATGCAGCGATAGTGCTATAAGTTGTTCGGCAGTAAATCGTTGCGACAGTTCCCCGAGCCAACGATCAGCCGGCGGGCAACTGCTGCAGCCTTCGGAGGTATAAAGCTCAATCAGCGCTACCGTATGGGCGGGGCTTTGTACGTTACAACTGGCAGCTTGCGCGGGAAGCGACACAAGGGCAAGACAGATGGCGAGTGCCGTGCGTGAAAACGGGTTTGAGTACGACAAAATGATCTCCTGATTGAGGCTATGTTTCTT
The DNA here is from genome assembly GCA_031403915.1 of Betaproteobacteria bacterium. Lineage (GTDB taxonomy): Bacteria > Pseudomonadota > Gammaproteobacteria > Burkholderiales > Rhodocyclaceae > Propionivibrio. Next base: position 27,810 of record JANNGP010000152.1, read on the forward strand.
TGTCGTTTGAAGCGAGGAAAGCTTACAGAAAAAGATGCTGATGAACCCGAATAAGGCAGTCTGGTACCCTTTCTGCAGTAATTGCAACAATGTGGCATCTGAGAAGGCGCTGTGGTTTAATCTGCGAATATCCACCTGACCGGACGAAGACTTTGTTTCCTTCTGACACTCCTGGCGGCGAACTCGTTGTCGAGCAGATTCGCCGCGTTGGTGCGCGGGCAACCCCGGCGCGTATCCGGGTTTTACAATTACTCCGTGCTGCGCCGTCAGCGCTGACTCACGCCGAAATTGAAATAGCACTCGGGGGTAAAACGCTGGATCGCGTGACGCTCTACCGCGTGCTCGATTGGCTGATTGAAAGCGGGTTGGCACACAAGAGCGCGGACGCCAAACGTGCTTTTCGTTATTCCGCTGCCGAGGCCGGTGAACATAAGACGCACGTGCATTTTCGTTGTGAGTGCTGTGCCCGGGTGTTTTGTCTTGAAGCCGCGCCGCCGGCTGCTCCGGCTTTGCCAAAAGGATTCTCGCTTACGCGCATGGATTTTGACCTGCGCGGGTGTTGCGCCGAGTGCGCAGGATCGGATTAATTTACGCTTGGGCGCCAAGGCCGGTCAGCGTGAAATTGCAGAGTATTGGGGGATGTGTTAAAACGGGTATCTATCAACAATAGGCAGATTGACACTGCGGACTATGGTCTTCTCATTTTTCAAAAAAGAGCCGGAAAAAATGCTTTCTAGACCGGCTGCTGTGCCTCGTTTAAAAGAGGCGCGCGAGATTATGCCGATGTTGGAAGAGGGTCGCCCCGCTTCTCCCGAAACTGCGAATACGACTCAGTCTTTAGGCGCCAAGAATGATTCACCCCAGTCCGACTTTAGCGACTTTGTATTCAGCGAGTGTTCGCCGAACTTTCATATCGAGGCAGACCTCGACCCGGTTGATGCCGAGACCGAGGAAGCGGCGATGCTTTACTCCAACGGGCAAGACGATGTGGTTCGCTCTGTTCTGGAAAATGCGGTGCGCATACATCATTTCGGTGCAGGCGAACGTTTGTGGCTGATGCTTTTTGACCTTTACCGGCTATCAGGGCAGAAGGCAGCGTTTGAAGAGTTGGGGATTGAATACGCACGGTCGTTTGAGAAATCACCACCAGTGTGGAATGACAAGTCCAAGGTTCAGTCAAAGTGTAAGGAAGTGATTGCCGGGAGTCTGTTGTTCCGAGGCGAACTCACCGGTGACAACAAGGTTGCGTTTGACGCCATATCCCAGGCGCTCGAAAAAAATCCCAGGCTAAGGCTCGATCTGTCAAAGGTAAGCCGACTGGATGCGGACGGATGCGGGCTTTTGTTGGCTCAGTTACAACAGGCCAGAAAAACCAGACGTGAAATTGAGATGCTGGGTCGCGATACTCTGGGTGCGTTGGTAGAGGAGCGCGTGGAATCCGGTCGAGCCGAGGACGAGGCATGCTGGCTTTTCCTTCTTGAACTTTGTCAGTTGCAGGGGCAGCATGATGCGTTCGAGGAAGTGGCTATTAACTATGCCATTACTTTTGAGGTTTCACCACCGTCCTGGGAGCGAAATCGGGTTGCGGCTCCCGAACCGGGTGCGCAAATAGCGTCAGTGGAACTGGGTGGCGATTTGGCGGTTGATGCCTATGTGCTGCGTGGCGAGGTCAAATCTTCCCGGTTTGGGGATTTGGTGACTCATGCCGAGGTGCACGATCCGGTGATCATCGATTGCACGGCGCTAACGCGCATGGATTTCATCAGTGCCGGTGCTCTCCTTAATGTTTTGACGACAGTCCGGAGCAAGGGCAAGCAAGTCGTATTCCGGCACCCCAATCATCTGGTGGCTGAATTGTTTGGCGTTGTTGGCCTGAAGGCTGTGGCGACCATTGTGTTTGCAAAGCACTAGGATTCATGGAGCAATATCACGGCACAACAATCCGGTCGGTGTGACGGGGAAATCGGGTGGCCATGGGGGGTGATGGCAGGTTACGTTGGGCAATCTTGTCATCAAGGCGAGTGCGCGCAAGGTAAGGCGCATTCATCAAGGCAGGATTCTCGCTGGTTTTGCTGGCGGTACCGCCGATGCGTTCACTCTTTTTGAACGTTTCGAGGCCAAACTCGATCAGCATCAGGGGAACTTGTTACGCTCAGCAGTCGAGTTGGCTAAAGACTGGCGTAGCGACCGTGCATTGCGCCGGCTGGAGGCGATGCTGGCGGTCGCAGATAATGAGAATTCGTTGATTATCACTGGAAACGGCGATGTGCTGGAGCCGGAGCACGGCATAGTCTCTATTGGTTCAGGCGGTGCCTTCACGCAGTCAGCGGCACGTGCGCTGATTGAGAATACTGAACTTGATCCGGCAGAAGTTATCCGGAAGTCGCTGGAGATTGCTGGTGATCTGTGTCTCTACACCAATCACAGTTTCACCATTGAGACATTGGACTAGCAGGTTTTTCCTTAGAGCTTGTTCATAATCAGCCACGGGATGCCGTTTCTCCCAGCAAGGTGGGGTGTGCAGCACATGATTGTGAACACGCCCTAAGCGTTCAGAGCTACGCGGAGTCCGTCGTAGCGAGCCTCTATTTCAGCAAAGCGTCCTGCCACCTTTGGCCAAGCCAGGCCAAGGTTGGCGCACGCCAGTTCGGACAGCGCAGGAACGCGATTGCTCGACTGCTCGCCAAGGTCAAGTGCGTGACTTAACACTTCGCTGACGTGGACAAGATGCCCCAGTTCGCTTCCCCATTCATCCGGTTCGTGGTGAGCGGCAATGGCATCACCAATATCGACGGGCAGTTTCCAGGCGACGGCCAAGGCGCGACCGGCAGCCGCGTGGTCATAGCCAAAAATTTCTTTTTCAGCTTCGGTAAGAAAAATTTCACTAGTCCGGCGCAGTTTGAGAGCTTCAACATAGCTGCTTGGGCTGGCCGTAAACATCAACATCTGGCCGATGTCGTGCAGCAAGCCGACAGTAAAAGCCACATCGGGGGGAATATCCGTATGGTCGGCAAGTACTTGTGCGCAGGTGGCAACCCCAAGTGAGTGTCGCCAGAGAAGACGGGCGTCAAAGTCAGGTGTGTGCGTGTTGCATCGATAGATGAGCGCAGAGGCAAGAACAATGGAAACGACACGATCGACACCGAGAACAAGAAAGGCCTGGCGCGGCGTAAAGATTTGCGTGGACAAGCCTGTGCCGACCGAATTGGCTGCAGCAAGCAGTCTAGCCACAATAGCCGGGTCGGAACTGATGTGGTGTGCCAGGGTGTCGACATCGGAACGCTCGTCTCTGAGAGAGCGCATCAGATAGTTCACGACTTCGGGTAAAGAAGGAAGAGCTTCAGCGTGTGACGGCAGATCCCCTAGGCTGGGAGGTGTCATTGGGCGCTCTCCTGACGGTAATCCAGAATCGCGGTGTGAAGTGATTCACGGGCCGGGCTGCCCGCGCCACGAAAAATATCCTCAACCCGTGCTACTGCGGTTTGAATTTCCTTGGCGATGGTTTCTTCATCACGCGTGTCAGGAACGAGAACCGGAATGCTTTCAACGCCTCGCCGAATCAGGCGGTCGAGCATTTCAGCTTCAAGCACAGTGCCAGCAACCAACAAGGCATGACCTTCTCGATCCGTGACGTTGTGAGCCAGCGTCATTCCGGGCGCTGCACGTCCTGGAGCGAAGCAGACAGTTCGGATTTTCAAGATGATGCTCCTCGACAAAATCGTCAGAATTATATTTGGCTTTAGTTTGCCACAATCACATGTCGGATGAGAACATATTGTCTCCCGCCGGCTTGCTGAAATCGCCTGGTCAGTGAATGAACGCACTGAAAATATTGGTGCGCGGCGGCTCTATACGGTTCTGGAACGCCTGCTTGAGGAAGTTTCTTTCAGTGCAGGAAGTTCCGGCGTACAGGCAATTCTGGTGAACGCGGCCTATGTTGAGGAGCGTCTAGCCGAGCTCGCCAAAAACGAGGATTTGTCGCGCTACGTGTTATAGGGACTGGCGGGGATTGCACTATTTCACATGCAGTGCGAAGTTCCGGCCAGGTGGACGGCCTCCGGAGTGGTTGAGCCAGCCATAAGCGCTTTGAATGCATCGCTGACAGAGACAAAAAGGCCGACGCAAGCGTCGGCCTTATATTCCAGCAGGACGTCCTGAGACCCCCGCTGGGATTGTTACAGCTTGTTTAATCCTCGATACGCATGCAGTAGAAGCTGCGATATACGAAGATCAGGTTCAGCGCCAAGAAGATAGCAGCCATGGCCCATGTGAGGTTTTGCTGACCCTGCGCAACCAGACCGACGGCCATTTCCACTGCCAGCAGGCCAAACAGTGTAGTGAACTTGATGATCGGGTTCATCGCTACCGACGAGGTGTCCTTGAACGGATCGCCGACGGTATCCCCGATAACAGCCGCTTCGTGCAACGGGGTGCCCTTGGCGCGCAGTTCAGTTTCCACAATCTTCTTTGCGTTATCCCAGGCGCCGCCAGCGTTGGCCATGAACACCGCTTGATATAGACCGATGATGGCCAGCGAGATCAGGTAGCCGATAAAGAAGAAAGGCTCGATGAAGGCGCAGGCCAGCGTGCCGAAAAACACGGCCATGAAGATGTTGAACATACCCTTCTGGGCATACTGCGTACAGATGGCAACCACCCGCTTGCTGTCTTCCACGTTGGCCTTTGTCGACCCTTCGTCGAGCTTCATGTTGAGCTTGATGAATTCAACGGCACGATAGGCGCCGGTCGACACAGCCTGGGTTGAAGCGCCGGAGAACCAGAAGATCGTGGCGCCACCGGAGATTAGGCCGAGCAGGAAGGGTGGATGCAGCATCGACAGATGATTGACGTTATTCACCAGGCCATCGGTGAGTAGCATGATGATGGAGAACACCATCGTAGCAGCACCCACCACGGCGGTACCGATCAGCACCGGCTTGGCGGTCGCCTTGAAGGTGTTGCCGGCGCCGTCATTCTCTTCGAGCAAATCCTTGGCTTTTTCGAAGTTGATCTGGATACCGAAAGCATCCTTGATCTCGGCTTCGATGTTCGGAATCTGCTCAATGGTCGACAGTTCGTAAACCGACTGTGCGTTGTCGGTCACCGGGCCGTAGCTATCCACCGCGATGGTTACCGGACCCATGCCGAGGAAGCCGAATGCCACCAGGCCAAAAGAGAATACCGCAGCCATGATACCGGCCTTGGCCGGATCAGGATTGATCACCAGCGACAGATCGCCTTGCGAAACAAGGTAGGCACCGGTCATCAGGACGACGATAACCAAGCCCAACCAGAAGGCTGAAAAGTTACCTGCGGTCAGTCCGGCCAGAATGTTCAGGCTGGCACCACCTTCGCGCGAGGCCGTAACGACTTCACGAACATGACGCGAATTGGTCGAAGTGAAGACCTTGACTACTTCCGGGATGATCGCACCGGCCAGCGTACCGAAAGTGATGATCACCGAAAGCTGCCACCACAGGTTGCCGTAAACCACGCCGGCAATCGTGATGTCACCGATCAGTATCTTGGAAACGATGAAGGTGATGATCAGAGAAACGATCGAGGTTACCCAGACCAGCGAGGTCAGCGGGGTTTCGAAGTCAAATCGGTCGGCGTTGCCAAACTTGGCCTTCATGACCATTTCGTTGCCGATGTAGGAGATGCCGGAAGCAACGATCATCATGATGCGCATAACGAAGAGCCAGACCAGCAGTTGCACCTGAACAGCCGCTTCAGGAACGGCCAGCAGGATGAAGCTGATCAGGGCAACGCCCGTTACACCGTAGGTTTCAAAACCGTCAGCTGTTGGGCCCACCGAGTCACCGGCATTGTCGCCGGTACAGTCAGCGATGACGCCAGGATTGCGGGGGTCATCTTCCTTGACCTTGAAGACAATTTTCATCAGGTCAGAACCGATGTCAGCGATCTTGGTGAAGATGCCGCCGGCGATACGCAGTGCTGCCGCGCCGAGCGACTCGCCGATGGCGAAGCCGATGAAGCATTTGCCGGCAAGTTCGGGCGAAACAAAGAGCAGGATGCCAAGCATGAGCAACAGTTCGGTCGAAATCAGCATCATGCCGACCGAGATGCCGGACTTGAGCGGAATCGAGTAAACCGGGAAAGCCTTGCCTTCGAGCGAAGCAAAGGCGGTACGGCTGTTAGCCAGTGTATTGATGCGGATGCCGAACCAAGCCACACCGAAGGAGCCCGCAATACCCACCAGCGAGAAAGCAAGAATCAGGGCAACTTCGGAGGCCGCCATGTGCTGAACCCAGCCGAAGTAGGCAATGATGATTGCACCGATGAAGACTTCAAGCAGCAGAATGAACTTGCCCTGCGTGATCATGTAGGTCTTGCAGGTTTCGTAGATGATTTCGCTGATTTCAGCCATCGAGTGATGTACCGGCATGGCCTTGACCTGCCCGTAAATGACGGCACCGAAGGCCAGACCGGCGACACAGACGATCAGACCGTAGGCCAGCAGATTCCAGCCGGTCATGCCGCCAATAAAGCTGGCGATCGCAATGTCGTTCAGATTGGGCAGAACCAGGTTGGCTTCAGAGCTGGCAAGCGTGGGAGAAGCCACGCCGAGCAGCAGAACGGCCAGAAAAATCTTGGCCGCTTGCTCCAGGCCCGGCATTCGCGCGGGTGACGTGCTAGAGAGTTTCATGGATGTTTCCTTCGTTGTTAGAAAGGGTGTCAAAAAATTCAGTATTTACTAAAATGGTTTGCGTGTTGGGTATTCGATTCAAGCACATGTTAAGCCCTTGGGTAATCATGAAAAAGGAGGTTAGTTTTTCAACCAACCTCCTTTTGACTTGCTGTTTGCTCGCTAGACAATTAACCCAGTGAAAGTTTCTTGCGACCGCTCACAAAACGCTCGATGCCCTTGAGAATCCACTCGGTCGATAGATGGGCTTCCTCGGTAATTTCGGCGACGCGCCCGCCGGTACGCCACTGGTTATCAAAGTCAGCGGTGATTGCGAACTCCTTGGACAGAGCCGAACCCAGCCAGTCGTACATGGCACGACGAGACATATTGGTAATCACCGTCGAATCGATAAAGTCGGCCATCGGCAGAATGCGGTCCTGATACGCCTTATCCTGCAAGCGAAACAGTTCCGGGCTGACGCCGGCAACGATCTTGACGTTGAGGCCACGCTTGTTGATCTCCGGCAGCGCCTTGATTACGTTGGACGTCGAGATCGTGCCCTGAACGATGATCGTGCCTTGCTTCGGCTTGCTGCTGTCGAAATCGCGGATCAGATAAGCGCCTTTGGCAGCGGCCGTGTAGCAGTCGATACCCAGCGCCTTGCGATCCGGCACCGTAATAGCCGGACGGGTCAGGTGCAGTGCGATGATCGGCTGATCGGTCTTCATGGCGGCAGCGAGCATCACCGGCACTTCGTTGTAGTCGCTCGGGTACAGGTTGATGACCTTGCCGTCCGGGAAAAGTTGCGTGACGGCAGGCGAGAACACGCCGTAGTGCGTACGCGCATCTTCAGCCGTTTCAATACCGGAGTGACCAGCAATCCACAACACCTTGCCGTACTTGATTTCGCAGCTTTGAGCCATCTGGCTCAGAATGCGCATCTCACCGTACTTGAGGTAGCTGAACGAAGCATAGGTCGAGCACACGCCGCAGAAGCCGTTGAACTCGTTAAACGGATCCGACGACATATTGGTCGTCGCCAGCGCAGCCATCATGCCGGAGTTGGTAAACTCGGTGATTTCCTGTGGGATGATCGCGCCTTCGAGGTTCTTGTCGCGCTCATACCAGCCAAAGTTCTTTTTGTCGCCGAAGTCCTTGCCGAAATCGCCAACGTTGGTGGATTCTGCAAGGTCGGCACCGCAGGCCAGGAACATCGGACGGCCGTACTTTTCCTTACACACCGAGTTGATGTAGCTGCCCCACTTGCCGAATGCGGCGCGGTTCGACTGAACCGTGCCCGGCGCAACAGACAATTCGGCCGGGTACTTGGTGGCGTCGAACAGGTCGGCATCCTTCATCGGGTTCTTCGAGAAATCAAAGAACGGCTTGGACGGCTTGCTCGGAACGGCTTCAGCCAGACCCAGCAGGGTGCTGGTGATGTAGTCGACGAGCGCCTGATCCTTGGCCAGCACGTCAGTCACGGCCTTCAGGTTCTGCATGCACTGGGCATCCTGGTCAGCAACTGCCTCAGGTGCCGGTTTGCCGTAGTTCTGGAATTCAACGCCGTACTTGGCAACGAACTCTTCCTTGGTCTTCCAGAAGATTTCGCTATTCATCTTGTGCGGTGCGCCGTGCGACTTGTTGTCGTACACGCCGTAACCGCGGCCCTTGCGGGTCTTGAAGTAGAGCATGCCCGGGACATTGGAGGTTTCCTTGGCAGCGAACATATCGAGCAGGCCCTTAGACAGATCGCCCCAGTTGGCGCCATCATTGGCCTTGAACACGTTCCAGCCGTAGGGCTTGAACCAGTCTTCCGGTGTGCCGGGCACCACCGAGCTGGTGGGACGGTCATCAATACCGAAGTCGTTCCAGTCAACCAGGAAGAACAGATTGTTCAGGCCCAAACCCCATGCGGAGTTCTTGGTTTCATGTGTGCCTCCGGGTGTCAGGCCGCCTTCGCCTTCGAGAGCGATAACATTGACATCGCTTGCGCCGGCACGCTTGAGCGCTAGCGCTTGACCGGCAGCCGCCGGCAGGCCGTGACCGGACGGGCCGGTGTTCCACTTCAGGAACAGCGACTTGCCTTCCATTTCGGCGTGACCGGAGAGACCGCCATTGCGACGGAAGCGGGAGAGGTCTTCCTGGAACACGGCAAAGTGCGGCTCAAGCTTGTACTTGGCATCCTTGGTCTGTGCGAACTTGATGCGGAAAGCTTCGTCGAAAATGGCGAAGGTTGCGTAAACTAGGGGGACGCAGTGGCCGGCGCTCAGAACGAAGCGGTCACCGAAGGCCTTTTCCGGATGACGGATATCCCAGCGGAAACCGCCACAGAGCAGCAGTGCGATAAATGCCTGCGCTTTCGAGCGTGACCCGCCCGGGTGGCCGCTCTGGCTGAAATTGATCATCAGGTCGATGTTTTGATCGACCAGATCCTTAATTTTTTCCCACTTGTCGAAGTGGGGGGACAGTTCTGCATACTTTTGTTCAACCGAGTTGCTTGCCATTTTCACACGCTCCTAAAGCACTTTGTTGTATTTGTCTTTTGATCAATCAATACAAGCACTGCTGACAGACATTGCCTGATCCAGACCCTTTGCGCAGAGATCGTTTCCACGCCCAAAAAAACAGGAAGTGATGTATTCCCTGATTGCTGAGACAGGAGAACGCCACAATTCGTCCCGCGACAATTGTGGCGTCAGCGATGTTCGCGGCGGATATTATAGCCGCTTTTGCACTTCTTCGTATACGCGCTCGCCAGTAATGCCGAAGCGCTCGAAGATCTTCTCGCCGGGCCCCGATGCGCCGAAGCCAACCATGCCGATAAAGACGCCGTCTTCACCGATGAAGCGCTCCCAGCCGAGCTTGCGAGCCGCTTCGACCGCCACGCGAACCGTGCCGCGACCAATGATCTTGGCCTGATAGGCTGCGTCTTGCTCGTCGAAGAGTTCCCACGACGGTACTGAGATCACGGCAGTCGGTACGCCCTTGGCCTGAAGCAGTGCGCGACCCTTGAGTGCAACGACCACTTCAGAACCGGTGGCAAAAATCGTTGCCTTGCGCTCGCCGCCTTCAGCATCAGCGAAGATATAAGCGCCCTTGGCAGCGAGGTTCTCGTCGGTGTGCGTCGTGCGGACGACCGGAATGGCATGGCGCGTGGTAATCAGCGACGCTGGACGGGTCTTCTGGTTGATCATGATTTCCCAACACTCAGTCAGTTCAACCGAGTCGGCCGGACGCAGCACCAGCATGTTCGGGATGGCGCGCAGTGAGGCGAGCATTTCAACCGGTTGGTGGGTTGGGCCGTTCTTGCCGATGCCAATGGAGTCATGGCTGAACAGGAACTTGACCGGCAGTCCCATCAGGGCGGCACCGCGCTGGGCGGGGCGCTCGTAATCGGAGAAGACCAGGAAGGTGATACCGCAAGGAATAATGCCACCGTGCGCCGACATGCCGTTCATCATCGAACCCATGGCGTGTTCGCGGATGCCGTAGTGAATATAACGGCCGCCGCGATTTTCAGGCGTGAAGGGCGTTAGACTGTTTTTGTGCTTGGTGGCGGCTTCAAGATCCGGGGCGCCAGAAACCAGTTCGGGAATAACAGCCGAAAGAATGTCGATAACTTGACCGGAAGCAGCAACGCCCGGCTCGTCCTTCTTCTCTTCAACGAGTTTCTTTTTGTGTGCCAGCAGTGCTTCCGTCCAGCCCTTGGGCAAATCGCCCTTGATGATGCGCTCAAACTCAGCCTTGACGGCCGGCGCCAGCTTGGCAACACGCTCGTTCCAGGCATTGTATTCGCCTTCGCTGCGACGACCGGCAGTGCGCCATGCATCAACAATTTCCTGCGGAATGACGAAGGGTTCTTGCGGCCAACCGAGGTGCTTGCGGGCGGCAACCGTGTCCTCCTTGAACACGCGGCCACCGTGCGCGGCACGGGTGTCTTCGATACGCGGGATGCCAAAGCCGATCTTGGTCGTACAGGCGATCATGGTTGGACGCGGATCCTTCTTGGACATCGTCTTGGCCAGCGCTAGCGCATGATCGACGGACTCGAAACTCTGGCCGTCGGCGTCAATCACATTCCAGCCGGCGACACGGAAACGAGCGCGCACATCTTCGGAGATAGCCTGATACGTTGGGCCATCATCCGTCATCTTGTTGTCGTCCCAAATGAAAACGAGCTTATTCAATTTCAAGTGGCCGGCTAACGCGATGATTTCCTGGCCGACACCTTCCTGCAGGCAACCATCACCCACCAGTGAATAAGTGTAGTGATCAATAATGTCGTCGCCGTACTTGGCGTTCAGAATGGCTTCGGCCACGGCCATACCGGCGGCGTTGGCAATGCCCTGGCCGAGCGGGCCGGTCGTCACTTCGACACCGGTCTTCAGGTCGCGTTCGGGGTGGCCAGCACAGTGCGAATCGAATTCCCGGAAGTTCTTGAGCTGGTCGATACTCATTTCTTCATAACCCGAGAGATGCAGCAGCGAGTAGATCAGCATCGAGCCGTGGCCATTCGACTGAACGAAACGGTCGCGATCAAACCAGGCCGGATCCTTCGGGTTGTACTTCAGATGTTTGGTGAACAGCGCAGTTGTAATATCTGCACAGCCCATCGGGGTTCCAGGGTGTCCGTCACATGCACGCTCGATGGCATCCATAGACAAGAAACGAATGGCATTGGCCATTAGCCGCGGGTCAACTGTGTTCATGTGACAGTATCCTAAGTTATTAGCAGTTACGAAGAAATTTGATGTGTGCCTGCTGCAGTGAAGGAATGCGCTTGCTGCGCCATCCGGAGGGGCAAAAAACAATTTTTTATCTTGCCGATCCAGAGAGACAGAATACCGCAAATTGCCCTGCAACTACATTTGATTAATGTATCCGTTGACGGATAAATTGTCAACTAAGTGGTAGTGTTATTTAAAAAGTAAATATCTTTTAATTTTCATATATTCAATTAGTTAAGTGATTATTGTGTGATCGTATCCAGGCAAAAAAAGGCGGATGCTTGACCGGAACACAAACGGCGTGGATACTCTCAAAGGCGCTGTAGATTACTAGCACCTTTGTAATAGCGGTTGTTAGCCAAGAAACTACTTCAGCACTGGATTTCAACTTACTTTGGAGTAACGACGAATGAAAAAATTGTTCCTTATCCATACGATCAACTCGTTCATGGATATTATTTACAACCCGCATTTCAAGCCCTTCCTGGAGAAGAACCCTGATGTCTCCATCAATAACATCATGGATGACAGCCTGTTGTCGGAAGC
>JANNGP010000153.1:0-14458 GCA_031403915.1 Betaproteobacteria bacterium
TCTGGAAACCGGCCAGCAGGGCATCAAGGTGCACAAAACGGCTGATGCGGAAGTTATTTCAGCGGTTCAGCGCCTGTATGCCAAAGGTTTGATCACACAGGCGGATGGCGGTTATCTGACCAGCCTCGGGCGGGAAGCTGCTGAGCATGCGCAGACTATGCTGGGTCTTCTGACGACGGGCGTTGCGGCCGCTGTCGCCGCGCACTAGCGGAAGCGACGTCGGTAACGGCTCAACGCAGTTGTGCCAGCGTTGCCAGAAACTCCCCGGCATTCTGGAAGCCGACCACGCGAACGCCGTCGATTTCTTTGCCCTGCGCGTTAAAGAAAATAATGCCGGGCGGGCCGAAGAGTTTGAAACGCGCCAGCAGCGCCTTGTCATCTTCCGAGTTGGCCGTTACGTCGGCCTGTAGTAGGGTGTAGCCAGCCAGTTTTTCCTGCACGCGGGGATCAGAGAAAGTGAAGCGCTCCATCTCCTTGCACGACACACACCAGTCCGCGTAAAAATCAAGCATGACCGGCTTGTCAGACGTGTTGAGACGGGCGTCAAGTTCGGCGAGCGAGCGGACGCGTTCGAAGCGCAGGCCGGATTTTTCGACGGTAGAATTTTCTCCACGCAAGCCGGAAAGTGGTTGCAGCGGGTCCGTGGCGCCCGAGAAGGCACCGACCAGCATGGCTACGCCGGCGATCAGCATGACCATGCCGATGCCCTTCCAGAAGCGTTGCATGCTCCTGGCGTGTGGCGGCAAAGGGTCGATGGCGTGCAGGTAGATGGCCGGAAAAATCAGCAGCAGCGCCCAGCCCGCCATTTGTACCGCAACCGGAATGACCGGCGAGACGATCCAGAGGGCCGTACCGAGCAGAATGACGCCGAAAATCTTTTTGACCGTCTCCATCCACGGCCCGGATTTGGGCAGCAAGGTACCGGCGGAAAGGCCGACTGCAAGCAAGGGCACGCCCATGCCCAGCGCCATGCAGAAGAGGGCCATGCCGCCCAGCAGAGCATCGCCGGTTTGCCCGATATAGAGCAGCGCACCAGCCAGCGGAGCAGCCACGCAGGGCCCGACGATGACAGCCGATAGCGCGCCCATGAGCGCAACGCTGGGTAAGGAACCGCCTTTTAAATGGGAGGCTTCATCCGACACTTTGCTTTGCAGAAACGTCGGCAACTGCAACTCGTAGAAGCCGAACATCGACAGCGAAAGAACGACGAAGACGAGCGCAAAGCCACCGAGAACCCAGGAGTTTTGCAATGCGGCAGCGAGCATCGTTCCGGTCAGCCCGGCGGCGATACCGGCCGCTGAATACGTCACCGCCATACCCAGCACGTAGGCCAGAGAAAGCGCAAAACCGCGTGCGTGCGATACGCCGTGCCCGGCGCGGCCGGAACCGACGATGATGCCGGAGAGAATCGGGATCATCGGGAACATACAGGGCGTGAACGAGAGCAGCAGACCAAAGCCGAAGAAACTGATGGCCACCAGCCACAGGTCAGCGTTTTGCAGCAGCGCGGCAATGCGGCCGGATTCATCACCGGTGCTTGCAGCAGGCGAGGGTGCAACAGGGGCTGTCGCAGGGTCGGGTAATTCAATACTGAGCGTCTGTTTTTGCGGCGGGTAACACACCCCGGCATCCGCACAGCCCTGCGAAGTAAGAATCAGGGTTAGTGGCAGTGTGCCGGAACTGCTGCGCTCAACCGGCAGGCGGATCAGGGCTTCCTTGTAATAGACCTCGACCTTGCCGAAGGTCTCATCCATTTTCTCTTTGCCCTTGGGCAGGATCGGCGTGCCGAGTTGCACCCCCGCCGGAGTGTTGGCCGTGGTGTTGGCAGATACGGCGGCGAAACGGAACTTGTCGCGGTAGAGGTAATAGCCTTTGGCAATGTCGAAGCGAACTTCGATCGTCTGGCCGTCTAGCGCACGGGCGCTGGGTTTGAAGGCAACCAAAGGGTTCAGGAGATCCTCGGCGTGTGCCAGAGAAAAAAACAGCATCAGGACAAAAAACAGACGTTTCATCGTGTAGGCTCAGTCTTCGCTTCGGGTTTCTGCGCATACCCAGGCCAGATATTCCGGCAGGCCTTGCGTGACGGGCAGGGCGATGATCTCGGGCGTTTCATAGGGGTGCTGCGAGCGGATCGCTTCTTCAAGCGCCGGATACCGTGCTGCCGTGGTTTTGATCAGCAGCGGAATCTCGTCAGCCGCTTCAACCGCGCCCTTCCAGCGATACACCGAGCGACACGGCGGGAGAATGTTAACGCAGGCCGCCAGCCGCCCTTCCACCAGTGTGGCCGACATTGTCTCGGCCGATGCCAGATCGGGGAGATTGGTCAGGACGAGAAGAATTTCCATGCGGGGATTTTACACGCATGCACTGATAAATCGCCTTGCAGGAGTTTTATGAAGCCGATAAGGCTGCAACCCAATAGACACGGGCGTCTTCGCAGTATGCCGCGAATAAGTCCGTATTCATTGCCTTGCAGGGCTATTGCATGAAAAAGGTCGTTTCCGTGCCGTCGTCCCAGCCGTCCCACAGATAGTCATTGGCCTTTCCGTCGGCGATCAGGCGCATGGCGTAATTCACCTGTTCCTTGTAAAAATCGCAGAAGGCGCCAATCTTGTCCATGCCTCCATTCATTTCGTGCGCCTCAGCCGGACAGGGTGAGCCACAGAAGTGGCGGATGGCGCAGTCGTTGCACGGCTCGAATTGGTCGACGTCGCGCGCGGTGACGGTGCGGAAGGCGTTGGATTGAAGCGCTGCTTCGACACCGCCCTTTTCAAACAGGTTGCCACCGTTAAAGCGCGGCAGACCGATGAATTCGCTGCACGGGTAAAGGCTGCCGTCGGCGGCCAGCGCGAAAAAGGCGCGACCGCCGCCGCAAGGCGAGATGTCGCACATCAGCCGGCGGGCTGTCGGCGCAAGAATCCCGATCAGGATGTTGGCGAAGTTGGCAACGAGCAGCTTGCGCCCGGTCTGCCGGTAGAGTTCGTGCGTGCGGTCAAGCGCAGCGAAGAAGGACTTGGCCATGTCGCCGTCGGCAGGCTTCACATCGCGTGCGCCGGGCAGCGTGCAGCGCAGGGTATTGAGCATGCAGGTCGGCACGTCATGGGCGTGGAAAAGATCGACCATCTGTGTGAGGTAGGGCAGGTTCTCGGTGGTGCAGGTGGTGATCACGCTCCACGAGCCGTAGCCGCGCAGTTTCTCCATGGCGACCAGCACCTTGTCATGCACGCTTTTGCCGCCCCAGGTCTGGCGCGTGGCGTCGGTGATGCCGGCTACCGGGCCGTCGAGCGAGAGGCCGATGCTCACATTGCGCGAGGTCAGGAAGTCGACGGCGGCATCGTCAAGCAGTGTGCCGTTGGTCTGTAGCCCGAAGGCGAAATCGTTGCCGAATTCGTCGATGGTCTTGAACACCGCATCCTTGTTCATCAGCGGCTCGGCGCCGTGGAAGATGGCGCGCGGCTTGCGGCCCTCGGGCATGACCGAGCGGAAGTAGTCGCGCAGCTTGTGCAGCGAGGCCGAAAGTTTTTCGGACGGCATGTGTTTGCCTTCGCTGCGTTGCTGTCCGGGCAGGTAGCAGTAGGTGCAGTTGAGGTTGCAGCGCTCGGTGGGGTTGAGGTACACGCCGGAGGGCGTGAGTTCGAAGCGCAGGGCGTGCAGTTCGCGGGCGAATTCGTCGGCCTTGGCGCGGTAGCTGTCAAACAATGGGCCGCTCGAAACGGACTCGGTGACACGGGTTTTGTCGACCAGCGCCCAGAAGGCGGAACGCGGGTCGGTGACGGCGGCGTAAGTGGCGTGGCCGATGTCCACGGGAATCAGTGCTTCGCGGTAAGCGGGGTAATGAGAGTGGGGCATATTCGAAATCTCGACAAAACCGTCGCGAGCGAGCCGGGAACAAGGCGTGCGGCGCGCAGCGAAGGCAGAAAATCAAAGGGCCAGCAGGGTATTGTGTCCCGTAGGCGCTATTCCATTTCCGGATCAATGATGTCGCGAAGACGAGCCGAAGACAGTGCGATTAGCACGGCAAGGCGAAGTCGACAAAGACAGGATTGGTCGGGAAATGGAATTATTTGGCGGCTTTTTTATCCATCAAAACATAGTGCGACAGACCGATGCCTTCAGGGTTGCAGCTCTTGCGCACGGCGATGGTCGGGGCGGTCTGCTTGGCAGCCTCGGTGGTGGCGGATTGCGCGGTCGGTGTTTTAACGGTCTGGGTCATGTTCCACTCCTCGGGAATATAGAAAACAAAAAGGCTCCGGCTGACGGCACACGTGGGTATGCAGTCAGCCGGAGCCTTTGCCAAAGCTCCGATTCGGTTCAGCACGTCTTCTGGCTACCGGATCAGCCGAAGCGCTACGCCTTCCCGGCGGGGTGTTCCCCGTCAGTGGCTGGTTTGCGGTGATGACAAACCATGCAGTCTTCGTCCCCGGATACAGCGGCGGGCCCGCCACGGATTTGCACCGTGTTCCGTTTCGTCGAACCGAAAGGAAGTGCTATTGTCCCTGATGCTTGTAAGGTCGGTCAAGTCGGTCGGGTGGTTTTGAGGAGTTCACTGACCGCGCCTTCGAGCATCGCCTGCTGCTTGGGGTCGATCAGTTTGCCTTGTTCATCGAAGGCTTGTGCAGCGAGCGAAAGCGCCATCTGGGTTGGCGTGACAAGTACACCAATGCCGGAAAGCAGCACCCGCAGCGCAGGCAGGCCGCGAATGCCGCCGAGCGCGCCGGGCGAGGCGGCGATCAGTGCGGCAACCTTGCCCGGGAATGGATTGCCGCCACTGGTGTGCGGACGAGTCGCCCAGTCGATGGCGTTCTTCAGCAGCGGGGTAAAAAAGCCGTTGTATTCCGGTGAAGCGATCAACAAGGCGTCGTGCTCGCGAATCGCCTGCTTGAAGCGCAGCGCGCCTTCAGGTAGACCGGAGGCCGCTTCAAAATCGCCGTCATAGAGCGGCAGCGCCAGATCACGCAGATCGAGCACGGTAACTTGCGCGCCGCGCGCCTTTGCTGAGGCGATGCCTTGCTCAAGAAGCCTCATGTTGAGGGAAGCTTGCCGGCTGCTGCCGGAAAATGCCAAAATTTTGATGCTCATGTTGTCTCCTATCCTTTGCCACCCGCCAGTCGTTTCGCTTCCGGCATTTTCCGCAGACGCCAGGTGGCCAGCGGTCCGAGTAGTCCGCCAATACCAAGCGTAGTCCAAGCTAGCGCCCAGATCGTTGCCTCTGACGATAATCCTGCGCTGCGCGCCGTATCCAGCGCCAGCCCGAAGACCCAGGGCGAGATGGCGCCGGCCCCGAACCCCAGTGCCGAGCGCAAAGCGTAGGCCGCACCGAGGCACGAAGGTTCAACCAGTTCGGTGAGGGTGGTCGAGTGGATCGAGGAGTCAGCGGTGCCGGTCAGGTTGTAGAGTGTTGCCACGGTCAGCACCAGTCCGAGCGGCAGGCCAATCAGCCAGCCGAAGGCGAACGAGCAGATCAGGCTGGTGATGCTCATAATCAAGGTGACGCGTGTGCGTCCCCAGCGATCGGACAAGCCGCCGCCCAGCACGCTGCCACCGGCGGCGACAAGGTAGGTGAAGGCCGAAAGCGTAGCGCCAAAGCTGGCCGCCTCAATGCCGTTGCTGCCGGTGGCCAGCGCGGCGGCCGTGAAGAAAGCCGGCAGCCAGGCCCACAGGCCGAGCAGTTCCCAAGCGTGGGCAGTGTAGCCCCAGACCGACAGCATCGCGGCACGGTTGGCGATCACAGTCTTGATTCGCGCCAGTGCGCCGTGCTGGCCACTGGTGTGGTGCACGACGTTGGGCACGCCGCGCAGGGCGATGCCGCCGAGCACGAAACCAAGCGTTGGCCCCAGCGCTGTCGCGACGAAGGCAGCCCGCCAGCCGCCGAGCGGAATCATCACGCTGGCGAGGAATAGCCCTGCGGCATAACCGATCGAGGCGGCGGCAAGGTACATGCCCATCGCCAGCCCCTGTTTTCCGCGAACACTTTGCTGGGCAACGAGGGTCAGTCCCGGCGTGTAGGAGCCGCCCGAGCACAGCCCGGTCAGCCCGTAGAGCAGGAAGGCGGAAACAAAGTCATCGGCGAGCAGGGCGAACAGCATCGCGCTGGCGGCAGCCGCGACACTGGTCACCAGATAGGTGCGTTTCGCCCCGAAATGGTCACTCAGGAAACCAGCGAAAAAGAGCGAAAGCAGGAAACCGATGTGGTAAGCGGACTGGATAAGCCCCGCCTGCCAGGCTGTCATTGCCCAGTCCTGCTTGACCAGCGGCAGCACCGCCGAATAAGCGATGAACATCGTGGCGAAAGCCGCGCGGGCGATGCAGAATTGAAACAGCCAATTCATGGCAGGATGAACGTGCTGCTACAGGCGCTCATTTCAGCAAGCGCCGGCGCGTTAGCACGGTGGCCATGCCGAAAGCGACGGTGCCGGTGGCCAGCAGCGCAGATACGTGTCCGATGGCATTGTCCGGCACTTCGCCAAGCAGCAGGGGGCGGGCGAGTTGAACCGCGTGTGATAGCGGCAGCCAGGTCGCGATGGTATGCACGAGGGTCGGCAACTGATCCGCCGGAAAAAACACGCCGGAGACGAGCATCATGGGCGTGATGAACAAAGTGAAGTAGTACATGAAAAAATCGTAAGACGGTGCCAGCGCGCAGATGATCAGCCCCATGGCGGCGAAAGTAAGGCCGGTGAGGAAAATGACTGGAATTGCCCATAGCGCCAGTGGTGAAGTGGTCAGCCCCAGCGCCGCGATGACCAGCAGGATGGCCAGTCCGGAGAGCAGGCTTTTGCTGGCCGCCCACACCAGTTCGCCGGCCAGCACATGATCAAGCGAGAGCGGTGTGTTGAGGATGGCGTCCCAGGTTTTTTGTACATGCATGCGCGAAAACGACGAATAGAGCGCCTCAAACGTTGCCGCATTCATGGTGCTGGAAACTACTGTACCGGCCGCCAGAAAACTCACGTAGCTCACACCGCTGACTTCCGGTAGCAGACTGCCCAGCCCGTAGCCCAGACCGAGCATGTAGATCAGCGGGTCGGCCAGGTTGCCGAGGATCGATGGAATGGCCAGCTTGCGCCAGACCAGAAAGTTGCGCCGCCAAACAGGCAGCCAGCGCAGACCGGGACGGGGAATGGAATAGGCTGTTTGCATAGTTATAAGTCAATCAAGGCAAATGCGAACCACCAAGACACCAAGGACACCAAGACGCACCAAGAAAGACAATTGGTGCTCCTTTGTGTAACTTGGTGTTCTTGGTGTCTTGGTGGTTCAAGATTTTCTCGTCGTCAGTCGCGCAGTTCGCGACCGGTCAGTTTGATAAAGACATCTTCAAGGCTGGCGGCGCGATGCATGTAGCGCAGGGCGGGTTCGTTGGCCAGTGCATCAAGCAGGGGTGCCGTATCGTGGCAATAGAAAAAGGCCGTTTCACCGGCTATTTCCAGCCGCTCGCCCAGCGAGTTACGGGAGCGTGCCCAGTCTGCAGCGTTGTCTCCGAAAACTTCAACGACCTGCGGTTCGATGTGGCTGGCGATCAGTTCGCGCGGTGCGCCTTCGGTGACCAGATGGCCGTTGTCGAGTACTGCCAGCCGGTCACACAGGCGCTCGGCTTCGTCCATGAAGTGCGTGGTCAGGATCAGAGTTTTGCCGCGAGCGGTAAGCTGTTTGAGGCGATCCCAGATCAGGTGGCGCGCTTGCGGATCGAGGCCGGTTGTCGGTTCATCGAGAAAGACAATGTCCGGGTTGTTGACCAGCGCCCGCGCCAGTGTCAGACGGCGTTTCATGCCGCCGGAGAGCGTCTGGATACGGGCGGTTTCACGACCTTTGAGGCCGGCGAATTCTAGCAGGTCGGGGATGCGCGAATGAATGACAGCATCCCGGATGCCAAAGTACCGGCCGTAGGCCATCAGGTTTTCGCTCACCGTAAAGTCGGGGTCGAGGTTGTCGAATTGCGGAACGACGCCGACCCGTTCACGCGCTCTCTCGGCGTCATCGGGTACCGAAAAGCCGCCGAGTTTGATCGTACCGGCATCGGGGGTCGTCAGTCCGAGGCAGCAACGCAAAGTTGTCGTCTTGCCGGCACCATTGGGGCCGAGCAGGCCAAAGCAGGTGCCGGGCGGGACAGAAAAATCAATGCCGGCGACCACCTCCTTGCCGTCGTACGACTTGCGCAGGCCGCAGACGCTTAAAGCCTCTGCTGAGTTTAATGTCGCCATGCGCGGGTCACGATGTCGCTGATGAGGTGCAAGCGGCGGTGAAAGAAGTGATCGGCGCCGGGAACAACGACCACCGGCAGATTCAGTGGCTCAGCCCAGGCCAGCACATTGGCTAGCGGTACGGTGTCGTCGACCGAGCCGTGAATGACGATGGTGTCATTGGTCACCGCCTTGACCGCGTACTGGCGCGCACCTTCGACGTGACCGGCAGCGGTGCCGACCAGCACCAGCCGTTGTGCTGGATGATGGGCATCAATCAGCGCTTGTGCAACGCGGGTCTGTACATACGCGCCGAAAGAAAAGCCGGCCAGCGCAACGGGCAGGTCACCATAGCGGCGCCTGGCGTCGGCGATGACGGCAAGCATGTCTTCGGTTTCACCCGCGCCGTCGGCGTGAGTTCCGGCGCTGCCGCCGACGCCGCGAAAGTTCGGGCGCAGCGCAACATAACCCAGACGGGTAAAGGTGCGCGCCAGCGTTTGAGTGACCTTGTTAGTGTTGGCGCCGCCAAACAGCGGATGTGGGTGGCAGATCAGCGCGATGCCACGCGGTGCGCCGGGGTTCTCCACGATCATCTCGATGACGCCGGCCGGGCCGTCGATGTGCAGGTTTTCTTCGACGATCTTCATGTCAAATCTTTAGCCGATCGACCACGCGTCCGCCAATGAGATGTTCCTGAATGATTTCCTCGATGTCTTCCTTATCGACATACTGGTACCAGACTTCTTCCGGGTAAACCACGATGACCGGCCCCTCGTCGCAACGATCCATGCAGCCGGCTTTGTTGATACGGATTTTTCCTTTGCCCTTGAGTTTAAGCTGGCCAATGCGATCCTTGGCGTAAGTTTGGGCTTCAGTGGCGCCAAGGTTGTTGCAGCAACTCTCGCCTTCGGGGCGCTGATTGCAGCAGAAAAAAACGTGATGTTTGAAGTGGCCCATTCCGATAAACGCCTTATTGTTGACTGTACTTACTGTGACCACTGATGCCAGTCTTGATTCAATCGTCGCTCAGAGCCGTCGCCCGAGTACCATCAGATAGGGTAATGCGAGAAAAGGCCAGATGCTGGCTGCCAGGCGGGTCAGGCCGTTGAAATTTAAAAAGTGCCCTTGCTTCCAGGCGGCGAGTGCGGCAGCAGAGTAAGGGTTGGGCGGTGTGAGGTTGACCAGAACGGTGCCGGCCATCAGCGCCAGGCCGGCCAGCGCTAGACGCAGTGGAGCCGGTAGCAGGAGCATAAGCGAAAGCAGTACGCCGCCGATCAGCAAGCCGAAATTGGCACCCGGCGTGAGCCAGGCCAGTGCTTCAGCAGGGGCCAAGAGAATCGCCGCCGCCAGCGTACGGATAATCAGTGCGGAGGTAAAAAAGACGGCCAATAGAAAATAGGGCGAAGCCTTGCTGGACATGAGGGTGCGTGCCATCAAGCCGGCAGCGATCATGTTGCATGTGGTGATGCCGGTTTCAATCACAAAAAAGGACTGTGCTTCATAGGGCACAGCGGGGGTCAGGTCAAGCAGGTGACGCAGGTCACCGGCACCGAAGAGCAGAGTTTCCGGCGACAGTTGGGTGAGTAGCCAAAGGCTGAGCATAACCAGACCGGCTTCGACATGCGGTGCGGGGGCCAGCAGGTAGCGCTGCAAGCCGGCAATTTGAGCAAACAGGCGTTCGCCTTGCCACAGCGCCAGCAGGGCGCCGAGCGCCGAGCCCAAGGCGTTGCATGACAGATCAAGACGGGAGGGGACGCGCGAGGGGAGCCAGGTTTGAGCGCACTCCAGCGCGAGACTAAGCAGAGCGCCAATGAGGAGTGCGGCTAAAGCCGGGGTCCAGCGCCAGGGTAGCCGGCGCAGTGACAATGTGAGCAAAAAACCAAGTGGCAGGTAAGCCAGTGTATTGATCGCCAGATCAAAAACCGTCCAGTAACGGGGCCATGCGGCGTCGAAAAAGGACAGTATCGGCAGTCCTGTCTCACGCCAACCCGAAAAGGGGTGCAGGCTGGCGTAGATGATCAGGATGGTGTAGGCGAAACACAGGTAGCGGGGTAGCGCTGTCGTTGGTGGCGCATGCTTCGGGCTTGAGGAGTTACCCGCTATCGGTTGGAGTGAAGACATCGCGCTGGCCGTGAGCGTTGAGTAACGAGCATTCTAGCGCGTCACAGGACAAAAGAGGCTGATTCCTGAAGCGGCTGCGGCAGCAGAATAGGGTATGACGATTCTTGCTCCCGGATTATTGTGGATGGCGGTGCAAGGGTTCGGTGTGATGTGTCTGCGCGGCGGCACGTTGTTGCTGCAGCGCGTGAGCATCGATGTCGTTGGTTGAATCCGCCGCAACCCATTGGGGCAACAACGAGCCGGCAATCATGCCCAGAATGCTGACACCAAAGCCGATCAGTTGTGGTGGCACCAGGCTGGCTTCACCGACCAATGCTTCGATCAGCAACCAGGAGCTTACGCCGCCGATAGTGGCTGTCAGCGCTCCCTGTGTCGTGCCGCGTTTCCAGTAAGCGCCAAAGAAAAGGGGGACAAAAGCGCCGGCCAGCGTGATCTTGTACGCACTTTCGACCATTTTGAAGATCGAGGCGTTGGTGTTCAGAGCGAAGCCAAGGACGACCCCGGTAAAGCAGACGATGGTGATACGCATCATGCGCAGAAAGTTGCGGTCACTGAGTCCGGGGAAGAATCCGCGCACTATATTCTCGGAGAAAGCAACTGAAGGTGCGAGCAGGGTCGCCGAAGAGCAACTCATGATGGCCGAAAGCACGGCGCCGAAGAAAATGGCTTGCGCGAAAACTGGCGTGTGCTGCAGAACCAGCGTCGGGAGCACGTGCTGCGTATCGTTCTCGATCAGGTTGTTGAACAACACAGGATCGATCAGCGTTGCTGAATAGGCAATGAACATGGGTACAAAGGTGAAGCAGAAGTAAAGAACGCCACCCAGAATGGAGCCGTAAATGGCAATTTTGGCGCTCTTGGCCGAGGTGACGCGCTGGAAAACATCCTGTTGCGGAATTGAACCGAGCATCATGGTCATCCACGCACCCAGAAAGGCCAGCCATTGTGCGGCGTTGGCTTCGGGAAAGAAATCGAGCTTGCCAGCGGCTGACGCGTGATTGATCACGGTTTCAACACCACCGGTCATACCGGAAACGATGCTGCCGATGTAAAGCATGCCGCCCATGACTACACCCATTTGAACAAAATCGAGGATGGCTACGGAGAGCATTCCGCCGAAGGTGGTGTAGGTAAGCACAATCGCCGCGCCGAGGACCATTCCGGCGGGCTCCGAGATATAGCCGGCAGTGACAACATTAAATACCAGGCCGAGTGCCTTGATCTGGGCAGATACCCAGCCCAGGTAAGAGGCGACGATACACAGGGTAGTCAGTACCTCGACCGTGCGGTTGTAGCGCATGCGGAAGAAATCGCCGAGAGTCAGTACGTTGAGTTTGTAAAGCTTGGTGCCATAAAAAATGCCGGCAATAACCAGACACAGACTGGCGCCGAACGGGTCGGCAACCACTCCGCGCAGTCCATCCTTGACGAAGGTCGCGGAAACTCCGAACACCGCTTCAGCGCCAAACCAGGTGGCAAAAACGGTGGCTGTAACAACGGGCATCGGCAGGCAGCGGCCGGCAACAGCAAAGTCTTTGGTGTTGTGAACGCGCGTCGCGACATACAGGCCAACGCCAATGGAGAGTGCAAGGTAGATGACTACAAACCAGATCAGCATGGCGGTCGTTAGCGTGAGCCAGAAATATTAAAAAGCGAATTATACGATTTCGACGGATTTGCGGCGTGAACGGGTGTACGAGGCGTATTGACACCACAAAACCTACCGCAGAGGTGACCAGCGGGAATGCAGAGCCACAGAGATCACACAGAGACGATACTGATTTTTCCAGTGCTTTTGTCTTTCTCAGCGAAACCTCTGCGTCTTTGCGCCTCTGCGGTAGATTTTGAAGTTGAATGCAATCGATTCGGGTAGGCAAGCACAGCGTTGCACAAAGCACTGCTGTTTGACAAAACTCCATTTAATCAATAGAATGCCTTCGACACTGCACTGCAACGTATGAGCGAAGCATGTGCGGTATGGAACTCTTCTCTTGCCTGCGACTCCGAAGCAGGGTACCCACACTTTGAAGTTTCCGCCCTGCGGTAAGTCTTACCGCACCCTCGGGCCTTACACCCGCCTAAAACCGTTTGTCGCCCAGCCCGTGTTTGATTGTGCGCGATGACAACAGTGAAGGAGAGTGAGCATGTCTGCAACGATTACGCTCAAATACACGATGGCACGCCGTACAGATGCCACCTTGCACCTTATTCAACACAGCTTGATGATTGCCGGGCTTTTGCTCGTCCTCGCCATCGTCAATGTTTTTGCCGCAGGCAAGCAACCCGCTGAACTGATTGGCGCGCTATTCCCTGCCTTTGCCGCTTCAGCAGAATCCGATGAGGACGCTGGCGAGGATGAACTTGCCGCAGTTGCACTGTCTCCACGCATGCAAGGTGCGCTTGACTATGTGTCTCGCCGCTACCGGGTGTCGCCGGATGCCCTGATGCCGGTTTTCGAAATGGCCCAACTGATCGGGCAGGAACGGCGCGTAGACCCGCTACTGATCGTGGCAGTCATTGGCATTGAATCCAGCTTTAACCCCTTTGCCGAAAGCACTATGGGCGCGCAGGGCTTGATGCAGGTCATCCCGCGCTTTCATCTGGACAAGGTGCCAGAAGGGGCAGGCGACAAGCCTTTGCTTGATCCGGTAATCAATATCCGGGTCGGCGTCCATGTCCTTCAGGAGGCTATTCGACGGCATGGCGGGGTGGTTGCCGGCCTGCAGGCGTATGCAGGCTCTTCCGACCCCGATGGGGCGTATGCGAGCAAGGTGCTGGCCGAGAAGGAGCGCCTCGAACATGCGGCACGACGCAATAGAGGCAACAGCGCAAGCAGCAGAGTTTGAGGCCGTCTGGCGGCTAGCAGCTAGTCATGTTG
Source organism: Betaproteobacteria bacterium (assembly GCA_031403915.1). Classification (GTDB taxonomy): domain Bacteria; phylum Pseudomonadota; class Gammaproteobacteria; order Burkholderiales; family Rhodocyclaceae; genus Propionivibrio. The sequence goes on from JANNGP010000153.1 coordinate 13,180, forward strand.
AAAGAAAAGGATAAGAGCTTCACCACAAAGACACAAAGAGCACAAAGTTTCACCAAGAAAAACAAGACGTTAACTTGGTGCCCTCTTGGTGACTTGGTGGTTCGCACTTTCTCGTTGACGGACTGCTAGGACACCGGCCCAGCGCAGGCCATGCGCCGGATGGTTTGTCTGGCCTCGGCCGGGAGCACCAGTTCTGCGTGTGCCAGCGGCGTAGTGATGCGCTGGTCGAAATGCAATAAACCCGTTTCATCTTCACGTAGCAGATCGGCATCGACCAGATGGGCGATCAGTGCGGAGAAGGTTGTTTTTTCTGAATGCTCTGGCGTGTTGAATTCGTAGAGCAACGCCATGCGCTGGGCCAGCAAATGACAGTCATTCTCCAGTGATTTCCGGGTGCGGCAGCCTGATCCGCCGTGCTGCAACAGCGCTAGTGCGAGGAAATGCCGTTCAAGCAATGGGCGCAGAGTTTCTCCCAGCAAGCGTAATTCGGCAAATTCCTGACTGTGCGGCTCGGGGGAAGAGAGCCGTCCGGCGTCGTTGCAGAGCAGCAGACCACGCCCGACAAGGACGTCAATAACCTTTGCCGCTGCCGCCGGTAGTTCGTCAGGCGTCCAGCGCAAGAACAGTTCGGTTCCCATCAGTCCGTAGATTCCAGCGACAGCTTCTGTCACGCGCTGTATGTCGAGGTAGCGGTTATGGTTAAGCAGGCAGGCAATCAGCGCCGGCAGCGCATAAAGATGCAGCACGTTGTTGCGGAAGTAGGCCAGCAATGGCGCATCACCTTCCGGTATGCGAATCAAGTCACCCAGTGGATGTGCAATACGCTCGGCAATGCCAAGTCGTTCGGCGTAGGCCACAATTTGCCGGGCGTCGAGATCGCACGGGATGGTTTCCGGAGAATACGGCGCGTCGACGGCCAGTGCCAGGTAGTGGTCGAGAAGCCGCGTAAGAGCCTGTTCATCGGCAGTATGTCTTGGTGTGGACAACAGGGTCAGGGCGATCAGATTGACCGGGTTGATTACCGCGGCCTCGTTAAGGCGTTTGGCCAGTGCGGTTGCGGCGCTGTGCGTTGCTTTCCGCGGCCAGTCGTCAGATGTCTCTGACTCTTCCTGCGCCCAGCCGGGACGGTAGTTGTCCAGAAATTCAGCGAGCGCCAGTGGCTTGCCAAAATTGACATGCACCTTGCCGAAAACACGTTTGATCCGGCGCACGCTTTGCACGACGCCCCATAGGGATTCGCCCTGTTTCGGTTTGCCGGCCAGTTCGCGGATGTAGGTGC
>JANNGP010000154.1:0-14986 GCA_031403915.1 Betaproteobacteria bacterium
CGTTGGGTTACGACACAAATATCAATGCGGCGACGAGTAAGGGTTCCGTGGCTATTCCAGGGTTTGGCGGTGAAGTGACTTTAAGCGATGATAGTGTGGCTAAGGCGGCTTGGTTCGGTACGGTGGGTGGCGGTCTTAGTATGCGCTCCCCTATCAACAGCGAAGTTGCTCTGGTGGCCGGTATGTCGGGTACACAGCGGAACAATTTCGGAGAAAGTCAGTTTGACAACCTCACTGGGGATGCCTATGCAGGCGTCGTCGTTACACGCGACAAAAACGTATTTTCGCTGAATGCCCAGTTCAACCAGTACAACCTGGCCAGTGATCGCTACCGCACAGCCTCGGGTCTGTCGGGGCAGTGGCAATACAATATGGATGCCCGTAATCAGGCCAGCGCGTATGTCCAGTACTCCGATCTGCGTTATCAGACCATGTCTGTCCAGAACGCTGACCGTTGGGTGGCCGGTGGTGCTTTTGCGCATGCCTATCGTGGTGGCGAGGTGGTGTTTGCCTCGGCGTATTGGGTGAGCCAACGTCCGCATGACGGGGATGTGCCCTGGCTTGGTTTCGGGGGTATTGGCATTCGGCTTGGCGGCCAGAAGAATCTCAACGCAAGAACGGCGCTGTTTGCTGGCGGGGCAATCGAATCTCGCCGTTACCGTGCTGATGATCCTTCATTTCTGACCACTCGAAAGGATACCGAGTATTCGCTCGCGATGGGCGCCAACTATACTCCGGCAAGATTCTGGACGGTCACACCCAAGCTCAACTGGACCTATAACGCATCAAACATTGAATTAAACGAGTATCAGCGTGCGACTGCATCAGTAATCGTTCGCCGCGATTTCTGATCGCCAAGGAGATTGCCATGTCGGAACAACAAATTCTTCGTTTACGTAACCCCGCTTTGCTGATGGCTTTGGCTGCCGCATTTCCGGTGCTATCCTACGCCGCTGCAGCCAATGTTGATTTTTCAGCTGGTAGCGTAACTGCGGTTAATGCAGTTGGGGTACAACGACCGCTGACCAAAGGGTCTGAAATCAGCAACGGTGACACCATCCGTACCGGCGATAGTGGCCGCGCGCAGGTGCGCTTCTCTGATGGCGCCATGGTTTCCCTTCAGCCGCAGACCGAATTTCGAGTCGACAATTATCAGTACTCCGGAAAAGTTGACGGGCAGGAGAAGGGTTTCTTCAGCTTGCTTAAAGGCGGGTTGCGGACCATTACCGGGTTTGTTGGGCGATCCAATCGTGATAACTACAAAGTAACGACTAGCGTAGCGACCATTGGCATTCGTGGCACGGAGTACACCGCGGGACTTAATTCTGCGGGAGATATGCTGGATGTTGCTACTGGCGAAGGGTTGATAGAGGTGTGCAATGCTACGGGTTGCATGTTGCTGGCAAGCGGAGAGACAGGCGAGGTTCGAAGAAGTAACGCCCCCCGCCGTACCGATTCGCGCCCACGACTGCCCCCACCCCCGGCGACGTTGTTTAATGACCTTCAGCCAGTCTATTCGGAAGGTGATCAAGTTACGTCCGACGGTTTGCCTGCTGTGGGTTCGTCCGTCGCGACTGTCGGTGGCATTGTTGGTCTCTCCGGGGGGAAGTATGCCAGCAACGCTTCTGTGACACTTAATGGTGATGGGAGTCTGAATAGCTTTACTGCTGGAGGGCTTACTTCCAGCCAAGGTACGGCCCAGATGGCTGACTTTAACGGCAGCGATTCGATCATCAAGTGGGGTCGCTGGACCAACGGAAATATCACGCTAGACAACACCCCGACAACCTTGACGGCAAATCAGGGTTTCCACCATTTCTGGGGCGTACCGACTGCGGCCATGCCAACGACTGGTACGGGAACGTACTCGCTCTTAGGGGCGACGAGTCCGACAGAGGCTGCGGGTTTGTTGACGTCAGGGACACTAAGTTCAGCCAGCATGAGCGTAAATTTTGGGGCGCAAACGTTTAGCTTGAGCCTGGCCGGTACGATTAGCGGTGTGGCTACCAACTTCTCTGCAACCGGTTCCGGAAGTATTTCGGGTAACAATATCCAAAATACAGGTATTAGCGGTTTAATCGGGGCATGTGCTGCTTCCGGTTCAGTTAATGGGAAGTTCTTTGGGGCTTCGGCCGAACGAGCAGGGATTGCGTATAAGCTTACCGATGGGATAAGCACGGTTATTGGTGCCGCGGCACTTAAACAATAGTCATTGCATGTGGCGGAAGAAAGTTTATTCGATCAGGGGCGAACTGCTTTAATTGCGGGCAATTATTGTTTAGCGCGTAGCTGCTTCGATGAAGTCCTGAAACAGCATCCGGATTCCACTGACTGCTGGTTTCTGTCAGGAGCTGCCTTGCATCGTATGCAAGAACTCGGTGCTGCGAGGCGGGCGTTCTCTCGTGCCTGCGTTCTGGATCCCAATCATGTGCAGGCTCGGATTGCCTTGGCAGGGGTGTGTGTCGAACTTGGTGATCCTGCTGAGGCGGTGGTTGTTTGTCGTCAGGCGGTGGCAATCGATCCTTCAGATAAACAGTCGTTGTTCAGTCTGGCGGTAGCCTTAGAGGCGAATGGCGCTTCGGAGGAGGCGCTCGATAACTACGATGCTGCCTTGCGCATTGCTCCCGATTTTCATGATGCCAGAAAAAACCGTGGCGCTTTGCTAGTCGTTCTGGGAAGAGCCGCAGAGGCGGTTGAGAACAATCTGGCTTTGGCGAAAAGTCTTCCGTTCTCCCACGATGCACAGTTCAACCTCGGCGAGTCGCTACTTGCAGCGAAGCGTTTTCCAGAAGCTGTCAAGGTCTTGGGTCGGGCGATTAGTCTGAGTCCAATCAATGCAAAATTCCTTTTGCATACCGGTTTTGCACTGGCGCAGTGTGAGCGATTCTCGGAAGCACAGCAGATGCTTGATCGTGCGGCTGAACTCGACCCAGCTCTGCAACGAACCTATCGCCTGTCGATTTTCGGAGAAGAGAAAGGCGATGCCCAGTGCGGGGACGCTCGTCTGGATGCAAGAACACTGTTTCTGCTCAGGCACTACGATGCAATTGAGCGCTGTAACTGGAGGGAACGCGATCACTTCATTTCAAAATTTTCCGAGCTGATCCGTGAAGCAGGAGCCGCGCCGATGACCGAGCGGGCGCTCGGCTTTCGGGCGATGGCCATGGGGCTTGATGGTGGTTTGCAACTTTCGCTTGCCCGACAAATTGCTGCCGGCGTGCAGTCACTGTTAGGTGAGCAAAGTGCTCCATGCGCCGACAGACAGCACCCACGAGGCGCTGAACGGCGAGTCAGGATTGGATATTTGTCACCTTATTTCCGTAGTCACCCGACGGGATTGTTGGCGCAGTCCCTGTTTGCGTGGCACGACCGTGAACAGTTTGAGATTGTTGCCTATGCGCTGGGTGGTGATGATGGCAGCGAGGTTCGGAAAAAAATTGCTGATGATTGTGACCGGTTCGTTGATCTTGATTTTCTTGACGATGATGCTGCAGCGAGAAAGATTACTGAGGACGGCATCGATATCTTGGTGGATCTGATGGGCTATGCCGACAAGTCGCGGCCCGGGATTCTGGCGCGTCGCCCCGCACAAATCCAGATTTCCTGGCTTGAGTACATCGCAACAACCGGCGCGCCATGGATCGATTATTTGATTATCGACTCGGTTTCACTGCCCGTTGAGGAGTTTCCGAATTTCTCGGAAGCGGTGATTCATGTCCCTGATGGGCGATGCCTTTGCAGTTATGCGGCGGATACTCCTCGGGAAGCTCCACACACGCGTCTAGCTGCCGGGCTTCCGGCGTCGGGGATGGTTCTGGGCGCCATGCACAACGCCTACAAGATTGAACCGCAGGTCTTCTCGGTATGGATGCGGTTCCTGAAAATCAGGCCGGATGCAGTTCTTTATCTGCTGGATACTTTCCCCGAAGCGAAAAGCAATCTGACGTCGGAGGCGATCGCGAGGGACATCGACCCAGGCCGGATTTTTTTTGCGCCGCGTGTCTCGCACGAGGAGCATCTCGCGCGCCTGCAACTGGTTGATCTGATGCTGGATACGCCGCAGTGTAACGGCGGAACGACGACGGCCGACGCGCTGGTTGCGGGTGTGCCTGTTCTGACGTGTATGGGGAAGGCTATAGCCCAACGCATGGCGGCCAGCATGCTTTCAAGCGCTGGAATGAATAACCTGATCACCGAAAGCCTTGAGGCGTATGAATCGCTTGGCGCATCATTGTTGACTGAAGCCGGGCGTTTGGATGAGGTAAAGCAGCAATTGCGCGCGGCTCGCTCAACCGCACCATTTTTCTTCCCGAGGAAATGGGTTCAGCACTACGAAAAGGCGCTCATATTGGCCTGGCAGCGGCATTGTGCAGGCGCGTTGCCTGTTTCCTTTGAGGTTAAGGCATGAAGCGCATTGTCGTATTCGGCGCTGACGGGATCATCGGGAGCCATCTCTATCTGGCTCTGAGAGACGTATTTGAACTTTGTGTGACGCTGCATGGTTCCCGCGACCATTATCCGTTGCGGCTGTTTTCCGGGGTGCGCGTGGTGTATGGTGTTGCGGCGGGCGATACGGAGAAAGTTACCGAGGTGATTGCCGGCTTTCGCCCGGACTGGGTGGTCAATGCCGTTGGTCTGGTGAAGCGGGATCTTGCCGCGAACCACGTGGCGAGTCTGGAGGCCAATACCCTGTTCCCGCATGTGCTGGCCAAGCTATGTGCCGAGAATAATGCGAGATTGCTGCAATTTTCGACGGATTGCGTGTATGCCGGAACAGCAGGGATGTACAAGGAAATCGATTCGCCGGACTGCCACGACTGGCACGGTCGCTGCAAGGCGCTTGGCGAACCCGTTGGTGATCATGTTCTGGTCTTGAGGACGTCGTTCATTGGCTTGGAGCTGGCGTGCAAGCGCAGTCTGGTCGAATGGTTTCTCACGCAGAAAGGCGATGTGCCGGGTTACCGCAAGGCGATCTGGTCAGGATTCACGGCGATGGAACTTGGCCGGTTGGTGGGGCACCTGATAGCGTGCGAAGCGCCGCTTTCCGGTTTGTGGCATGTGGCCACCCCGGCAATTACAAAATTTGATTTATTGACTGCGCTGAACGAAAGACTCGGTGACCGGGGTGTGAGGGTCGTTCCAGACGATAGTTTCGTTTGCGACCGGAGCCTTGACGGTTCGGCATTTGCCGAACGCACCGGTTATGTGCCGCCTTCATGGGATGAGATGCTTGATGAGCTTGCCGGCGACATCCGCGTACGATGGGTGCCCGATGGGTCGAGTTGCTGGAAGTATTGACGGGCTTTAAACTTGGCGACGCTGATACACGGCAAACGAGAACGTCAGTCCTGATGTGCCTTGCTGGGCTTTGCGCGAGACTTCTTGCCATTCGCTTGGCGGAAACATCGGAAAAAATACATCCCCGTCAAAATCCTGGTCGATTTCGGTCAGGTATAGGCGGTCAGCTATCGGCATGGCCTCGGCATACAGCTCCGCCCCACCGATCACAAATACTTCTCCAGCATCGCCGGTATTATTAATAGCCTCCTCCAGAGAGCCGGCCAGCGTGGCTCCAGTAGCTTGATATGCTCGGTTGCGGCTGATCACGATGTTGTGCCGCCCCGGTAACGGACGGAAAGAGTCGGGCAGCGATTCCCATGTTTTACGCCCCATGATGACCGGTTTGCCACGCGTCGTTTCGCGGAAATGCCGCATGTCTTCCGGGAGGTGCCAGAGCAGCTGATTGTTGTTGCCGATGGCGCCATTTTTGGCAACGGCAGCAATGATTGAAATCATGCCTGCTAAACGGCGACAGGCGCAGCAATGTGTGGATGCGGATCGTAGCCTTCGAGTGTGAAATCTTCGAAGCGGAAACCAAAGATGTCCTTGACCTTCGGGTTAAGACGCATGGTCGGCAGACTGCGGATGTCGCGTTCCAGCTGCAACTGCGCCTGCTCGAAGTGGTTGCTGTAAAGATGCGCATCGCCAAAGGTATGCACGAAATCGCCGGGCTGATAGTCGCAGACCTGCGCCAGCATCAGTGTAAGCAGGGCATAGGAGGCGATGTTGAAAGGCACGCCGAGAAAAATGTCGGCGCTGCGCTGGTAAAGCTGGCAGGAGAGTTTAGGTCGTTGATCCGCATCGCCGGGTGCGGCGGGCGCGACGTAAAGCTGAAAAAAGGCATGGCAGGGTGGTAAGGCCATGCTGTCGACGTCGCCCGGATTCCATGCCGTGACGATGTGGCGGCGCGAGTCCGGGTTGTTTTTCAGGCTGTCGATCAGTTGCGTGATCTGGTCGATTTCACGCCCGTCCGGCGTTTTCCAGTGGCGCCACTGGTGGCCGTAGACTGGTCCGAGGTCGCCGTTTTCGTCGGCCCAATCGTCCCAGATGCGTACGCCGTTTTCTTTGAGATAGCGGATGTTGGTATCACCTTGCAGGAACCATAACAGTTCGTGGATGATTGAACGCAAATGCAGCTTCTTGGTCGTCACCATGGGGAAGCCGGCGGCCAGGTCGAAGCGCAATTGCCAGCCGAAAACCGAGCGGGTGCCGGTGCCGGTGCGGTCCGCTTTGGGGGTGCCGTGTTCAAGGACATGGCGCATCAGGTCGAGATACGGTTTCATGCGTTTGCTGTGTGATTATTATCTGCTGAATTGTAATGGATCAGACTGTACTCCAGTCTGCTTTTTGACAGATCGACTGCTGGATTCGTCCTGAACAAGGTCAGCATGTCCATGCTTGCAGCTTTTGGGCTTCTCCATATACTATTGGGATACTCATTCCACTCTCCCCGCTGGCCGGGATTAAGGACGGGGCACCATGATCCTGAATCTTTTTTCGTCGCGTCCGGATCACCCGCTGGGTGATGTCAAGGAACTCAAGCGCGTTCTTGTCGAGTTACCCCTGGATAATGCGTTCAAGGCGATTGATGAGATCTATGGCTGGTTCGAGTCCTTGCAGACGGCCGATGATTTCCGGGTGGATCATTATTTTGATGTGATTCGTCAGCTTGATGAGGCAGCGCAACCCAACATTCGTCGCCTGTCTCGCGACTACCTTCATTCGCCGCGCTTATCGAAAGGCGAAGAGCGCCGGCTATGGAGCACCTGCTACAACTATTGGGGTGAAGTGGCCAGTCTTTATGCGCGTTGCATTGAACGTGCGAAGCAAAGTCCGAAAGACAAAGGCAGTGAGTTACTCAAGCCGTTGCTGCCGCTTATAGCGACACGCTTGCTGGCGGCACGCGCCACCCAGTTAAAATGGGTTGAGTATCGCTATGGGCCGATTGGCGAAGACTTGTGGCGCGGTCTTGGCCAGCCTTATCTAGCCGCAGAAGCGGCGGAGTATGCGCACAAGCCCGTACAACTCTACCCGGCTCAGCCGGGCTTGACCAGTGTGGCGCAGCAATACCTTCAAATGCTGATTCTTCATTCCTCGTCGATGGATAGCCTGATGCCGCTCGAGATTGAGTTGGCGGACAGGTTGGTCGCCCACTTTCAGTCCGGTTTTGTTTTCACCAGCGATTGCTTGCATGACAGCGTGTATTGGGTGGATGCCGCGAAGGGGTCACCGCCCGCCCGCCTGGCGCGGCACCCCGTCCAGCTTTTGCCGAGCCAGCGTTTTTTCTCGCCAGGAGCAGCGCCACAGGCATTGAACGAGTTGATGCGCGTCGTTGAGCGTGGTGACGTGCCAAATGAACTGAATCTTGGGGGCGAATATCCGGCCAAGGTGGTATTGCCTGTGTTGCGGCATCTGGCCATGTACTGGGCGCCTGTGCCGCCACAACGCGAGCATCCACGCCATAATGTTAAAACGCGTATTGCCGTGCTGCAGGGTTTTGATGACTGCTTTACGGTGTTTGCCGGGGATGTGGCGCGCATGGCCAAAGAACGGACGGCCGAGAGTTGGGTGGTCGAGAACGTCAGTTTGGGCGGCTTTGGTGCTGCTGTCGATGAACTCGGCGACTGGCTCAAGATCGGTGTGCTGATCGGCATGCAGCCTGAAGGTGGTCAGAACTGGGTGTTGGGTGTGGTCAGACGCTACAACAAGGATTCTGACACCCATGCCAGTGTCGGTATTCAGGCACTATCCCGGCACGCGCAGGGCGTCGAACTCAGGCCGCGAACCTCCGGTTTTTCGGCCACCGGTGCGATCCCCGGTCTATGGTTACACGAGGGCAATACGCCGGAAGAGGCACGGATGGTCATGCCGGCGGCGAGCTTCGATGTGCGTGAGAGTCTTGAATTTGTTCACAATGGCCAACGTTATCTGCTAACCCCCATTGAGTTGGAGGAAGCCGGCAGTAATTTCGAGATCGGCCGGTACCGGGAGCATGTGGCCGATTAGTAGGCAGTCATGTTGAAAGGCAAAGACAAAAGCTTCACCACCAAGACAGCGCGAAGCCTCCCTGTAGAGGGACAAAGGGCACAAAGTTTCACCAAGACGACCATAGCAAGTGCGGAGCAAGACAAGACGTTAACTTGGTGCCCTCTTGGAGAGCTTGGTGACTTGGTGGTTCGCACTTTTTCGTTGACTAACTTTTAGTCCGGTATTGGTTCAGACCCTTCACTATCCCGGTGCGACTTATTCTCAAGATCCTTGAGTAGCTGAAAAATTGCCCGGTAGCTGCGCGGTGGCTTGTTTTGCTCCTGTTCCTTGAGCGCCGCACGGCGCAATGAGCGAAGATGTTGCAGATCGACCGACGGGTAGAGCGTGGTGATCTCGTGCAGCACTTTCTCGTCGGCCAGCAACTCGGTGCGTAGCCGTTCCAGCCTATGAAGCTTGGCCGTTTCGGAAGCAGATTCGCCGCGCACCAGCGCCAGCGCAGCCCGAATCGGCTCCACTTCAACGCTGCGCATAAGTTTTCCGATGTACTGCATTTGCCGGCGCTTGGCTTCGTCGTGCCGCGTCATGCGCTGTGCTGCATTCACCGCGTCACGCAGGTTTTCGGGGATGTCGATTTTCTTGATGCGGTCGCTTGAGAGTTCAACGAGTTCTTCGCCGAGCGTTTGCAAATCATCCATTTGCTGCTTGCGCTGTGTTTTTGAGAGAGGCGCCTGTTCTTCTTCGTGGGTCGTCATTGGCTTTTACTTCGCAGGCAAGGATACGGTTTGGGTAGCCCTGCCGGCGCGGAAGCCTAGCAGGGAACTGCTATGATAGCGGCTTTCAACGCAAGCATCGTCATCCCATGTCGCGAACTCCTGTTTCTGCCGTATCCCAATCCCGCTTTAGCCATCGCCTGGCAACCCTGCAGGACTATGCGCAGGATGTTCTCAATCATGCCAAAAAAGCCGGCGCCAGTGATTGCGAGGTTGATGTCTCGGAAGGCTTTGGCCAGTCCGTCAGTGTTCGCTGCAACGAAGTCGAAACGATTGAACACAATCGCGACAAGGGGATCGGGGTCACGATCTACCTGGGCCAGCATAAAGGGCACGCCAGCACCTCCGATTTTTCGCCAACCGCTTGGCGCGAGACGGTCGAAGCAGCGCTCAACATTGCTCGCTTTACAGCTGCCGACGACTGTGCCGGATTGCCGGATCCGGGATTGCTGGCTTCGCGCAAGCAAGGGTGTGCCAAGCTTGATCTTTACCATCCGTGGCTACTTCCGGTCGAAGGCGCTATTGATCTGGCTCGACGCTGCGAGCAGGCGGCTTTTGCCGTCAGTCCACAAGTGACTAACTCGGAAGGCGCGACGGTCTCGATCCAGGAAGGCCAGTTTGTGTCGGCCAACAGTCTTGGTTTCATGGGCGGCTTCCCGTCCTCACGGCACTACCTCGCCTGCTCGGTTATCGCCGGCAAGGACGAAAATATGCAGCGCGACGACTGGTATTCCACCGCGCGTGATGCGCAACACATTGCTGCGCCCGAAAGTATTGGTGATTACGCTGCGCGCCGTGCGCTATCCCGGCTTGGTGCGCGCAAGATCAAGACGTGCAAGGTGCCGGTGCTGTTTGAAGCGCCACTTGCGGCGTCCCTGATTGGAAACTTTATTCACGCGGTCAGTGGCGGCAGTTTGTATCGCAAAACTTCGTTTTTGGTGGATAGCCTGGGTAAGGCTGTTTTTTCGAGGGAAGTTCAGATCAGTGAGCGCCCGCATCTGCGAGGCGGTATGGCGAGTGGTTTTTTTGACAGCGAAGGTGTGGCCACGCACGATCGTGACGTGGTCGTCGACGGCATAGTGCAGGGTTATTTCCTGAGCAGTTATACCGCGCGCAAACTGGGCATGCAGACGACCGGCAATGCGGGCGGGTGTCACAACCTGATCGTTCGACCTGGCAATCACGATTTCAAAGGCTTGCTCAAGAAAATGGGGCGCGGCCTGTTGGTGACCGAACTGCTTGGTCAGGGTGTGAATTACGTCAATGGCGATTATTCACGCGGTGCGGCGGGTTTTTGGGTTGAACATGGCGAGATTGTGCATGCGGTTGAAGAGGTGACCATCGCCGGCAACCTGAAAGACATGTTCCGAAATGTGGCGGCTGTGGGTAACGATGTGCTGGTGCGCGGCTCCAAGCAGGTGGGGTCTATCCTTGTTGAGCAGATGAAAATAGCGGGGAATTGATTTGATTGAAATTGGTTGATCTTTGACCTTGCCCCCGTTGATAATCGAGGTTTGCCCTCGTGATTTGGAGAAGAAAATGATGCGGAGAATATTTGTTGTTTCGATGCTGGCCTGCATGCTGATGGCTGGCGGATCTGCCCTGGCTCAGTCCTATCGTTCTGAGTACCGCTTGTCGACCGTTCTCGGCACGGCTTTCCCGTGGGGTCAGGCGGGCGAACGCTGGGCTGCGCTGGTCAAGGAAAAAACTCAGGGTCGCATCATCATCAAGCTCTATCCTGGCACGTCACTGGTCGGTGGCGACCAGACGCGCGAATTCACCGCTATTCGTCAAGGGGTGATTGATCTGGCTATCGGTTCGACCATTAACTGGTCGCCGCAGGTCAAGGAATTGAACCTGTTCGCACTGCCTTTCCTGATGCCCGATTACAAAGCCATCGATGCCTTGACGCAGGGTGAGGTAGGCAAACAACTGTTCGGTGTGCTCGAAAAGCGTGAAGTCGTTCCGCTGGCCTGGGGGGAAAACGGGTTCCGCGAGATGTCGAATTCCAAACGTGCAGTCAGTACGCCGGCCGATATGAAGGGAATGAAGTTCCGTGTCGTCGGCTCGCCCCTGTTCAACGAAACCTTCAGCGCGCTGGGTGCCAACCCGACGCAAATGAGTTGGGCCGATGCGCAGCCGGCGCTGGCCTCGGGCGCTGTCGATGGGCAGGAGAATCCCCTTTCGGTATTTGTTGCCGCCAAGCTATCGACCGTCGGACAGAAGCACCTAACCCTCTGGCACTACGTGGCTGACCCGCTGATTTTTGTTGTCAACAAGGACGTGTGGGCCAGTTGGAGCCCGGCTGATCGTGAAGCGGTCAAGCAAGCTGCCTTGCAAGCGGCCGCCGAAAACATCGAGAAGGCGCGCAAGGGAATCGCCGGAAGCGACAACGCGGTACTCAAGCAGATCGAAGCGGCCGGCGTTACGGTCACCGCGCTCTCGCCGGAACAACGCACGGCTTTTGTGCAAGCGACGCGCCCGGTCTACGACAAATGGTCTAAGACCATCGGCATTGATCTGGTTAAAAAAGCCGAAACGGCCATCGCGAAGCGCTGAGGTCGTGACCCCAGAAAACAAGAACGGTGGGGGGCTTACGCTCTCCACCGTGGAGCGGGTATTGATGGCCGTCACGATGGGGGCGCTTTGCGTTTTGACCATGGTGAATGTGCTGGTGCGCTATTTTACTGATCTTTCTTTTGCGTTTACCGAGGAAATCTCGGTGGTGCTGATGGTGGTGATGACCCTGATCGGGGCTTCGCACGCCTTCGGCAATAATCACCACATTGCCATTGTTTTCTTTGTTGAGCGCCGGCCCGCTCTGCGAGTTGCCGCCAGACGCCTGGCCACCGGTTGCTCCCTGCTGATGTTCGGCCTGCTTGCATGGTATGGCGTTCGCATGGCCTGGGATGACTACCTGTATGACGTAACGACGCCTTCGCTGGGTTTCCCGCAGTGGTGGTACACGATCTGGCTGCCTTTGATTTCAGTACTGATTGTGTTGCGTCTGTCCGTTGTTCTGTACAAAGGTGAGAAGTGATGGATTGGCTGCTTTTCGGCATCTTCGTCGTCCTCATGCTCTCCGGTGTTCCGCTCGCCGTGGCCATGGGTCTGGCGGGTACGGCGGTGGTCGCTGCCAGCGGGCTTGGCATGATGTCATTGCCGACCAACGTTTATACCGGGATCGCCAAATACCCGCTGATGGCCATCCCTGTATTTGTTATTGCCGGCCTGATCTTCGAGCGCGCTGGCGTCGCTGCCACCATTGTTCGTTTTGCCTCGGCCGTGGTTGGCCAGCGACGCGGCAGTCTGGCCATCGTCGCCATCATGGTAGCTATGATCCTTGGCGGCATTTCGGGCTCCGGCCCCGCTGATTCAGCCGCCGTTGGCGCCGTGATGCTGCCGTCGATGTTGAAGGCCGGTTATCCGCGACAATTTACGGCAGCGGTCATCGCGGCCGCGGGGTCGACTGATATCCTGATCCCGCCCTCGATTGCCTTCGTCATCTACAGTCTGCTGGTGCCGCAGGCCTCGGTGCCTGCACTGTTTGCCGCCGGCATGATCCCCGGCATCCTCTCCGGCCTGACGCTGATTCTTGTTGCCTGGTGGCTTTCGGTGCGCCACGGATTCGAATCCGAACCCGCCGAAGTGCGACCTCCGTTCTGGCAAAGCCTGAAAGATGCCGGTTGGGGACTTGCCGCGCCGGTCATCATTTTGGGCGGTATGCGCAGCGGCTTCTTCACGCCGACGGAAGCCGCCGTGGTGGCGGTCTTCTACGGCTTTCTGGTGGGCAAGGTTATCTACCGCAGCCTGAGCTGGCGCGACATTTACGAGGTGCTGGTTGAATCGGCGGAGATTGCCTCGGTGATTCTGACGGTCGTTGCCCTGGCCAGCGTCTTCGCCTGGGCCAGCAGCACGCTGGGAACCTTCGATCATCTGGCCAATGCCATGCTTGGTACCGGGCTGCCCGAGATTGTCATGCTCATCAGTATCCAGCTCCTGCTGCTGATTGCCGGCATGTTCCTCGACGCCATTTCGATCTACTTCATTTTCCTGCCGCTACTGATACCGATTGCCATCCACTACAACTGGGATCTGGTCTGGTTCGGCGTGGTCATCACCATGAACATGGCATTAGGCCAGTTCCACCCGCCGCTCGGCGTCAATCTGATGGTTACCTGCCGCATGGCGGGCGTTTCGATGGAGTCTACGATTCCCTGGGTGTTGTGGATGGTTGTGGCCATGGCCGGCACCATGTTCCTGGTGACATTCGTGCCGGAACTGGCGCTCTGGCTGCCTCGTACGCTTGGTTATCTTTAGTGATCTGATAATCTTTATCATTTCCAGGCCGGCCGGGATCGAATGCCCGTGCCTGCTGGCTTTCACGGCATCAATCATGGTGATCGTTCGCGCGGTGTTCCAGCGACTGGATCGAGAATGGCGAGATTGTGGTGTGCGACTAAGCGTGAACCCTTTCTGGTCAATAAATGCCTATTCCACAAACCCGTGCTTTGACTATAATCATCAAGTGTTTCGTACGTTCGTTTTTAACCTTTGGAGAAGACAAACATGGAAAGACGTTCCTTTTTGAAAAAAGCCGGTGCCGGTCTGGCCGCCGGTGCGATCGCTGCCCCTGCGCTGGCGCAGACGGCTGCTCTGCCGACGATCAAGTGGCGCCTGGCTTCGAGCTTCCCCAAGAGCCTGGATACCATTTACGGTGCGGCCGAAGTGATGGCCAAGAAAGTTTCCGACGCAACCGGTGGCAAGTTCCAGATTCAGGTATTTGCCGCCGGCGAAATCGTCCCGGGTCCGGGCGTGCTGGATGCCGTCAAGGACGGTACCGTTGAATGCGGCCACACTGCCTCGTATTATTTCTACGGCAAGGATCCCACCTTCTGCATCGACGCCGCGATTCCCTTCGGCATGACGACCCGTCAGCTCGACGCCTGGCAGCGCCATGGCAACGGCGGCAAACTGATGAATGAGTTTTTTGCCAAGTCCAACATCCTCAACGTTCCCTGCGGCAATACGGGTTCCCAGATGGGTGGCTGGTATCGCAAGGAAATCAAGTCAGTAGCTGACCTCAAGGGTCTGAAGATGCGCATTGCCGGCATGGCCGGTGCGGTGCTGGCCAAGCTTGGCGTGGTGGCTCAGCAGCTTTCGGGTGCCGACATCTATCCGGCGCTGGAAAAAGGCACGATCGACGCAACCGAGTGGGTGGGTCCGTTTGACGATCAAAAACTCGGCTTCAACAAGGTCGCCAAGTTCTATTATTTCCCGGCATGGTGGGAAGGCAGCACGCAGGCCTCGGCTTACTTCAACCTCAAGGCGTGGGAAGCACTGCCCAAGGAGTATCAGGCTATCCTCAAGAGCGCCTGCGCCGATGCGGCGACCGACATGCTCTCCAAGTACGACGCGCGCAATCCGATCGCACTGAAGGAAATGGTTGCCAGCGGCACGCAGCTGCGCCAGTTCCCGAAGGACGTGATGGAAGCCTCTTACAAGGCGGCGAATGAAGTCTTCGAAGAAATCATGGCGAAGAATGCCGATTTCAAGAAGATTTATATGGACTACGCAGCCTTCCGCGATCAGCAGAATAGCTGGCACCGTCTGGCCGAAGGCTCGTTCAGCAGTTTCATGTACAGCAAACTGGCTTCCGGTAAAAAGTAAGTAATTAGCAACAAAAACAACGGGCCGTCGGAGGAATTCCGGCGGCCCGTTTTATTTTCAGCTGCGGCTGATTACTTCTTTTCCGGCTCAGTCGGCGCCGGTGCCGGTTCTTCCTCCGCGCCGTAATCGACGCTGGGGGCCATCAGGTCGATGGTGTTGATATCGACATCAACCTTCTTGTCCAGCCCGGCGGTGACGAGTTGCGGGAAGGCGATGAT
>JANNGP010000155.1:0-23336 GCA_031403915.1 Betaproteobacteria bacterium
TGTTCGGTTTGCAATCGGGCGGACGTACCGAATCCATACTCATGTCGCTACCGCCCATTGTCAAATGGCGTTACGACTGGAAGCCCGAGCCAGGCAGCCCTGAGGCAGCGCTTTACGAGGCGCTACAGCCGCGCGACTGGGTTTAGTTCGGGGATGCAGCCTGCAAGCCGAGCAGGACGCGCATCTTCAATACCACGCCCTGGGAGCAAGTATTCATGCGGCTTCCACGGCACATATCTGAAGATCGCCAATCGACGGGCGTTGCGAGGCAGCATCCAGTGGTCTGCTTCGCAGACTGACTCAAGCCATCTGCCCGGCCGCTGCCCGGTAATGCTTCATGGCCTCATCTCCACGTTCAGTCTGCTCAAACAGGCGTGCCAGTTCGAGGCGCACTTCACGCCGGTCAGCCAGAGAGAGCGCCGCTTCAAGATAGGTTTGCGCCTTGCCCCACAATCGCTGCTCCAGACACATCCGCCCCAAAGCCAGCAACAACTGGGAATCGTCACGGTGCAGCGGCAACCACTTGTCCGCACGCGCAATGCGTGAGGTCAAATCCCCGCCACGCGTCAGCCCGTAGAGCCTCGCAAGTTGCGAGTCCCACGCCTCATCCAGCCGGTCTTCAATATAGCGTTGTGCTTCCTCATAGGCGCCCAAGTTTACGAGCGCCTCGGCAAAGGTACGCGCCAGGCGCGAACTGCTTTCGCGTGCCGGCAAGTCTTTCTGATACGCCTGCAGCTGACCGATATCCGCACGACGTTGCAGAACATTTTCCTGATGCGCCTTGAGCTTGATCTCCTGCGCCAACTCAGGCAGCAGGGCATTGCGCTTCTCCAGCAGGCGGGCAATGCGCAGCACCTCGTCCCAATTGCCGCAGCCTTGCTGGGCACGCAACTCAAGCCGTAGCGCCGCAATGTGCCGCCCGGACAAATCCTGCAAACGCTTAAGCGCCGTCACGGCTTCAGAAAAACGACGCATCTCGATATGCATTTCAGCTTCAAGCATCAGGCAGGCCGACAACATCTTTGGATCATGCTGCACCGCGCGATCCAGCCAGTCCTTTTGCTTGTAGGGCTCACGCAGGCGTTGTGCTGAACGCGCGGCCAATACCGCTGCCAGCGCGGGGGACTGGCCTGCCGCATGCGCTTCGCTGGCCTTTTTCAAAGATTGACTGAAGCGGCCTTCAAAAAGCAGGCGGGCAGAATCATAAAAGGTCTCAACCATTTTTTCGGTTTGGCGACGTTCGCGAAACTGGCGAACTCTTGCGGGCAAGGAAAGCGCCAGCGCCACGGCACGAAGCAAGGCGTATAGCGTCACGAAACCGCCAAGAATGACGAGAACGGCCAGATTGAGCGATACCTCAGCACGATACGGCGGAAAGACCAGCAGAACGTAACCGTCGTTATATTGCGCCGCCAGCGAAAGACCGACCGCCAGCGCAAAGAGGGCCAGCACCCATAACAAGCCTTTCATTTACGCTCCTTGCCGAGCTTGAAATTCTTGATTGCGGTGAGGCTCTCGTTGAGGTTGGGCAATTCGATATTGATTTCTGTCGCCGAAAGTTGTTTGAGGCTTCCGTGCGCGACCTGCACACCTTTTTCGCGGCCGTCAAAATAGCGATCAACCCAGGACTGTGCCTGCTTGAGCTCATTGCGAAACGTCCATTGATCATGCGCCAGCAAAGCCAGACGGGCATTGAGCAAGCGCAGCTTGAGATTCTCGCGCAGGAAGAAAGCCTGCCCCGGTGCCAGCAAAGCCGGCTCATCACGGTCAAAGCGCTGAATGCGTACCAGGCCGCGCAACTCGCCCCAGAACTCGACGGCCATGCGCCGCCAGAACGCCAGCGTACCGGCTGAAACTGCGGTTTCATCGGGAACGTTCTTGGTTTTGGACTCATCTCGTGGACGTCCATCAACGGCAAGCGGTAAGGTATCGATAACGGCGATCACACTTTCCAGACGCGAGTTCATACCGGGCAGATCGATCTGCGGCAGCGCACGAAGCCGGTCCAGATCGCGCACCAGCACCTTGCGCAGACCAATAAACTGCGGGCGGCTATTGCCGGCCAGACGCGCATCAGCCGCTTGCAACGCCAGCACGGCACCCTGCACGTTACCCGCGAGTTGTAACTGTTGCGCCGCCAGCGTCACGCTTTGTTCGATCTCGGCCAAGGCCCATTCGTCACGATTGCGAGCCAGATCTTGATAGAGGTTTTCCAGCGTGGTCTGCTGACTCTTCGATTCGACAATCTTCCCTTCAAGCTCACCCAGCTTGCCCTGCAAAACGGCCAATTGCTCCTGCGCCTGTTTTGCCAGGGCGCGACTTTCCTTGGCCACAGTGTCGCTCTCGGAGAGGCGGCGCGCCAACTCCTTTTGGGTAACGGAAAGCCGGACGCGCGTCTCGATCCACTGCCAGCCGGCCAGGCCCAGTGCAATCAATACGACAATCAACCAGGGGTTGAGCCACGCCTTGTACCACCGGGCTTGACTCAAATATCGAGACTCCTGCGCTGAAGCGGCCGGAGGCGTGTTAGCGGGAGAAGCAGTTTGCGGATCAACACTATCATTCATGGTGAAGCCAATTATATTTACACAAGCCTTCAATGATACCGGCATCCGCCGGCGGAGTCAGAACAACCCCTTGCAAGCCAAGTTCTACGGCCACGTCGACGATGCGCTGATGTGGAACAAATACCGGCATCTCGCATAAACGCTTGCAAGCATCAGTATCCAGCAAGGCCCAAAGATTACGCAAACCCTCGCTGGACGAAACGGTCAAGGCATCAAGCCGGTTGTTGCGCAGCAACGACAGAATGGGCGCACTGTCGGCCGGTGCCGAGCGGTGATAGCAGGTCACGCAATCAACCTGCGCGCCACGTTCGCGCAACGTATCGGCAAGCAGTTCACGCCCGCCGTTGCCACGCAGAATCAGCACTTTTTTTCCAGCAATGCGGCCAGCCTGAAACTCGGGCAGATCAAGCAAAGCCTCGGAATCAAATCGGTCGGTCGGCGCAATCACCTGTGGGATACCGGCCGCACGCAGCTGCGTCGCCGTACTCTGCCCGATAGCAGCAGCAACCAACCCGTCCGGCCAGCCGCCGTGCATCTCAATAACCGGCCAGGCGTAGTCCAGTGCGTTCGGACTGATGAATACCGCGATGGCGTAATCGGCCAAGCGAGCCGCAGCCGCCAGCAAAGGAGCCGGATCATCGGCCGGCGAAATAGCAAGCAGCGGAAAAAAAACTGCCTCCCCGCCCTGCGCGGCAATCATCTGCGCGAGCTTCCCGGCCTGTGCGGCCGGCCGCGTAACCAGAATGCGCCGGCCGTTGAGGGTCATATTCATTGGCCGGCTACGAGCTCCGCCAGAATCGCATCGGCACCCTGTGTGCGCAGCTGCTGTGCAAGTTGCAGTCCGAGCGCTTCACACTTATCTGGCGCGCCACGCAACTCACCACTGATCATCCGCCGACCGTCGGGCGTGGCGACAAAACCGCGCAGCCACAGCAAGCCGTTTTCCAGTACTGCGTAACCGCCGAGCGGCACCTGGCAACTGCCACCGAGCGCGCGCGAGAAGGCGCGTTCGGCACGCACGCAATGTGCTGTTTCAGCATCGTTGAGCGGCGCAATGGCGGCGATCATGTCAGCACGTGACGACAACACCTCGATGCCCAGTGCGCCCTGCCCCGGCGCAGGCAGCGACTGCTCCGGCGTGAGCACCGCGCGGATGCGCTCCTTCAGTCCCAGCCGGATCAGGCCAGCCGCTGCGAGAATGATCGCGTCGTACTGCCCCTCGTCAAGCTTGCGCAGGCGCGTGTCGAGGTTTCCGCGCAGCGGTTCGATCTTGAGTTGCGGATATTTCGCCCGCAGGATGGCCTCGCGGCGCAGGCTGGACGTTCCCACCACCGCGCCGGGAGGCAATGTATCAAGCCCGTCGTGTTTGTTCGAAACAAAGGCATCACGCGGATTCTCACGCGCCGTAATCGCCGTCAAAGAAAATCCCTCGGGCATCTCCATCGGCACATCCTTGAGCGAGTGTACCGCGAGATCAGCTCGACCTTCCTGCATCGCAACCTCAAGCTCTTTGATGAACAAACCCTTGCCGCCAATCTCTGACAACGGCCGGTCCAGAATCTGGTCACCGCGCGTTGTCATGCCGAGAATTTCAACATCACTTTGCGGATACAACGCCGACAGACGCGACTGAATATGCAGCGCTTGCCATAGGGCAAGGCGCGACTCGCGCGAGGCGATGACGATACGATCTGGAACGGAAACGTTGTTTTTCAAGGCATATATCCTGCTGGCTAGTTCGCTGGCGATTCTAGCATGCCGACCGATACGCCCTTCGACCACGAGCCCACCGGGCCGGCCGATTCAAAAGCCATCGGCCTGTAGCCCGCATGAATAGGCGCCCTACAAAGCATCTTGTTGAAGACGCCCATAGATATTGACCTGCAGGCCGACCGGCCGAATAGCATTAATTATTGTTATACAATAATTAATAATTACAATACAATCATTAAAAATCCCAGACGCCAATTATGCAGGAGCCCACCATGACCCCCACGCACACCCGTAGCGCTCGGCAAATTCAGCGCCTTGCCCGCCTCCTTGCTTTTGCCAGCCTGATCTTCATGATCACTCTGCCGCTTGCGCTCCTGATATTCTGGTCGTCCGCTAACGACGCAGAACTCGCCCGAATCGCGGGCCTTGCGCCGCAAGCCGTTCCGGTCACGTTGGCGACTTGGCAGCATATCGCCGGCGCATGCATCTCCGGATTCCCCATGCTGGCGCTCATACTTGGCCTTCGGCAGGCGCGCAACTGTTTCAAGTTATTCGCTGAAGGAACCGTCTTTTCAACGCAGGCAATTCATCATCTTCGACGATTCGCGGGCTGGATCATGGTTTCGCTGGTTCTTGGGCTGTGTGCCGGACCGGCGCTGTCCGTCCTGCTCACCGCAAACAATCCGCCCGGTATGCACCAGCTCGCGGTGGGCATCGGTTCAAATCAGGTGTTCACCCTGTTTTTTGCCGGCATGGTCTGGCTGATGGCCGCAGTGATTGGCGAAGGTCAATCGCTGGCTGAAGAAAACGACAGTTTTGTCTGAGCCGGTGAAGCCATGCCCATCACCGTTCAACTCGATATCATGCTGGCCCGCCGCAAGGTCAAGTCAAAAACTCTGGCCGAATACGTAGGCATCACCGAAGCCAACCTCTCACTGTTGAAACAGGGAAAGGTCAAAGGCGTTCGCTTTGAGACCCTGGAAAAAATTTGTGAGTATCTCGATTGCCAACCCGGCGACCTGATCACCTATGAAAAGGCGGGCGCGTCTCAGACCGCACGCTAAGGCGCAACAACCGCCATGCCCCGCCTTGCCTTCGCCTTGACGATTTCCGTGCTGCTGCACGCTGTTTTGCTTTACCACGGCCTGTCGGTAACGACGCACGCGCCCGACAACGCCTCACTTCCGCTGACGCTCCGCCTGAATGCCATGGCGCAAACAACACCGGTCGGGCGCGACTCTATCGAGCCGCCCGCCCCGCAATGGCAAGACAAAATCAACGCGTCACCCAAATTACCCGCCGCAGCGACCGGCAGCCATACCCGCGAGGCCGTGGACAATTCACACCACCTCGACATCGGCTGGCTATTTGAGCAAGCCAGAGACTATGCGGCCAGGGAAATGCGCAACGCCGGGCCGGCGCCCCGCTTGGCCGGCGAGTACTTTGGCACCTACGACGGCACCGACACCGGCACCTTCACCGTTCAACTCGACGGCAACGGTCGTGTGTCGGGCTCGGGGCAGTCACGGTCTTACGGCATTGGCTTCGTCATTGCGGGGGGTGTCGATGCCAACGGTTTGATACAAATGGCCGGCAAAGGCGATGCCGGAGACGCGCGCTTTTCTGGCAACCTGAACCTGAAGACAGGAAAGATCTCCGGCTCTTGGAGAGCCAGGGGCTCAACGCAAGGCACATTCTCCGGTCACCGCGAAAACTAAGCTCTCAAAGCATGATCCAGCGATCAAATGTCGCGGCCTGCCCATGCAGCTTGCCGTCGGCATCCACCAGATTCCACACCACGGCCTGCTCGATACGAAAGCGCTGACCAGTCGCCGAAATCCGCACTCCGGCATAGTCGTCGATGTAACCGTCACGACTCACGCGTTCCAGCAGCCGCGCCCGCTCGTCACGGTTCATCGGCTCCGCGGAATAGCGCGAAGGCAGTTGGGTGAAGTTGGCAAAGTCCATTTCAAAGACGTCAAGCGCCATCCGGTTACCGTAGAAGAACACCGGGTCAGCCTCGGTGCCGTGGGCGACGATCACGCGCGGGGCGCTCCACAAGCTCTCCGGCAAGGCATCATCAAGCAGTGGTCGTCCGGTCAGGCGATGAAAGCTTTCGGAGATCAACATCAGCTTGTAGCTTAGCTCTGTAGTCAAATCGGGGGAATGCATAAAAATTCAAAAAAATTGACCACGGCGGGCACAGCGAACACAGCGAAATATGAGCAAGAAAATTTCTTCTCGCCGTGATCGCTGTGCCCGCCGTGGTTAACTGTCAACCACTCAACTGCTTGGCGTAGGACTTGACCAGCGGCCATTGCCGGCGGCTGACCGGCAGCCTCTCGGGAACACCGCGCAGCATCGCCTGCCATTGTGTCTCGGCATCCTCGGCGGCGTTCTTTTCGAAACCGGTGATCGCCTCTTTGGCCACCAGTGCGCTGCGGTGTAAGCGGATAAAACGCTCGGAGAACTCCTCCTCCAGATGCGTCAATGATTCGTCGAGCAGGTATTCCCGGCTGGCGGTGCGTGCTGTCACGTATTTGAGATCGGCCTTGAGATAAATTATTTCCGGGACCGGAATGAGCAGCAGACGTCCGCGTTCGTGGCAGGATAAATGGGTGCGGGCACCCTGCTGGATTTTCGCCAGCACCGGCGAGGCAAGCGCCGGGCGATTTAGTCTTACTTTGAGCAAGGCCGCAGCAAGCCGTTGCGCACGCACCGGCTTGACGAGGTAATCGATGGCGTTCAGTTCAAAGGCTTCAACCGCATAGCCATCGTAGGCCGTTACAAAAATAATGGCCGGCGGTTTCTCAATCTGGGCAAGGTGTCGCGCCAGTTCGATACCGTCCATTTTCGGCATGCGGATATCGACCAGCATCACATCGACGGCACCCGTTTCCATGGCCGCAAGTGCAAGCAGCCCGTTGACCGCTTCGCCCGCTACAACATTCGGAACCTCGGCCGACACATCCGCCAGCAAATCACGCAACCGCGTCCGCGCCGGCGCCTCGTCGTCAACAATCATCACGGAAAGTGTTGTCAAAGTACTTCACTCCGGCAAGGCAGAACGATATGCACGCGGTACTCACGCAGACCATTGTCGAGCACAACTTCTTTTGTCTCCAGCCGTGCTTCAAGATCGTAATACAGTGCCAGTCGTTCACGTATATTGCCTAGCGCCATATGATTTCCCCCCTGCGCGCCTTCGCGAGGACTGCACGGATTAGCCAGATCAATGTGCAGTTCGTCACCGCTGCGTGCAAATCGGATGCGTACCGTGCCAGCCTCACCTGAAGGTTCAATGCCGTGATACACGGCGTTTTCCAGCAAGGGTTGCAACATGAGCGGCGGAATCTTCAGATCGGCCGGCACATCGGCAATTTCCCATTCGATGTTGAGCCGCTCGCCAAGGCGCAGTTTTTCCAGATTGAGGTACTGACGACAAAGTGCGATTTCGTCAGCCAGCGGCAGCAGATCACGGTGGTCGCGCATCAGCGCCCGGAAAAGATCAGCCAGTTCCTCCAATGCCGTCTCGGCGCGCCTGGGTTCGGCGCGGATCAGCGAAAGCACGGCATTCAGGCTGTTGAACAGGAAATGCGGGCGGATACGTGCTGTAAGCGCTTGCAGACGCGCCTCGGAAAGTGCCGGCGAAAATGCCCGGGCACGCAAGGCGAAATAGAACAACATCGCCCCGGCGACCAGGCCGCCCAATAAGGCGGCACGCAAAATTCGCTGCCAGCCGCCATCATCGATCACCATGAAACGCCAGAAATCAAGTAAAAGTGCTGAAGACAGCGCTGCCAGCAGAACAACCAGCGTCTGCGCCCACCACCAGGGCAAACGCTTGAGCAACTTGCTCAGCAAAGCCAGCAACGACAGGTTGAAAAGCAGCAAGGGCTGCACCCAGGCCGCCATATCGACATAGCGCTGCACGCAATCGAGGATTCCGGCGCTTTGTATCAGCGCCGCGGCAAAGGCCAGCAGGTTCACACCGAGCAGAATGCGCAGCATGACGCCGAAATTACGGAAGTCCGGCAACGGCTGCCCCGCCGGGTTTTGCTTTATACTTGGCATTTAAGTGAAATGATGCCGATCAAGGGACTGTAATTCCATATGCATTGGAAGCGAGACGCGAAGACGAGCCGAAGACAGTGTTGTAACACGACAAGGCGTAGTCAACAAAGCATCGGTTCCAATGCAAATGGAAGAACGTCATTTTAGCCTATCAAACTCGCATACATCATGAGCCAATCGCAACCTCCTTCGCCTTCACAATACACGTGGGCCGGCCGCTTCTCCGAGCCGATGTCCGATCTCGTCAAACGTTACACGGCTTCGGTCAGCTTTGACAAGCGCATGTGGCGTCAGGATATTCGTGGTTCGCTGGCTCATGCCCGCATGCTGGCCAGGCAAAGCATCATCTCGACTCAGGATCTTGCAGACATCCAGCGCGGAATGATGCAAATCGTCGAAGAAATCGAATCCGGCGCTTTTGACTGGTCGCTCGACCTCGAAGACGTGCACTTGAACATCGAAAAACGCCTGACCACCCTCGTCGGTGATGCCGGCAAGCGCCTGCATACCGGGCGTTCGCGCAACGATCAGGTGGCCACCGACATCCGCCTCTATCTGCGCGATTCGATTGACGACATTCAGGTTTTGCTCAGCCAGTTCCAGAGCAATCTGCTTGATCTGGCCGAGCGCGAAGCGGCAACGCCTATGCCCGGATTCACTCACTTACAGGTCGCCCAACCGATCACCTTCGGCCATCACCTGATGGCTTGGTTCGAAATGACACGGCGTGATACGGAACGCTTTGCCGATGTACGCCGCCGCACCAATCACCTGCCGCTGGGCGCTGCTGCACTGGCTGGCACAAGTTACCCGATCGACCGCGAATTTGTGGCGGAGGAATTGGGCTTTGATGGCGTGTGCGAAAACTCGCTCGACGCCGTTTCTGACCGCGATTTCGCCATTGAATTCTGTGCCGCCAGCGCCTTGTTAATGATGCACTTCTCGCGCATGTCGGAAGAACTCGTGATGTGGATGAACCCGCGCTTTGGTTTTGTGAAGATCGCCGACCGTTTCTGCACCGGCAGTTCGATCATGCCGCAGAAGAAAAACCCGGATGTTCCCGAACTGGCACGTGGCAAGACCAGTCGCGTCTATGGCCACTTGATGGCACTGCTCACCCTGATGAAAGGCCAACCGCTGGCCTACAACAAGGATAATCAGGAAGACAAAGAGCCGCTGTTCGACGCTGTCGACACCGTCACCGACACGTTGCGCATCTATGCTGACATGATCTCCGGTATTACAGCCTGCCCGGACACCATGCGCGATGCTTTGCGCCAAGGCTTTGCCACGGCCACCGATCTGGCCGACTACCTGACCCGCAAGGGCTTACCCTTCCGTGATGCGCATGAAGCGGTCGGTCTGGCCGTGCGGCGCGCAGAGGAACTTGGGGTCGATCTGCCGCATTTATCGCTGGCCGAACTGCAGAATTTTTCCCCGTTGATTTCTGACGATATCTTCGTCGCACTCACCGTAGAAGGTTCGCTAGCCTCTCGCAATCACATCGGCGGCACGTCGCCCGATCAGGTGCGCGCTGCCATTGCGCGCGCACGTGACCGGCAGTAAAGACTGAAAGCGCGAGCCTGTCATGGCCATGGACAAGATCGGCAAATACAATCTGGTTCGCGTTCTGGGGCGTGGCGCTACTGCGACAGTCTATCTAGGCCATGATCCCTTTGCCCAGCGCGACGTGGCCGTCAAGGTCGCTTTCCCGGAAATTCTGAACGATGCGGAACGCGGAAAACTCTACACGCACCTGTTCCTGAACGAAGCATCGCTGGTTGGCAAGTTGTTACACCCGCACATCGTCCAGATTTTTGACGCCGTCGTTGCCGAAGATCTCTGCTATATCGTGATGGAATACGTGCCGGGCGGCACGCTGGAAGATTACTGCCCTGCAGACAAACTGCTTCCTATCGAGCGCGTTGTCGAAATCATTTTCAAGTGCACGCGGGCGCTTGATTTTGCCTACCGTATCGGCATCACACACCGCGACATCAAGCCGGCCAACATCCTCTTCCCTGGCAGCGATCCGAACACCGGCGACATCAAGATATCCGACTTTGGCGCGGCCATCATCGACAACCCGGATCGCACACAGGTCTCGGGTATCGGCTCGCCGGCCTACATGTCGCCCCAACAGGTCAAGGAAATGCCGCTTGATCATCAGACGGACATTTACTCGCTCGGCGTGGTGATGTATCAGTTGCTCACCGGCCAGTTACCTTTTCAGGCCAGTACCAACTACAACATCATTTACCAGATCATCAATACCGAACCGACCCGGCCATCTGCCATCCGCAAAGAAATCCCGGAAGTACTCGACACCATTGTGTCGCGCGCCATGCACAAGGTTACACGGGAGCGCTATCAAACCTGGGAGGACTTTGCGCACGATCTGGCGCAGGCCTTCCGCAACAAGGAACTGAAGGCGCCGACGCGCGATTTTGCTGAATCGGAGAAATTCGACACGCTGCGGGGGCTCCCCTTCTTTGCCGATTTCTCCGACGTCGAGATATGGGAAGTGTTGCGCTTCTCGCGCTGGAGCAGCGTCACGCCCGACGAAGCCATCATGCGGGATGGTGACCCCGGTGACTTCTTCTGCTTCCTTGCCGAAGGGGAACTCAAGGTCACCAAAAACGGCCGGATTCTCAACCTGCTGACCACCGGCGACTGTTTCGGCGAAATGGCGGTGATCAGCAAGGGGACGCAAACCCGCGGCGCGGATGTTGTCGCCCTGACCGACTCCAAGATTGTTACCGTCAAGGGCGAAGCACTGCGGCAAGCCTCCGAAGCCTGCCGCATGCATTTCTACCAGTCCTTCCTCGAAGTGCTGGCCGGGCGGCTCACGCTGGCAAATCAGCGGCTGGCCGCGTTTTAGTGCCCGCAGGATGGCGGTACGCCATCCAGCCCTGCGTAGTTAGGGCGCTGCATTGTCGAGCGCACGAGCCCGGTTTTCCCCTCAAAGAGTACGTCAAAAAATGCCTCCTGATTCCAACTGTCACAAAACAGCCAAGACCACACCAACTCGTCCCGCGCTTTGAAATACTCCGTCCAATGCGGCTGCGGCGGCCCGATCAGGCGTTGTACGGCATCCTGACTCATCCCTGCCTGAATTTTCGCGAAAACGCCCATCTCCAGAACCTTGTTGATACGCTGAAGCTTCCCGTCCGGCCCGACGTGAGCCATAAAAGTCTGGGTGGCCGCCGGACCACGCGGATACGCCAGTTGTTCGCTTCCATCCGGGTTCTTCCAGATCATCGCTGGCTGACCCATCGAGGCGATCACCTCGGGCAGCGTCGACACACCCGGCTTGAGATTGCTTCCGCTGTAGCCCGCACAAGCTGTGAGGAGGAAAGCAGCCAACACAATCACCATGCGAACACCGGTTGAACAAATCGTTTTCATATCATTTCCTGAGTTAGTCGTCTTGGGTAGATTTTCACACATTCAAGACAGGTATGGTATATTAGAGTTATCTTATTTTAAAGCGAGATAATCATGAGCAAATCCTTCGCCACCATCACCGCCGATGTTTCCAAGGCACTGGGCACGCTGCGCAAGGAAATCCCGGAAACCATGCAGGGTTTCAACGCGATGACAAAAGCCGCGCTCACGCCGGGAGCACTTTCCGCTTTGGAGAAAGAACTCATCGCACTGGCCGTGGGTGTGGCCAGCCGCTGCGATGCCTGCATTGGCTTCCATATGAAAGCACTGATAAAACTCGGCGTCACCCGTGAGCAATTGATGGAGACACTGGGCGTATGCACTTACATGGGCGGCGGCCCGACGCTGATGTATGCCGCCGAAGCTGTTCGTGCGTATGAAGAGTTTACGGCCGGTCCCAACTAAGCGAACTAAGGCCGCACTGAAGCATCTCCGAGAAAAGTTACCCTGAAAAGCGTCGCGAGCGCAGGCAGTTCGGGTGCCGCCCGGAGCGGAGCGTCGAGACAGTACACGCAGTACGGCGAGGCGCGAGCACCGCGCAAGCCCGAAATGGCAAGCGCAGCAGCTTTGCGGGGCAACTTTCAGTCCGGCGCGGCAATGCCTTCGAGCAATTGCTTGAGTTCTCCGCTCTGGTGCATCTCACGCATAATGTCGCAACCGCCGATAAATTCGCCACGGATATAAAGCTGCGGAACAGTCGGCCAGTCAGAGAAAACCTTGACGCCATCACGAATCGTCTGATCCTCAAGCACATTGACGCTGAAGAACAGCGGCAAATTATTGGCTTGCAGAATCTGTACGGCCGTAGCTGAAAAGCCGCACATCGGCGCCTTCGGCGTTCCCTTCATGTAGAGAACCACCGGATTGTTTGTCACTTGTTCTTTAATTTGCGCCTGCACATCCATAAAAACCTCTGTTGGTTGAATTAATTAATCAAAAATCATCCTGCCGCCGCTGACACGCTCGATACCTGCGCCATCCTTCCACGAGGCGACCTCCTCGAACATCGCCTCTTTCAGCAGTTCGCGAACTTGGACAGCCTGATCGTAGCCATGTTCCATCAACAGCCAGCCGCCGGGCAATAGATGCTCGCCTGCTCCGCGCACGATGGCGCGGATGCACGCCAGCCCGTCGCCCGCAGCCACACCATCGGTCAGCGCCTGCTGCGGCTCATAGTTCAGCCCGTTCTGCTGAAGGTGCGGGTCACCGTCGGCCACATAGGGTGGATTGGCAACGATCAGATCAAAGCACGCATCACCTAGCGGCCGATACCAGTCGCCTTCGAGGAAGCGGACCTGTGCGCCATGTCGCGCCGCGTTCGCTCGCGCCACCTCAAGCGCCGCTACCGATACGTCAACGGCCGAAACCAGCGCCATAGGGCAAAGACGCGCCAGCATGATGGCGACGATGCCCGAACCGGTGCCCAGATCGACTACGCGCGGCATCGCACGGCGATTGGCCCGCTCCGCCGCCAGATCAATCAGCAGTTCGGTTTCCGGCCGCGGAATCAACACCGCCGGCGACACAGCAAATTCCAGATCGCAGAACCACGCACTGCCCACCAGATAAGCCAGCGGCTCGCCCGCCGCACGGCGCGCAACAAGCGCCTCAAACTGTGCAGCCTGCTGGGCATCAAGTTCCCGTTCGGAATGCGCGATCAGATCAGCATGCGAAAGCCTGCACACATGTTCGAGCAGCAGCCGCGCATCGAGGCGATCGATACGCTGGCTGGCCGCGCGCCAGAGTACGCCAATTGTCATGAACGCCTGCACCATCCGCTCATCATCCTCTCAGACACGCCGGACATCAGCACGCGCGCCGCTGCTCCATGTCGTTCAGCACAATAGTCAGCGCCTCGGTCGACGCCATCACTTCAAACAAGGAAATGATCAAAGACACGGCCAGGACCAGCAGACTCAGTCCGAACAGCACCTTGCCCGCCGTTTGCAGCCCGACGAAAAGAACGAACATCGAAAGCGCACAGAAAATAAAACTCATCACGCCAAATCCCTGCATCTGCTTGATCAGGCCGATGCGCCGTTTGAGGCCGCCCAACTGACGGCTCACCAACTCCGGAACCGCGCCGTCAGCCCCCGGGTGCATTTGGCGAACAACCTGCGCCAGCGTGAGAAAGCGGTTGGTGTAGGCCAACAGCAACAGGGAAATCGCGGGGAACAGCAGTGCGGGGGTTGTCAGGGTCATCGTTTCCATAAATTTTCCTCAGTTTTCTCTGGCGTCGGCTTAGCGTCACTCCACCCCGGCCAGCGCCGCGAGTTGCTCAGCCTGATGCTCGGTGGTCAGTGCGCCGACTAGTTCATCGAGATCGCCGTCCATGATCGAGTCGATCTTGTAGAGGGGGAGATTGATGCGGTGATCAGTCACCCGCCCCTGCGGGAAGTTATAGGTGCGGATGCGCTCGGAGCGATCACCGCTGCCCACGAGGCTCTTGCGCTCTGAGGCGATCTTGGCGTGCTGCTCGCGCTCCTGCGCATCGCGAATGCGCGCGGCCAGCACCGACATGGCTTGCGCCTTATTCTTGTGCTGCGAGCGCCCGTCCTGACACTCCACGACGATGCCGGTTGGCAGGTGCACGATGCGCACGGCTGAATCGGTCTTGTTGATGTGCTGCCCGCCCGCGCCGGAAGCGCGGAAGGTGTCGATGCGGATGTCGGCCGGATTGATCTGGACATCGACCAACTCATCGGCTTCGGCCATCACGGCGACGGTGCACGCCGAGGTATGGATGCGCCCCTGCGCTTCGGTTTCGGGCACACGTTGCACGCGATGCGCGCCGGATTCGAACTTGAGCCGGGAATACACGCCAGTGCCAACGATGCGGGCAATGACTTCCCGGTAACCACCGATTTCCGACTCACTGGCCGAGACAATCTCAACCTGCCAGCGCTGGCGCTCGGCAAAGCGCGTGTACATGCGGAAGAGGCTGCCGGCAAACAGCGCTGACTCATCCCCGCCCGTACCGGCACGCACTTCAAGGAAAACATTGCGCTCATCGTTTGCGTCTTTCGGCAACAAGAGTTTCTGCAAATCACATTCGATTTCCGGCAGGCGCTCTTTGGCCGACTTCATCTCTGCCTCGGCCAGCTCCTTCATTTCAGGATCCGCCATCATCTCAAGCGCGGACTGCAAATCGGCTTCGGTCTGTTGCCAGGTTGCATAAAGCGCAACCACCGGCCCCAGCTCCGAATGCTCGCGAGTGAACTTGCGGTACTGATCCATGTCGCGAGTGGCTTCACCGCTGGCCAGAATGCGGTCGAGCTCGTCGAGCCGGCCAACGAGGTTTTCCAGTTTGTCGCGAATGCTTTGTTTCATAGCAAGAATCAATGAACCACAAAGAACACGAAGAACACGAAGAAGAACTGAAAAAACCTTCAATCCGACAAGTAATCCTGCATTGTTTTTCTTTGTGCTCTTTGTGCCCTTCGTGGTTAATCGTCGTTAGTCTTAATCGCCATGCAGATGAAACAACCGCGCGATGATCGCCTGCAGTTCGCTGCGCTCGCCTTCGGCCTGAGAAATCTGACTCAGTGTCTGCGTCGGCGCATGCAAGAACTTGTTGGTCAGCCGGTGCGAGAGATGATCAAGCACGCTGGCCGGGTCTTCGCCCTTGGCCAGCAGTTTGAGCGCATGCTCCATTTCATGACGCCGCGTGCGTTCGGCGGCATCGCGCAGCGAACGGATCACCGGCACGGTCTCGCGGGTTTGCATCCAGTTCAGGAAACCATCTACACGCGCATCGACAATCGCCTCGGCATCGATCACCGCTGACTGCCGTGTTTCCAGCCCGGATTCAACAACCTGTGCCAGATCATCAACGGTGTAGAGGAACACATCGTCCAGTTCGCCGACCTCAACCTCGACATCGCGAGGCACAGCCAAATCAACCATGAACATCGGGCGATGACGGCGTGCCTTGATCGCCCGCTCAACCAAGCCCAGCCCAATAATCGGCAACTGGCTTGCCGTGCAGGAAACAACGATATCGAATTCGGCCAGACGCTCGGCTACTTCTTCCAGCCGGATCGCTGTTGCACCATAACGATCGGCCAGCGCACGGCCACGATCAATTGTCCGGTTGGCGATGACAATCTGCTTGGGCTTTTGTGCCGCAAAATGGGTTGCGCACAACTCGATCATTTCGCCGGCACCGATAAACAGCACGCGCTGATCAGCGATGTTCTCGAAAATGCGCTCAGCCAGACGCACGGCCGCCGCGGCCATGGAAACAATGTTGGCGCCGATGGCCGTGTTTGAACGCACATCCTTGGCCACCGCAAACGAATTCTGGAACAGCTTGTGCAGCGTCGTACCCAGCGTACCCGCCTCGCGGGCGATGCGCACGGCCTCCTTCATCTGGCCGAGAATCTGCGGCTCGCCAAGCACCATGGAATCCAGCCCACAGGCCACACGAAAAGCATGGCGCACCGCATCGCGCTCAGGATGGATATAGAGATAAGGTTCAATCTCGTGGTGCGGCACGCGCCGGTAGTCGGCCAGCCAGTGGCTGGCCACCTGCGCTGTTTCGGCTTGGCAGTAGAGCTCGGTGCGGTTGCACGTCGACAGAATCGCCACCTCATGCACCCGCCCGCTGCTGGCCAGATCGGCCAGCGCCCGACGCAACTCTTCCGCATGGAAAGCCACCTGCTCGCGCACCGAGAGCGGTGCCGTGCGGTGATTGATGCCGAGAGTGAAAAGCGCCATGGAATGTGCGTCAGCGATGGATGTAGAGAACGACCCGAATAGCGGGCGATTATAGCACCCGCCCTCTACACCTCCGGATGACGCTGATCAACAGGCAGACCGCAATCCAGACGCAACGCAAGGAGAAATGGAAACGCTGAAACAGCGCCGAAAAGACCCGTCAAGAATCAATCGTCGAGGCGCTTTCCAAATTACGCAAACGATCAACAAAATAAAAACGGGGCTGAAGCCCCGTTTTGTAGAGAAAGCAAGAAAACCGAACCTTAAACTTTCCGCGTCCGCCGACGTGCGATCGTGCCGACCAGTGACAGGCCCAGCAGCATCATGGCATAGGTTTCCGGCTCAGGAACAGGCGCCAGAGACAATTGTGTGAGGGCCAGACTGGGGTCATTCGAGAAACCGAAGACTGTTTGCGAGCCACAGGTTGAGCAGATGTTGATTGTGCTCAGACTCCCACCCAGAATGAAGGTGCCGCCAACCGCACTATTAAGTGCCGCCAGACCATCTGCATTCAGCGCAATGCGGATGAATGACCCGTTATCCGCCAAACTCGCGGTGTAACTGCCGAAGACAGGGCCGTCGCCAAGATCAGCAAAACCTTGTTGTCCGGCACCGCCATTCAGAATATTTGCCGACGGAGTTGTCACCTGGTGCAAGTCAAAGGTTTCCCAGCGCGGCTGGACGCCAGCATCCAAACCCGCGGTATTGCTCTGTGCGAAACCACCATACGAATTGGGGTTATTGGTCGTGGTATTGAGATCACCATACTTGGGGTTGTACAAACTCAACTCGGCGGAACCGAAGGTCTGGCCTGCATAAGCACTAAGATCAAAGGCAAAATAATTCCGGTATTCGCCTCGAATAGCGGGATTACCCGAAACAACAATCCCCCGACCCACCAAATAGCTCGGGCTGCCTATTTGGGCAACAAGAGCACCGTCCGCTTCGCTTACGCGATACCAGCCTCGACCAGAAGCATCAATGGTTTGGGCGTGCGAGGCCAGCGGTGCGGCAAGACAGGCTATGGATAATGCGGCAGCTACAACTTTGAGGATCTGCATTTACTCGTCTCCCTAGAAAAAAGTCGTCAAAATTTAGTCTCGCGCATATTACATAAACCGTTTACCGAATGGAATAGCTATTTAGTACTAATGGTTACTATTTATCGTATTAGTATTTACTGATTCCCAGCATCGACAGCAGTTATCGCGTCGAATCGCGCTGATTACCGGGGCTCTTGTACCGTAGTTTTCTTGAATAGCACTTTAGAAATAGTGTCTATTATTAATAATATTGGCATTTACTGATTTGTCAGTATCGACGGTAGTGGTCGCGTCGAATCGCGCTGATTGCCGGGTCTCTTGTAGCGGCCCCTTCCATCGCGCTGCGGCGATTCTGAGCCACGCCTCCCGGGCAAGTCGGGAGGCGCAGGAGGCACACTCCTTCAAAGCCGTGCTAGAACAGCCCCTTGACCTTGCCCAGTGATTTTCCGGCGGCTTCTCCGGCACCGCCCGGCACCAGCTTGCCGAGGCTGTCGAAGTTAACCGAACTGGCCAATTGCTTCTGCATGGCGCCGGCAATCTCCTGCGCCAGTTCAGCCGGCGTCAGGCCACCCTTCGCTTTGCCCAGATTACGCAGGGTAATATCCGGCAGGCTGACAGCCACCGGCTTGCCGCCCGTAAGCATTGAAGCCGCCTGCGCCTTGGTGCCCTTGATGGTCAATTCATTGACGATCAGTTTTTTCTCATCCTTGGCAGAGGGTTTGGCATCGCTCGAACTCTTTGCGGCCGGTTGCCCGACATAGCTTGTGATGTTCTTCTGGATGGCGTCGAAATTGGTCATCGAATCGCCCTTCTCATAAATCACGTCGGCGCCGACGATGGCGATCTTCTTGATCGTAATCACCTTGCCGGTAACGGTGGCCGGGTCAACGGCGACAGAAAACTCACTGACCTTCATGGCGTGTGAGGTTTTGAAGCCTTTGGGATTGCCAATGAACAGGTCGTAAATGCCGCCCTCACCATCAAGCGCGTTAATCTTGACCTTGCCGACGCTGACCTTGGCCTGCGTCATCTCGCTACCGTACTTGCCAATCGCATCCCGGATCAGGCCGTCGATATTTCCATGCAGCCAGAACAGCGCGCCGGCGATGACCGCCACCAGAACACCCGCAGCGATTCCGATTTTTTTGACAAGGCTCATGACGATATTCCTTATAGAGTTTTGACAATCAAAGGAAACAACTTCAGACCAAATACTAGTAGCAAGCCGTGTTTTGTACAAAACTTTATTGCTTTTGCATTCGAAAACAGAGAGCCTCTGTAGGCCGCATGGATTCTAGGTCTTGGCGGTGCAATCTTGAAGAAAGCCGTGCCTATTGGTCTCCAAGCCGGTCAGATTCCTGAACCGCCTTCTTCCAACGCCGCCTCCGGCACGTTGAAGACCTTGACCTGACGCGGCTTGAGCCACACCTGCTGGCCTTTGGCGAGATTGAGCACCAGCGCCCGTTCGCGCGTGAGTTCAACTTCGATCAGTTCGGAGGCGTGTGCCAATTCGACGCGCACCATCGGGCCGATGGCGTGCACATCCTGAACCATTGCTTCCAACCCGCCAGCCACTGGCGCATGCTCGATGTCAATATCGTGCGGCCGCACGAAGGCCATCGCCTCACCGTCAGCGTTCTCACCAACGGCATCCCGCCCCACATCCGCCCAATTACCATGTACCCGGCTGTGAAAAACATTCACGTTGCCGAGAAACTGATAGACAAACGGTGAGGCGGGGTTGGAGTACACCTCGTCGGGCGTACCCATCTGTTCGATACGCCCGTGGTTCATGACCACCACACGGTCGGCCACTTCCAGCGCCTCTTCCTGATCGTGCGTCACGAACACGCTGGAGATGTGCATTTCGTCGTGCAGACGGCGCAGCCAGCGGCGCAGTTCCTTGCGCACCTTGGTGTCGAGCGCGCCGAAAGGCTCGTCAAGCAGCAACACCTTGGGCTCGACAGCGAGTGCTCGCGCCAGCGCAATGCGCTGCCGCTGCCCGCCGGAAAGCTGCGAGGGGTAGCGTTCAGCCAGCCAGTCGAGCTGCACCAGCTTGAGCAGTTCCAGCACACGGCGACGAATCTCGGCCTCGGACGGGCGTTCGTCGCGCGGCTTCACGCGCAGGCCAAAGGCCACGTTCTCGAACACCGACATGTGGCGGAACAGCGCGTAGTGCTGGAAGACAAAGCCGACCTTGCGCTCGCGTGCGTGCAGGTGCGTGGCTTCCTCACCGGCAAAGCTGACATGGCCGGTATCGGCCGTCTCCATCCCGGCGATGATGCGCAACAGCGTCGTCTTGCCGCAGCCGGACGGACCAAGCAAGGCCACAAGTTCACCGGTCGGGATGTGCAGATCAATGTTGTCGAGGGCGACGAAGCTGCCGAAGCGTTTGCCGACACCAGATATTTCGATACTCATGATGTAATTCCGTCAACTTGATTCGTATTAACCACGGAGCACACGGAGTTCACGGAGAAAGACTTGATATTGACCGACTCTCACACTCACAAGGGGCGAGTGCCATTTCCCAATTACAAGCCCTTGCTTTTCTCTGTGTTCTCCGTGATCTCCGTGGTTAGCTGTTTTTCTCAGGCGGCAAGGTCGCCTCCAGCATTTCTGTTTCCTTGTGCATCTGCCACTCGACCAGCGTCTTGGCGACCAGCGTGACGAGGGCGAGCAGCGCCAATACCGAGGCTGCCGCAAAGGCACCGACGGCGTTGTATTCGTTGTAAAGAATTTCCACGTGCAGCGGCAGCGTGTTGGTTTCGCCGCGAATATGGCCGGAGACCACCGACACCGCGCCGAACTCGCCCATCGCACGGGCGTTGGCGAGAATCACGCCGTAGAGCAGGCCCCACTTGATGTTGGGCAGCGTGACGCGGAAGAACATCTGCCAGCCCGTCGCGCCGAGCGATACTGCCGCCTCTTCTTCCTCCTTGCCCTGCGCCTGCATGAGCGGGATCAGCTCGCGCGCGACAAAGGGAAAGGTGATAAACAGCGTGACGATGACCATGCCCGGCAGGGCAAAGACCACCTTGATATCGTGTGCGGCGAGCCACGGACCGAACACGCCCTGCGCGCCGAAAATGAGCAGGAAGACGAGACCAACGACCACGGGCGAAACAGCAAAGGGCAGATCAATCAAGGTGATGAGCAGGCTCTTGCCCTTGAAGTCGAACTTGGCAATGGCCCAGGCCGCCGCAATCCCGATCGCGATGTTGAACGGCAGAGCAAAGAGTGCAATGAAGAGGGTCAGGCCGATTGCGGTAAGTGCCTCGGGGTCTTTAAGCGCCGCGAGGTAGGCCGACCAGCCGCCGGAGAACGCCTCGAAAAATACCGCCAGCAAAGGCAACGCCAAAAAGAAAAAGAGAAAGCCCAGGCCGATGCCCGTCAGCGTGAAACGCAGCCAGCGCGGTTCGGCATTGGCCTTGCGCAGGGAAGACACGGCGCTCATATCGACACCCTTTCCTTGCCGTGATGACGGTTCGCCGCCCACCATTGCAAGGCGTTGACGGCCAGCAGCATCACGAAGGAAATGATCAGCATCATCATCGCCAGCGCGGTAGCCCCGACCACGTCGTACTGCTCCAGCTTGGAGATAATCAGCAAGGGCGTGATTTCCGAGATCAGCGGCAGGTTGCCGGCGATGAAGATGACCGAACCGTATTCGCCGATGGCGCGCGAGAAGGCCAGCGTAAAGCCGGTGAGCAGCGCCGGAGAAATCGACGGGAACAGCACGCGGGAAAACGTCTGCCAGCGCGACGCGCCGAGCGAGGCCGCTGCCTCCTCAACTTCAGCCTCGATATCCTCAATCACCGGCTGCAGGGTGCGCACGACGAACGGTAGTCCGATAAAGGTCAGCGCGACCACGATGCCGAGCGGCGTGAAGGCGACCTTCAGCCCGAGCGGTTCGAGATGCCGGCCAATCCAGCCGTTGCCGGCATAGAGCGTGGCCAGGGTGATGCCTGCCACGGCGGTAGGCAACGCAAAAGGGAGATCGACCAGCGAATCAACCAGCCGCTTGCCGGGGAAGGGATAGCGCACCAGCACCCAGGCCACGATCAGCCCGAAGAAGGCATTGATCAGCGCCGCCAACAACGATGCGCCGAAGGTCACGCGATACGAAGCAAGCGCCCGCTCACCGCTGGCAATGGCCCAGAACTGGTCAAAGCTCAAGGAACTGGCCTTGAAGGCCAGCCCTGAGAGCGGCAGCAGAATGAGCAGCGACAGGTACACCAGCGTGATGCCGAGTGACAAGCCAAAGCCGGGAAGAACACGATTTTGCATGTAAATGTTTTCTAGAACCTACCGCAGAGGCGCGGAGTCGCAGAGGTAACACAGAGAAGAGCAAAAAAACAGAATGCTGATTTAGCCGTCCTCATCGAGTTTTTCTCTGCGTAATCTCCGCGCCTCCGCGCCTCTGCGGTGGATGTTATTTGTTCTTCAAGCCCTACTTGCTTTGATAAATCTGATCGAAGGTACCGCCATCCTTGAAGTGCGTCGGAGAGGCCTTGCTCCAGCCGCCAAACACCTCATCGACCGTAAAGGTCTTGATCAGCGGGAAGGACGAGGCGTACTTCTTGAGCAGTTCGGCATCGCGCGGGCGCAGGTAGTTCTGCGCGGCATTTTCCTGGCCTTCTTTTGACCACAGGTAGTCGAGATAGGCCTGCGCCAGTTTGCGCGTGCCCTTTTTCTCGACCACCTTGTCGACGATGGCAACCGGGAATTCGGTGAGGATCGACAGCGAGGGATAAACCACCTCGAACTCGCCCTTGCCGAATTCCTTGGCGATCAGTTCAGCTTCGCTCTCAAAGGACACCAGCACATCGCCGATCTTGCGCTGCATGAAGGTCGTCGTCGCATCACGACCGCCCGAGGCAAACAACGGTGCGTTTTTCAGGATTTTTCCGACGAATTCCTGTGCATTTTTTTCATTGCCGCCCGGCTGCTTGAGCGCATAGCCCCACGCGGCGAGATAGGAGTAACGGCCGTTGCCGGTGTTTTTGGGGTGCGGCAGGATCACCTGCACGCCGGGCGCGGCGAGATCGCTCCAATCCTTGAAACCCTTGGGATTGCCCTTGCGCACGATGAACACCATGGTCGAGGTGTAGGGCGAGGCATTGTTCGGGAATTTCTTCGCGTAATCCTTGGCGACCAGACCCTTCTCGGCGAGGAAATCGATGTCAGACGCCTGATTCATCGTCACCACATCGGCTTCCAGCCCGTCAGCCACGGCGCGCACCTGCTTGGATGAGCCGGCGTGCGACTGCTTGAGTTCGACCGTCTCGCCGCCCTTTTCCTTCCAATGCTTGGCGAACAGCAGGTTGTAATCCTTGTAGAAGTCGCGCGCCACGTCGTAGGAAACGTTGAGCAGGCTTTGCTGAGCCAGTGCCGGCAGAGCCAACACAATGGCGGAAACGGAAAACAGTAGAGTGCGTATCAATCGGGACATTTGGGATTCCTTACGTGTCGGTTAGCAGTAACGCTACTATAATCAGACCTTATAGAACCGCAAAGCCTGTTTGTTTATTTGTTTATTCGAAAATAGAATATAGCTTTGCGTACAACATCGCCCGAAGTACACGCAACTCCCTTGCAAGCGACTAACATGTTGCAAAAAACCTCTGCCCCAACTCATGGCCAACACTGACTTATCAGCTCAACTTCCTGCCGGCCTCGGCCAACGCTATGAAATCCGTAGCGAACTCGGCCACGGCGCCACCGGAACCGTCTACCTTGCATGGGACACGTTTGCCCAGCGCGACATCGC
>JANNGP010000156.1:0-25743 GCA_031403915.1 Betaproteobacteria bacterium
AACTGCGTTCGCACATTCCCAGCATCTGCGCCGCCTCAGCCTGCGTCAGCCGTCCTCCATTCCATCCTGCATACGCTTCTTCAAATCTCATCTTCCGGATCTCCTGTAGCAATTCCGTCCGTCTCATCTCGCACCCCCTTCGGGCACTATGACAACCGGACAGATGACGTGCTACAGAACCGGACATCTTTAAAACTCGCAACACCGCCCCGTTATCATTTTTGGCATCCGGATAATTTTGACGTAATATCGCGGAAAGCTTCCTTATATTTCGTTTCTCCGGAACCCGAATGAACATTCCAGTGGCGTTACTCCGCTCATGCACGTTCATTCTTGCCTACTTTGTTTGTTGGCAGTTTTCCGCATTCCTTGAGGTTGCCCCCAGCACGAGCATCTTCTATCCGGCATGCGGCGTTCTCGCCTTCTTCTGTTACCGGTGGGGCTGGCAATATATTCCCGTTGCCGCCGTGGCGATACAGTTGGGATGTCTGCCGCAAATCCCTTTCTCTGATTTAGACGCCTTTCTTCTCCTGCAAACACTGAGACAATTCGCAGTCTATGGCGGGCTGGCCGTATTGGCACGCAAGTACTGGAAACTGACACTTCCTCTGGAAACGCTCCACGATACGATACGACTACTGGCCTTTGCGTTCGTCAGTTCATTGCTCTCTGCGGCGCTGGCCATGCTGAATTTTTCGATCTATCGACCCGCGCTGCATGACATTCTGGGAAGTGTCGCCTTGAGTTTTTGGATGGGTGACTTTAGCGGCTTCCTCATTTTTTTCGGCGGCGTCAGTGTTGTCCTGGCGCTGAAACCGAATTTCCAGCGTAGGCGCAAAGCATTCCGGCTTTCGGAATTCTCGCCAAAAGCAATCGGCCTGGTGGCCACTTTGGGGACGGTCGTCGTTTTGATGGCCTTCCTGAGGGCGCATTTTGAATTGCATAGTTACAGCTACCTCATCCTTCTCCCCGTAATTTTTGGGGCCATTGTATTTGGCCTCCATTTTGCAATCGCATCGGCCATTCTCACCAATGTGACCGCCGTTACAACCTACCTACTCCTGGACTCCACTTCACAAGTGTCCTTGATCCAATTTCAGATGCTTTGCGCCGTCGTGATGTGTGTGGCCATGGTGCTTGGCGGAGCAATTAGTGATCGCACGTTGGCACGCTTTGACGCGTGGCATGACCAGATGACCGGCATGCTCAACCGTCGCGCCTTTTTTGAGCAAGGCGAATTGATGCTCGCACGCGCCAAACGGTATCACTACCGTCTGGCCTTGATCATGCTGGATCTGGATTACTTCAAGCTCGTCAACGACACCTATGGGCACGATGCAGGCGATCGCTTGTTGTGCGAGGTTGCCGACCATTGCAAAGGAATCACGCGGGCCGGGGATTTGTGTGCCCGTATCGGTGGCGAAGAATTTGTGTTGCTGATTGAGCACAGCGATGCAAATCAGGCGACACAGATTGCAGAGCGCCTGCGCGCAATGATCTACCAGCTCAAACGGGGCACATCGCAAGATCCCGCTTCCGCGAGCTTTGGAATCAGTGTTTCACAAACGGGGAACGAGACATTGAGCGACTTGCTTGCATCCGCCGACAGGATGCTTTATGTCGCCAAACAAACCGGCCGTAATCGGGTGGTGCTTGATAGCCAGATGTCTCCAGTGAGTGCCTGACGCCCTTACGGAAAACTCGGGAGTTGCGCGTTAGAAAGGTCGCTGATATCTGATCCGAACCCTGAAGCTGTCTGCCATCTCACCGAATACTTTGGCGTTTCGCCATACGGCATCACACGACCAGCGGTCGGTAAAGTCGTATCCGGCAGTCAGCGCAAAAAGCCTATCTCTGGACGAGCCTGCGGATGATCCATCCAGCCAGCGAGTGGTCAGTGCAGTTTGCGCGCGCCAGCGCCCGTACTTGAGCGTTTCGCCGACCACCAGATAGCGTGCGGCGGCTCCCGGTATACCCCCGCGATCCTTGAAATAAACAATTTCTCCAACGGTCGTTGATTCGATTCCGCTGTCGAGTTTGATTGTTTGTCGCAGGTTGGCCGAAACGCCTTTCTCATCGACAACCGAGTCATTACGCTGCCCCGTGTTGTCGGTAACAAAATCAACTTGCTGCCGCAGCAAGGCCAACTGCCACGAAAGACCGGGCAGCTTGGGAATCTCTGTTCCATAAAGCGAAACGGCAACCGATGTTGGCGAGCCGGTATTGCCAGGGCCGCCGCGAGCAACATTCTTTTGGCCACGGGTGTTCAGCCATGAGGCCGAAAGCGGGGAGGTATCCAGCGAGAAGAATGCCGCACTTATCGTGGTTGATCCGAAGGTGTCGCTCTGCAGCCGATACCAGCCCGAGGCACCCATTCTGTCCCAGATTGCATAGTCTTCTGCCAGCGTTGTGGCTTCGAGGCCGGGAGCGCCATACCAGGCGAAACCAAAGTCAGCCGTAATCCGGCCGCCACGAAATCCGATAACACCGTCGTCGTATTGAATGAAGACATCCTTCCAGCGAACATCCTCGTTTTCGAAGGCACGGTTCCTTTCGGGATGGGGGTCGGTCAAGGGTTCGAGTGTGACGATGGCACGAAACAACCAATTTTTCGTCAACTTTAGCGCGGTATCTGCTTCGGCAAAAAGAAACAGGTCATTGCGTTGAGTGTTCTTTGGTTCCACCCATGTTGTTCTGTTATTCAGCTCAAGCACGAGTGAGCCGCTGAGTGCCGGAAAGTCATCGGCCCTTACCGGCATGACACCCGCAAGAAAAAACATGAAACCCATGCAGCTAAGCCTTAACCTGACGCCAATCGAATTGAGTTTCATGGTCTTTTGAGTGTTGGCGTTTCGTTTGAGTGAAGACGTGCTTGGATAAAGCTTATGTCCTGGAAAGTGTGGTTTGGTGCCGAATATTCGCTATTATGGCTTATGGCTCAATATTGAACTTGAGTCCTTTTCTCTAACCTGCAAACAGGAGTATCGCGACATGAGAATTTCGGAGAAAGTCAAAACGAACCTGGCGTACGGCAAGGAATTGGTGGAGTCAGGTCTTGAAGGTGCGCAGGAAGCGCGCAAGGCCGTGCTGGAAGCCGATGAAACGACCGATATGGTGACGGCCGCTGCTCAAGCGTCGTGGCAAGCCGGGGCGATTGGCGTGCTCGCTGGTGCCATTTTCGGCGCCCTGACCGATGATCGTAATCCGGTGCGCGGCGTAGTGGCGGGCGGGCTTCTGGGTGGAGTGGTTGGTTATGGCGGCAGCTTCGCATGGAAGACCAGGCCTTTGACCTCAGCCATGGCGCGTGAGGCCGGCAAGCATGTTGGCACCACCCGGGACAGGCACTGGTTGACCGGACACCCGGTTAATTACGGTTAATTTATGTACCGGCCTGCAGGCCGCTCCAATTGGCGGTCTGCAAGACTTGTGCTGCAAGGCGCCCGTCTTTGCTGCCTTGCAGACCGGCGTGTAATCAATGTTACGATCTTATTTGCAACTTAGGCGACGGTCGTCGCATATTCTAATGGAAGGGAAATCACATGAGCACGATGGAAATTGCCAACAAACTGGTAAATCTCTGCAAGCAAGGGAAGAACATGAGCGCATTGGATGCGCTCTACGCGGATGATGTGGTGAGCGTGGAAGCCGTGGCGATGCCCGGTGCGCAGCAGGAAGCGAAGGGTTTGGCGGCGGTGAAGGCCAAGGTGAAATGGTGGTATGACAATCACCAGGTTCATTCCGCCATTGTCGCCGGCCCCTGGCCGCATGGTGATCAATTTATCGTTGGTTTTCAGCACGACGTCACCAACAAGACTTCCGGAAAAAGATTGAAGATGGAGGAGATGGGGCTCTATACGATCTGTAACGGAAAGATTGTGCGTGAGGAGTTCTTCTACGAGGCCGGCAAGTAATTCCATTTCTAAACTAATCTTGTCGTTGTCCCCCAAGGGGATTTGCTCTGCATTTCCTTCGGTCACCTTCGGGGCATCGACTTCGCCTTGCCGTGCTTATTGCACTGTCTCCGGCTCGTCTTCGTGACATCATTGGTTTAAAAATGGAATAAGGCCGTAGTAACAAGATGACCGCATCGGGCGGCTGGATCTACTGGGCGCTGCTTTCGGCTGTATTTGCAGCGCTCACGGCGATCTTTGCCAAGATTGGCATTCAGGGCGTTGACTCGGATCTGGCAACACTGATTCGCACGGCGATCATCATCGTCGTGTTGTCGGTCTTTGTCTGGCTTGCCGGCAAGTGGAGCAATCCGTTTAATCTGCCGGCCAGGACTTGGGCGTTTCTTGGCTTGTCCGGTCTGGCCACCGGTGCATCGTGGGTCTGCTATTTCCGTGCGCTGCAGATAGGCGAGGCGTCGAAGGTGGCGCCGATCGACAAGTTGAGCCTGGTGCTTGTGGCCGTTTTTGCTTTTGCCTTTCTTGGCGAACGACCGTCCCTGCGCGACTGGACAGGTATCGCCATGGTAGCCGGCGGCGTTCTGGTGTTGGCGATCAAGCGCTAGCTAGGCTCCAGCGCTCGTTATCTCCGCCGCGTTCAATCAACTCGCCGAGTTGAAGCTTCAGTGGTGATTGTGTCCGGCCTTCATGCAGGCGGATAGACGCCGCGCGGGAGGCCAACCCGGCCGGCAGGAAAACCGAGGCTGAATTTCCTGCTTCATCTGCCGGCAAGAGGAAAGCCGGATGGCGGGATAGTTGCCCGGTTTGCCTGTCACGCATTTCGGCCAGCAAGGGTGCCGGTTCGCCGGAAAAAAGATTGGCTGTAACGATCAGGTCACCGTTATTCTTGTCGCTAAGAGAATAGAGGCTGCTGATCATGCCTAGGGCGTAGTGCTCTTGCTGCGGCAGTTGAATAGCCAAAAGTCCTCTGAAAATCAGACGAGAATCGCCACAGTCGGCAGGTCGGATCAGATGGATTTTAGCGGCATCCTGTTGCGTGACGCGCCAGGTCTCGGCTTTGTTGC
The DNA here is from genome assembly GCA_031403915.1 of Betaproteobacteria bacterium. GTDB lineage: Bacteria > Pseudomonadota > Gammaproteobacteria > Burkholderiales > Rhodocyclaceae > Propionivibrio. The sequence goes on from JANNGP010000156.1 coordinate 4,973, forward strand.
CACTGTCTTCAACGTCCTGAACAGCATGGCCAAAAATGGCGATCTGATTCGTGCTGAGCTGACTGCCAAATGTTGTTGAGGCGACCGGGTTCTTCAGCCCCTTGCCACCGAGGTGATGATGAATGCTCTCCAGCCCGGCAGCGACAATAAGCAATGACGTATCGGCGGAAGCCTGCGGAACGGCGTGCTGGGGAAGCTTTAGATGGTCGGACAAGGTGCCCAGGAGTGCAGTGCAGGCCTCTGAGGACAAACCGCCGCCGAGTTTTAAGCTTTCCGGCGATTCCCCCGCAGCCAGCAGTTCAATACGTTTGCGTGTCTTGCGCAGAACGCCGCTGACTGAAAGCCAACGCCTAACGCTAGCCGTACGCAGATTGTCGTGAATGGGCCGGTCTTGCGATAAATCGAGCGCGATACAGCAGGATTTCGGGTTCTGGTCGGGTATGGTCAGTATCGTGGCCTGCTCACGCCAGCGCGCCAGCCAGCGGGTAGCCGCTGCAAACTGGGCACGCGAGAGGGAAAACGGGCGAGCCAGATGCAGCAGCAGCACCATCCCGTATTGGCCACTGACGGTTGATTCGCTGGTTTCTCCAAGCAGACGGTCTTCCACCGGTTCGCGCTCAACACCGAGTTGTTCAGCCGAGGCCAATACGGAATGTAGAATTTTCCAGAATTCAGCAACCAGTTCAACGCTCGCGACGTAACAATTCATCTGTTCCATGCGCAGACAGGACATTACCCGGTGTGCCACCTTGCCACTAAAGCGGGTGAGCGAAGAATCGCCGTCAAGGCAGGCACGCAGGCAATGCAGGTAGCCGGTGGCAGAAGCGCGCCAAAGACGGCGCGTCAGATCCAGTGCCGTCTGTTCGGCAGGCAGCAAGGGCAGCGGCTTGTATTCGTAACGGCGCTGGCATTCGCTACTTACTGCAAACAGGGTTTTGCGTAACACTTCCATTGTCTTGAAGCGTTCGCGCGCCGACAGGCTGAAGCTATTGAAGGCCTCAATCTGTTTTACAAACACGGCCAGCATGGCCGGGGCATTGGCTTGCGGCTGTCCGGCAAGCCAGGTTGCCGCACTTTCGGAATCGCAGAACGCGGACTTGAGATCTGTTTGCGTTACCGGCAAAGAAAACCAGGTCATCAATTACCTCTTAAGGCTGACGTCCGAAATTTTGCTGCTACGGCGTCAGGGTTCCGACGCCGCTTTGATTCAAGGCAGAAACTATTTGTTTGGATCTTCGCACAGCTCGAGCAATATGCCACCGGTTGATTTGGGGTGCAGGAAGGCGATATTAAGGCCTTCGGCGCCTTTGCGTGGTGCCTTGTCGATCAGTTGCACCCCTTTGCCTTCCAACTCGGTCAGGTTGGCTTGCAGCCCTTCCACGGCAAACGCCAGATGCTGGATACCCTCCCCCTTTTTCTCGATGAATTTTGCGATCGGGCCATCCGGTGCAGTGGATTCCAGCAATTCGATTTTGGCTTGACCGATTTTGAAGAAAGCGGTTCTCACCTTTTGCTCAGGCACTTCTTCAATGGCGTAGCATTTCAAGCCCAGTTGTTTTTCCCAGAACGGGATGGCTTCGTCAAGACTTTTAACGGCGATACCAATGTGTTCAATATGCGATACGTTCATTGCAGTTTCCTTTGATGATAAAGAAGATGTACAGACCCAATCCAGCATTATCGTACATCGCGAGCCTGAATGCATTCGGGCTCAATGCTTCGAGGTCTGACGGTAAGACCAGATCAGCAGGGCAAGGCCGGCCACAATCATGGGCAGCGATAGCCATTGCCCCATGCTGATGATGTCCGAGACACCAAAAATGCCGTGATCGGGTGCCCGGAAGTATTCGGCAATGAAGCGGAAGCTGCCGTAGCCGATCAGGAATACAGCCGAGACTGCGCCGCGTGGTCGAGCCGACGCCGAGTAAAACCACAGGATGACAAAGAGTGCGATGCCTTCCAGTCCGGCCTGATAGAGCTGGGAGGGGTGGCGCGGCAGAGTGTCAATTTGCGGAAAGACCATGGCCCAAGGCAGTGACGGGTCGGCGATACGCCCCCACAGTTCGCCGTTGATGAAGTTGCCGATGCGCCCGGTGGCCAGGCCGAGTGGCACCAGCGGCGCAATGAAGTCAATGATATTCAGCCAAGCGCGCTGTGTCTTGCGCGCATAAAGTGCCATGGCCACCAGCACGCCGAGAAAGCCGCCATGGAAGGCCATGCCGCCTTTCCACACGGCAAGGATTTCCAAGGGATGCGAGAAGTAATAGCCCGGTTCGTAGAACAGCACTTGCCCGAGGCGGCCGCCCAAAATGACGCCAAGCACACCGTAGAACAGCAGGTCGTCGAGTTGCGGCACCGTCCAGCCGGACTTGATCAGTTGCGGATGATTGAGAATGCGCTGCCTGCCCAGCCACCAGAATTGAAGAAAAGCGGCCAAGTACATCAGCCCGTACCAGCGGATAGCCAGCGGGCCGAGCGAGATGGCGATGGGGTCGAACTGGGGATGAATTAACATGGCTGATACATGGAACGAACCACCTGGGAAGCTTTCATATAGAATTCCGATTATATCGCGCCATCTCGGGCGCTATTTTGTTTTGGAGACTCAGCATGCCCAACTACCGTTCCCGTACGTCCACCCACGGCCGCAACATGGCCGGCGCCCGCTCGCTGTGGCGCGCCACCGGCATGAAGGATGGCGATTTCGGCAAGCCGATCATCGCGGTGGTCAACTCCTTTACGCAATTTGTTCCCGGGCATGTGCATCTCAAGGACATGGGGCAACTGGTGGCGCGCGAGATCGAGGCGGCCGGCGGCGTCGCCAAGGAATTCAACACCATCGCCATTGACGACGGTATCGCCATGGGCCACGACGGCATGCTCTACTCGCTGCCGTCGCGTGACCTGATTGCCGATTCGGTCGAGTACATGGTCAACGGCCATTGCGCCGATGCCATGGTGTGTATCTCTAACTGCGACAAGATTACCCCCGGCATGCTGATGGCGGCGATGCGCGTGAATATCCCGGCCATCTTTGTTTCCGGCGGGCCAATGGAGGCCGGCAAGGTGAAGTTGCAAGGCCAGACGATTCACATCGACCTGGTCGATGCCATGGTCAAAGCCGCTGATGCCAGCGTTTCGGATGCCGACTTGGATGAGATTGAGCGATCGGCTTGCCCGACCTGTGGTTCGTGCTCGGGCATGTTTACCGCGAATTCGATGAACTGCCTGACCGAGGCGCTCGGGCTTTCCCTGCCGGGCAACGGCACGCTGGTAGCGACGCACGCTGACCGCAAGGAACTGTTCCTCAAAGCAGGTCGCCAGATCGTCGCGTTGTGCCATCGCTATTACGAGAAGGACGATGCTTCGGTGCTGCCGCGCAGCATCGCCTCGTTCAAGGCCTTTGAGAACGCCATCACGCTTGATGTGGCGATGGGCGGATCGACCAATACCGTGCTGCACCTGCTGGCCACCGCGCAGGAAGCCGGTGTTGATTTCACCATGGCCGACATCGACCGAATTTCGCGCAAGGTGCCCTGTCTGTGCAAGGTGGCGCCGGCCACCGACAAGTACCATATCGAAGACGTGCATCGTGCCGGCGGCATTTTCGGCATTCTCGGCGAGTTGGATCGTTGTGGTCTGCTGCACCGCAACGTGCCGACCGTGCACGCCAAAACACTCGGTGAGGCGCTCGATATGGGCGACGTGATGCATCACGCGCATGAGAATCATATTTATGAATTTTTCCGTGCGGCACCCGGCGGTGTTCCGACACAGACGGCGTTCTCGCAGAACAAGCGTTATCCCGAACTCGATCTGGATCGTACGCACGGCTGTATTCGCGATCAAGCCAACGCGTATTCGAAGGAGGGCGGTCTGGCGGTACTCTACGGCAACATCGCGCTGGACGGCTGTATTGTGAAAACGGCGGGCGTTGATGAGAGCATCTGGAAATTTTCCGGTAAGGCGCGTGTTTTCGAGAGTCAGGATGATTCTGTGCAAGCCATTCTGGCCGACGAAATTGCCGAGGGCGACATCGTGGTGATCCGCTACGAAGGGCCGAAAGGCGGACCCGGCATGCAGGAAATGCTCTACCCGACTTCCTACCTCAAGTCCAAAGGCCTGGGCAAGGCTTGCGCCTTGCTCACTGACGGACGGTTTTCGGGCGGCACGTCGGGCTTGTCTATTGGGCACGTTTCGCCTGAAGCGGCCGAGGGCGGTGCCATTGGCCTGGTTGAAGAAGGTGACACCATCGAGATTGATATTCCGGCGCGCAGTATCCGCTTGGCTGTGCCTGACGACGTGCTGGCCAAACGGCGCGCGACAATGGATGCCAAAGGTGATCAAGGCTGGCAGCCCGCTGCGCCGCGTACGCGCATGGTCTCGCAGGCTTTGCAGGCGTATGGATTGATGGCGACTTCGGCGGCGACGGGTGCGGTGCGTGATCTGAATCAGTTGAAGCGGCGTTGAGTAGCGTGTATCTGGCGCAGGGCTGGAACTGATTTGAACTGAAGGGGGTCAACGGAGAGCTTTGAATCTGCGTTAACCGGATGTGGCCGGCACTTTCGCTGGCGACCCGGGAAGCGGAGATGCTTCCCAAGAGTCAAGAAGTGAAATATTATCGTCACGCGTTAAATCTAAACATATTCAAACGGAGCCAACAAATGAAAGTAATCACCCTCTCCCTGCTGGTCGCCGCCGGCCTTCTGTCGGTTGGCGCAGCGCAGGCTGACGAAGCCTTGGCCAAGGCCAAGAACTGCTTGGCGTGCCACACCGTTGACAAGAAGGTTGTCGGCCCGTCTTACAAAGACGTTGCCAAGAAATACGCCGGTCAGAAAGATGCTGAAGCGATGCTGGCCGAGAAGGTTATCAAGGGTGGCAAGGGTAACTGGGGTCAGGTTCCGATGCCGCCAAACGCTGCAGTCAAGCCGGATGAGGCGAGCAAGCTGGTCAAGTGGATTCTCAGCCTGAAGTAAATGCCTCTTTTAGAAACAAGACCGGTATGCGCCGGTCTTGTTTTTTTGATGATGCCCGATGCTACAAGCGCTCACCAAGAGTGTGCATTATCCGCAAGGTTTGCACCGGTGTGAAGCGACAAATGAGTAACGACCCAAGCGTGTCCGTCTTTGACTTTGAAGATAGCGGGCTGCAGCAAAGGACTCAAGAGGTTTAAGTGTCAATCAGCGCTTTCTGGCACAGCTTGTGCGTAGCTTTGCGCTGTTATCTGGCTGGTACATAATTTTTCATTGACATGATAATGATTGGTCAGCAAAATCGACCGCTCAATATGTAACGTTTGCAGCATTCCATCAACGCCGCACCCGGAGGTAACACTATGCAGTTCTCGCGTATTCCCAGCATGACGCTTGCTATCGCTGCCGCTATTGCCATGATCGGCTGCGGTCAGAAAGAAGAACCTAAACCAGCACCGGCACCGGCACCAGTTGCCGCGCCAGTTCCACCACCAAAACCTGAAGTAACCGTGCAACTCGGCCATGTGGCTCCCCTCACCGGCCCACAGGCTCACCTTGGTAAAGACAACGAAAACGGCGCACAATTGGCGATCGCAGAGTTGAATGCCCAAGCCCTTGAAATCGGCGGCGCCAAGATCAAGTTCGTCTTGGTTCCGGAAGACGACCAGGCCGACCCAAAGCAGGGCACCATCGTTGCCCAGAAGCTGGTTGATGCCAAAGTTAGCGGCGTGATCGGCCACCTTAATTCCGGTACCACGATCCCGGCGTCCAAGCTTTATTTCGATGCGGGCATCCCGCAGATTTCCGGTTCGGCAACCAATCCGAAGTACACGCAACAGGGCTTTGCCACTACTTTCCGTGTCATGTCCAACGACGTGCAGCAGGGTAAGGTTCTTGGCGAGTACGCGGCCAAGCAGATGGCTGGCAAGACCATCGCCATCATCGACGACCGCTCGGCCTATGGCCAAGGGCTGGCCGACGAGTTCGACAAAGCTGTGGTTGCCGCAGGCGGCAAGGTGGCAGCGCGCGAATTCACCAATGACAAAGCGACTGATTTTGCAGCCATCCTGACCAAGATCAAGTCAAAGAAAGTCGACGTCATCTTCTACGGTGGTATGGACGCCCAAGGTGGTCCGATGGCCAAGCAGATGAAGTCACTCGGGCTGAAAGCCAAATTCCTGACCGGTGACGGTGGGTGCACGCCGGAATTCATCAAGCTTGCCGGTGCCGCCAGCGAAGGTCAGTACTGTTCGCTGCCGGGGGTTCCGCTTGACCAGATGCCAGGCGGCAAAGCCTTCGGCGATGCCTTCTCGGCGAAATATGGTCAGATTCAGCTCTATGCCCCGTATGTCTATGATGCCGTGATGGTCATGGTTGACGCCATGAAGCGCGCCAATTCGGTTGAATCCGCCAAATTCCTGCCGGAAATCGGCAAGACGGATTATCAGGGTGTGACCGCCAAGATTCAGTTTGACGACAAGGGTGACCTTAAGGGCGGCTCCATCAGCCTGTATCAGGTCAAGGATGGCAAGTGGGAATACCGCGAAACTGTCGGTGGCGCGCCTGCTGCTCCTGCGCCAGCCGCCGCAGCACCTGCTCCGGCACCGGCACCGGCAGCATCTCCTGCTCCAGCCGCTGCACCAGCAGCTCCAGCCGCCGCTGCACCTGCTCCGGCACCGGCAGCCGCTCCGGCAGCACCGGCAACACCGGCAACACCGGCAGCAGTACCGGCTCCTGCCCCTGCTCCGGCAGAAAAGAAGTAAGCACACGCGCAACAGAACAAACGGCACCTGCGGGTGCCGTTTGTTTGTACTTAAACACATTATTCAAGAAGCATTTTAGGCGCACCATACCGATGGATATCTTCATCCAGCAGATCATTAACGGTCTCGTTCTCGGCAGTATCTATGCGCTGGTTGCGCTGGGCTACACGATGGTTTACGGCATTATGGGTTTGATCAATTTTGCCCATGGTGAAGTCGTCATGATCGGCGCCATGGTCGCTTTGACGGTGATCAAGCTGCTCGCCAACAGTGGTCTGCCGGTGTTTATTATTATCCTGATAGCGCTGATGGCGGCGGCTGCAGTGTGTATGGCGGTTGGCTTTACCATTGAGCGCATCGCCTACCGACCCTTGCGACGTGCGCCGAAACTGGCGCCGTTGATCACGGCCATCGGTGTTTCCATCGTCCTGCAGAACCTGGCCATGCTGATCTGGGGACGCAACTATCACGCCTTTCCACCGATTATTCCGCAGACCGATCACGAGTTTTTCGGTGCCACGATAACTGGTTTGCAGATTGCCATCATTGCCATCGCCGCGCTAATGATGGCTGGCTTGATTGTTCTGATCCACCGCACTCGTCTAGGGCGGGCCATGCGCGCAACGTCAGAGAACCCACCGATTGCCCAGTTGATGGGCGTCAATATCAACCAGATCATCTCGCTCACCTTTGTCATCGGTTCGGCACTGGCTGCGGTGGCTGGCCTGATGGTCAGCGCCAACTACTCGATTGCGCACTATTACATGGGCTTCATGCTCGGCTTGAAAGCTTTTACAGCCGCCGTGCTTGGCGGTATCGGCAATATCGCCGGTGCCGTGCTCGGCGGTATTCTGCTTGGCCTCATCGAATCGCTGGGTGCGGGTTACATCGGCGACCTGACCGGCGGCTTCCTCGGTAGCCACTATCAGGACATCTTCGCTTTCTTCGTGCTCATCTGCGTCCTGATCTTCCGCCCCTCCGGACTGATCGGCGAAAAAGTATCGGAGCGTGCATGATGGTGCTAGCCATTGATTTCGAAGCGCTGCGGCACAATAAGCGTGCGGCTGTTGCTGCCACGCTGGTCATTGGGGTTGTGCTGGCGGGTTTGCCTTTTGTCATCGGTAGCGGGTTGGGTAATTCCTGGTTGCGCATCATTGATTTTGCCCTGCTCTACATTATGCTGGCACTTGGCTTGAATATCGTGGTCGGGTTCGCCGGCTTGCTTGATCTGGGCTACATCGCCTTTTATGCCGTCGGCGCGTATCTCTATGCCTTGCTCGCCAGCCCGCACTTCGGGGTGCACCTGCCGGTGTGGCTGATCATTCCTGCCGGCGCTGCGCTGGCCGGTATTTTCGGCGCTTTGCTTGGAGCGCCGACCTTGCGTCTGCGCGGCGACTATCTGGCCATTGTCACACTCGGCTTTGGCGAGATTGTGCGCATTTTCATGAACAACCTGAATGCCCCGATCAACATCACCAACGGGCCGCAAGGGGTTTCCGGAATCGACCCGATCCACTTTGGTGGCATCACACTGGCCAAGCCAATCAGTGTTCTCGGCTTCACCATTCCTTCGCTGCATGCCTATTACTACCTCTTTCTGGCCTTGGCGTTGTTCATCGTCTTTGTCACTATCCGGCTGGAGAATTCGCGTATCGGCCGCGCCTGGGTGGCTATTCGAGAGGACGAAATTGCCGCCAAGGCCTGCGGCATCAACACGCGCAACATCAAGCTGCTGGCCTTCACCATGGGTGCCAGTTTCGGCGGTGTGGCGGGCGGCTTGTTTGCCGGATTCCAGGGCTTTGTCAGCCCGGAGTCCTTCAACCTGATGGAATCCATCATGGTGCTGTGCATGGTCGTGCTTGGCGGAATGGGCAATATTCCCGGCGTGATTCTTGGTGGCGTACTGCTGACCATCCTGCCGGAAATTTTCCGCCATGGGGCAGGTCCGGTTCAAACGGCACTGTTCGGCAAAATTGTGCTCGATCCAGAAGCGCTACGCATGCTGCTCTTTGGTCTGGCGCTGATTGTTGTCATGCTCTACCGGCCGGCCGGTCTGTGGCCATCAACGACGCGCCGGCGCGAGTTCAGAGGCGAATCGACGACTGATGTACTCAAGGAGGGCGAATGAATACGCCGCTTCTTGAAGCACGCGCCATTGCCAAACACTTTGGCGGTGTCAAGGCGTTGCACGACGTATCCTTGTCCATCAATCAGGGCGAGATTTACGGCCTGATCGGCCCGAATGGTGCCGGCAAGACCACCTTCTTCAATGTGCTGACCGGTCTTTATCATCCGGATGGCGGAGAGCTGATTTTTGACGGCGAAAGGTTGCAGGCCAGCGCACCGCACAAGGTGGCGAAGCGTGGCATTGCACGCACTTTCCAGAATATCCGACTGTTCAGCAACATGTCGGCGATGGAAAATGTCATGGTTGGGCGGCACGTGCGTACACACGCCGGCGTGCTCGGCGCCGTTCTGCTTGATCCGCGTACAAAGAGGGAAGAGGCCGCTATCCGCCGCCGTGCCGAAGAATTGCTGCATTACGTGAATATTGCCGACCGCGCTGATGACCTGGCCCGGCACCTGTCTTACGGCGACCAGCGCCGGCTTGAAATTGCCCGGGCCCTGGCTACCGATCCGAAGCTGCTGGCGCTCGACGAACCGGCAGCCGGGATGAACGGCACTGAGACCGAAGGCCTGCGCGAACTGATCGAGGGTATTCGCAAGGATGGCATCACCGTCCTGCTCATTGAACACGACGTCAAACTGGTGATGGGCTTGTGCGACCGCGTGGCCGTGCTCGACTACGGCGAAAAAATATGCGAGGACATTCCGTCGATTGTGCAGAAAGACCCGAACGTCATCGAAGCCTATCTGGGAGGCAGCATTGCTTGAGGTAACCGGACTTCGCGTCACTTACGGCGGCATTCAGGCGGTGCGTGGCATCACCTTCCACGTCAATCAGGGCGAGATGGTCGCGCTGATCGGCGCCAATGGCGCGGGCAAAACCAGTACGCTCAAAGCCCTGGCGCGCCTGCTTAATGCTGCGGGCGGCAGTGTGCGTTATTGCGGCAAGGAAATTTCAAAGCTCGAACCGCATCAACTGATCTCCGAAGGCATTGCTCTGGTGCCGGAAGGGCGTGGCGTATTCCCGCGCATGAGCATCGTTGAGAACCTGTTGATGGGTGCCTACAGTCGACGCGACAAGGACGGAATTGCTGCCGACAGTGAGCACGTCTTTTCGCTCTTCCCGCGGCTCAAGGAACGGTCGCAGCAATTAGCCGGCACGCTCTCCGGCGGTGAGCAGCAGATGCTGGCTATCGGTCGCGCCCTGATGAGCCGCCCGAAACTGCTCTTGCTCGACGAGCCTTCAATGGGACTGGCGCCGCTCATGGTGCACAAGATATTTGAAGTGATTCGCACGGTGGCAGACGAAGGAATGACGGTGCTGCTGGTCGAGCAGAATGCCAAGCTGGCATTGGAAGTCAGCCAGCGTGGTTACGTCATGGAAAGCGGCGAAATCACTCTGACCGACGACTCGTCGAAACTGCTGGCCAGTCCCAAAGTACGCGAGGCCTACCTCGGCGAGTAATGAGTAGATCAAAGGCCGTCGCTTGACAGGCCGGGCCCCGGCCGGATACAGTACTGACCGATCAGTCATTAATGTATTTTCACCTCTCACTCGCCGTTAACCCCATGCTTATGTCAGACCTGCGTTGTTCGAGCGTCAAACTTGCCCGTTCGGCAACGGCTATCAGCCTGCAAATCGTGATTGCCAGCGTCGCGCTGCTCGGCGGGTGCGATGATTCGCCGGGTACCAGCGCAACACAAACCGGCAAGGCGGCGTTAACGGTAGAGGCCATAACGCCGCAAATGCTGAACTGGCCGCAAACACTCAAGGCCAACGGCAACATTGCGGCCTGGCAGGAGGCCGTCATCGGCCCGGAGCTCTCCAATTACCGGATTACCGAAGTACTGGTCAATGTCGGCGACGTGGTCAAAAAAGGGCAGGTGCTGGCGCGCATCGCGCCTGATACAGTGGATAACGAACTGGCAGAGAGTCGAGCCGCCGTGGCCGAAGCCGAGGCGACGCTGGATGAAGCGCGGGCCAATCACGAGCGCGCCAAACTGCTGCGTGAAAAAGGTTTCTACAGCGCGCAACAGGGCATACAAACACAAACCGTTGCCGACACCGCACAAGCGCGCCTTAACGCGGCCAAGGCACGGTTGCAAACCGCGCAGTTGCGGCGCGCCAATGCCAACGTGACGGCACCGGACGAAGGCGTAATCTCAGCGCGTACGGCTACCGTGGGAACCTTGACGCAAACCGGGCAGGAACTGTTTCGCCTGATTCGTGGCGGTCGGCTGGAATGGCGTGCCGAAGTCATGGCGGCAGAATTGGGACGTCTGCAAACAGGACAGTCGGCCCGCCTGATCAGCCCGAATGGTGAGGCGGTTGAAGGCACGGTGCGTGCCATTGCGCCGACAGTAGATGCCAAAACACGTACAGCGCTGGTTTATGTCGACTTGCCCTCAAGCGCAAACAAAGTCGTGAGCGCAGGCATGTTTGCCACCGGTGAATTCAGCCTTGGTCAAAATCCGGCGTTAACTCTGCCACAGTCTGCCGTCGTGATACGCGAAGGCTTTGCCTATGTGTTCCGTCTTGAGCAAGGCAAAGTGGTGCAAACCAAAGTCGGTATCGGGCGGCGCAGTGGCGAGCGTATCGAAATCAGCGGGCTGGATGCCACAGCGCAGGTGGTTGCCGGTGGTGCCGGATTCCTTGCCGATGGGGATAGCGTGCGAGTTGTTCCCGCTGTCCCCGCTGTCCCCGCTGTGAGTAAAACACCGCCCGACACTGGCACCCGCCCATGAACGTTTCAACGTGGTCGATTCGCAACCCGACTCCGGCGGTGTTGCTCTTCATCATGCTCACCTTGTTCGGACTGTTCGCCTTCAAGGCGATGAAGGTTCAGCAGTTTCCTGATATCGATTTGCCGACGGTGACCGTCACCGCGTCGCTGCCCGGCGCAGCACCCGCGCAGATGGAAACCGAGGTGGCACGCAAGATCGAGAATTCGGTAGCCACGCTGCAAGGAATCAAGCACATCTACACCAAAGTGCAGGACGGCACGGCAACGGTGACTGTCGAATTTCGTCTGGAAAAACCCACCCAGGAAGCGGTCGACGATGTGCGTGACGCGCTTTCGCGTATCCGCTCCGATTTGCCGGGTGATCTCAGGGATCCGGTTATCTCCAAGGTCAATCTTTCCGGCTCGCCGATCCTGACCTATACCGTGGCATCGGCACGCATGGACGACGAAGCGCTCTCCTGGTTCGTGGACAACAGCGTCACCAAATCACTGCTCAGTGTGCGCGGGGTGGGCGCCGTCGCACGCGTCGGCGGCGTCACGCGTGAAATCCGCGTCGAGCTTGATCCGGCGCGTTTGCTCGCCTTGCGTGCTACTGCCTCGGATGTGTCGCGCCAGTTGCAGCAAACACAGCAGGATGCCTCGGGCGGGCGGGCCGATGTCGGTGGCGCGGAACAAACGGTGCGTACCGTTGCCACGGTGCATTCTGCTGAAGAAGTGGGTGCCATTGAAATTACGCTGGCCGACGGCGGGCGAATCCGCCTGAGCGACGTGGCCACGGTCAGCGATACCGTGGCCGAGCAGCGCTCCGCTGCACTGCTTAATGGCAAGCCGGTTGTCGGCTTTGAGATCGTGCGCAGCCGCGGTGCGGGCGAAGTTGATGTGGCGGAGGGTGTGCGTGCCACGCTGGAAAAACTTAAAGCCGATCATCCGGACATTACGATTACCGAAGCCTTCAATTTCGTCGATCCGGTCATCGAAAATTTCGAAGGCTCGATGACCTTGCTCATCGAAGGCGCGCTGCTTGCTGTGCTCATCGTATGGCTTTTCCTGCGCGACTGGCGCGCTACGCTGGTATCCGCCACAGCACTGCCGCTATCCGCCATCCCGACCTTTGGCGTGATGTACCTGATGGGCTTTACGCTCAATGTCGTGACCCTGCTCTCGATGTCGCTGGTGGTCGGGATTCTGGTGGATGATGCCATCGTCGAAATCGAAAACATCATGCGCCATTTGCGCATGGGCAAATCGCCGTATCAAGCCGCGATGGAAGCCGCCGATGAAATCGGACTGGCCGTGATCGCCACCACCTTTGCGTTGATCGCCGTGTTTCTGCCGACAGCCTTCATGAGCGGTGTGCCGGGCAAGTTCTTTGTGCAGTTCGGCTGGACGGCGGCGATTGCCGTGTTTTTCTCGCTGGTCGTGGCACGCATGCTGACCCCGATGATGGCAGCGTATATTCTGCAACCCCCAAAAAAAGGGGGACACACGCCGCGCTGGATGGAGATCTACACCGGATGGGCGGCGTGGTGCCTGCAGCACCGGGTACGCACCATGCTGGCTACCCTGGTGTTTTTCTTTGGCTCCTTCGCGCTGATTCCTTTCTTGCCGACCGGCTTTATTCCTCCCGATGATCTTTCGCAAACACAGGTCTATCTGGCGCTACAACCCGGCAGCACATTCAAGGAAACCTTCGCCGCTGCCGAAAAAGCACGTTTGATCGTCGAGCGGAACACGCAGGTAAAAATGGTGTACACCGCCATCGGGGGCGGCGCGGCGGGCAGCGACCCCTTTGCGCCGCGCGGCGCTTCCGAGGTGCGCAAGGCCACGTTGACAATCAATATGACGCCACGCAATGAGCGCGGAGGTATCAAGAAACAGACGGTGGAGCGCCAGTTGCGTGAGGCATTGGCTGAGTTGCCCGGAGTGCAGGTCAAGGTGGGCTTCGGCGGTTCCAGCGAAAAGTATGTGCTGGTGCTGGCCAGTGAAAATGGTGCCTTGCTTGCCGAACACGCACGTACTGTCGAACGCGAACTGCGCACCCTTCCGGGCATTGGTGCGGTCAGCAGCACAGCCAGTCTGACGCGGCCGGAACTGGTGGTGCGCCCCGACTTTGCCCGTGCCGCTGATCTGGGCGTCAGTTCGGCGGCCATCGCCGACGTGCTGCGCATCGCCACGGCAGGTGATTACGATCAGAGTGTGGCCAAGCTCAACCTTGCCCAGCGCCAGATACCGATTATCGTCAAGCTGCCCGCCGAAGCGCGCCAGGATGTAAGCTTGCTCGAACACCTGACAGTACCCGGAAAATCCGGCCCGGTCATGATCGGCACGGTGGCCAAACTTGAAATCACTGGCGGTCCCGCTGAGATTGATCGCTACGACCGCCTGCGCAATATCAATTTCGAAATCGAACTGAATGAGCAGCCGCTCGGTGAGGTTGAAAAACGTGCGCTGGCCTTGCCTAGCCTGACAAATCTGCCGCCCGGCATTCTGCAGGCCACCATTGGCGATGCGGAAGCCATGGGCGAATTGTTTGCCAGCTTCAGTCTGGCCATGCTGACCGGCGTTCTGTGCATCTATGTTGTGCTGGTGCTGCTGTTCAAGGATTTTGTGCAGCCGGTGACGATTCTCGCCGCACTGATACTCTCGGTACCGGGGGCATTTCTGGCCTTGTTCGTCTCGCACACGGCGTTGTCGATGCCGTCGATGATCGGGCTCATCATGCTGATGGGCATCGCCACCAAGAACTCCATCCTGCTTGTTGACTACGTTATCCTCGCCCGGCGCGGGGTGGACGGCAATCCCGGGCTTGATCGCTGGCATGCTTTGCTCGACGCCTGTCACAAGCGCGCCCGTCCGATCGTAATGACGACGGTGGCCATGGGCGGCGGCATGTTGCCGATCGCCATTGGTCTGGGCACCGACCCGAGTTTCCGTGCGCCGATGGCGATTGTCGTGATTGGCGGGTTGATCACCTCAACCTTCCTCAGCCTGCTGGTGATCCCGGTGGTGTTTACTTACGTCGATGACGCGATCATCACCGTTCGCCGAGTGCTGTCTGAGCGCGGCCGTTCCACTTTTGGCGGATAACAAGGAAACGCCTTCGGTGTGAATCAAGTCAGCGGCTTGGGATTAGTGAATCCGTGGTTCGGAAATCTGCGCTAAATCACTGGCAGATTAAAAATCGAAATGCGGCCATTCGGATCATGAAGGGCGGTAGGTCGGAAAAGCCGCAGGCGCCTTCCGACGACTGTGCCGTTTATAAGCATATTGCCCGCAGACGATTTCCAAACGTCGGAAGGCGCCTGCGGCTTTTTCGACCTACGAATCGGACCCGTATCCGGGTTACGGCCTTGACTCCACTGTTCAGCTTGATCGATCACCGAGATCAGGCGGAGAAGTGACGCGCCATACCTCATCTTCGGGGATGTGCAGAGGCTGGCATCGAGTTCATCAAGTTGTCTTGATTTCGGCCTTTGCCGGTATGCGAATAGTCGCTTGTTCAAGGCTTCTTGCACCAACCTTGCGGGGCCGCCGCCTTTGCCACTACAAGCCTGAAACAAGTCGTTACACCTGGGTACACGGCGCTGTAAGTCGTTGGCCGCCAAGCGGCGTTAACCATAGACGTATTACTGGAAAACATCATGAAAAAGACTTTGCTTGCTATCGGCCTGCTGACCATTACGCTTCTCGGGGGCTGTGCCGTCGTCCCGGCCTACGGACCGGCAGCGTATTACGAACCGGCACCGTATTACGAACCGCGCTACTACGGGCCGTCGGCGACCGTCATCGTGCCGGCGCCGGTATTTGGCCATCGCCACCGCAACTATGGCGGTCGGCGTTGGTAGGGCGCAACGATACCTGAATCACTTGCAGATGCGGCTTGGCGTTTGATGCTACTGCCGGATACGACCCCTTGCTGTCCTTCGTGCTCTGGAAAAGCAGACGTTCAGTAACGTGAAAGCTCAGGGGCGCGAAGACGGCTTTTTGGTGTAGCGACCCTCTGGAGCGGCGGGTTAGCCCGCAGACTCAACGGAGTGAGTACCAAACCCGAGCGCACCGAGAAAAGGATGGCTACCAAAGACAACATTTCGGAACTCCGATTCAAGTACGGCTTTGTGTAGCAACACGGAAAATGCGTCCACGTCCGCGACCAATGCACGCACGCGTTTTTCGGGGGCTTCACGGTAAAGCCATGTTGCTGGAACTGGCGCGAACTCGCCTTCTTTGTGGACTCGGCGGTAGTTCTCTTTCTTTGGCCGGGCATGAACCATCTTGTCACGCAAGCTCTGTAACTCGATAACGCCGGATAGTGGTTTGCAGGATTTGGGGGGCAAATTCCACCCCAACTCTTCGGCGATGCGTTTGAGTTTGCCGCCAGTTCCCTGGTACGGCGGAGTCGAGAAAACACTACGCTCGTTGGCCCAAATGTCAGGTAACATTTCTTCGCCGAGATAGTTGAGATAAGCCTCAAATGCGGCAGCCGCTAACAAACCAGCAGAAAGGTGAAGCATCCATGAGTCACCCGGACGTTCGGTTGCGATTTCAAGGTGACGTTGAGAACTATCCCACAGAAGCCTATGAGCAAAGCTCACGAACTGTCCAGACGTAACGTTCAAGTTCACCATTGCGGGCTAACAGTTAATCAGACGCAAAAACGTCCGGGTTATTCCTAATAATACGGACACGGGCTAATTCCACTTAACGTTTTGAATCGCAGAGGCATTGTCAAAACGCGGTCTCCTTATTCGTTTCCAATTATGCGGACTGGTGGCTAACGACCGCTTAGGTGTTAATCCGAATGACTGCAAGTTGGCCGAAAGTGCGCATTCGATCAACACGTGAATGTGATTACAGCTGATGGCCTACAATTCCATCGTGTCGGCAAACGCCAGCGCCTCCATCTGCGCGCAGTTGAACTGGTCTGCGGACAATCCGAGCATTCCGGCCTGTTCAGCGAGCGCCTTGCCATCGTCGCCCTCGCTGGCTTTGGCTAGATCCAGGAAGGGGCCGTAGATCCCGCCATTGCCGAGCAGTGCATCGCAGATGGCTTCCGGCAGGCTCATGGTTTCGAGCACTTTGTCCATCGAAACACCCAGCATGACATCGAGCAAGGAGAATGCGCCTGTAATGAAGAGGTTGTCGTACTCGCTCTTGTTAACAAGGTCGTGTCCCAGAAGCTCCATCAGCCGCGCGCGAGTGAGCGCCGTGTGCAGCATGGCCGGCGCCATCGGGTCCTTGCTGGCCGAGGCTAGCAGCAGCGAGAGCCAGCGGTTGAGCTTTTCGTAGCCGAGCATGGTCACCGCATGGCGGAAGGACTGGATCTCGACGGAGAGCCCGAAACCCGCCGAGTTGATGTAGCGCAGGAGTTTGTAGGAAAGCGCCACGTCATGCTTGAGCGCTGATTCAATCTCAGGAATGTCCGCATTCTTGCGCACCAGATTGATCACCCGAACGATCTGTGCCTGACTCGGGTTAAGCGCCTTGCCAGGTGTTTTGGGGGGTATCTTGAACAGCCAACTGGCGGCTGCATTCACGCCGGCATCGATACATAGCTGAAAACCTTGCGCGTCGAATACGTTGAAAGCGATGCCGACCCCGTGGGGCTGTGTCTGGATAGCCAATGCCTTGAGTTGCTCCGGTGTATGCCTGAGCGCATCCAGTCCCACAAAGCGGAACGCAAGGCCGCTGGCAAATGCCTGTGTGCCGCGCTCATCAAATACAAGGCACAGCGACGCATGCGCAGCTTGCAAGGCCGGGATAAGTTCGGCCGCTGGAGCGCCGAGCAGGGCTTCGGAAGTCAGTTCGAGAATCGCGTTGTCGGGCACCGGCCAGTCCAGCAGTGAGACATCACATGGCTGGCCGCAAAGGTTGATGAATACCATCTTTTCGCCGTGCGGCCAGACTTCCGACAAGGCGTTCAAGGCCTTGGCGGCATCAGCCGTTGTCGCGCCGTCATCAAGGTGCAGCGTGAGGCGGGTGGCAATGATTTTGCTCTGGCGATTGACCAAAGGCTGGCGTGAGATGAAGACGTCGGGCATGACAATCAACCTGCAGTTAGGGACGGACCCGGAACAGCAGTCGCGTCGTTGGCGAACTCAAAAGAATCGGCAAAAAATTCGTTTTCCGGCAGGCTGCATTGTCCAACAAAATCGCGTCGGGTTGCAGTTATCATCGCCGGCGAACCGCAAACATACACCTGATGGCCGGAAAGATCAGGAAAATCCTGTAGGGCGGCAGCATGGACAAAACCAGTTCGTCCGCTCCAATATTCATCCGCCGGGGCATCTGACAGCACTGGCACGAAGCGGATATGGGCATGCTCACGCGCCCATTTTTCCGCTAATGGCAAAAGGTAGAGATCGGCGCGTCCGCGGCCGCCCCAGTAGATGTTCATTGCCCGTGTGCAGCCTTCGGCAATGGCATGTTCGACAATGGCCTTGATCGGTGCGAAGCCCGTGCCGCCGGCGACCAGCAGCATCGGTTTGTCCGACTCTTCGCGCAGAAAAAAGCTGCCGTGCGGGCCGCTGAAGCGCAGGATGTCGCGCTCCTTCATGGTATTGAAAACATGATGGGTGAACTGCCCGCCCGGCACCTGTCGGATATGCAGTTGCAGAAAGGCGTCGTCGTGCGGTGCGTTGGCCAGGGAGAACGCACGGCGTTTACCCCCTTTGAGCAAAATCTCGATGTACTGCCCGGCGAAGAACTGCAGTCGTTCGCTGGCCGGCAGCTTGAGCTCCACGATCATCACATCGGGTGCGGCGCGAGTAAGTGAGTGCACGCGTGCCGGTAGCGTTCTCACCGGAACATCCAGCGATGAGCGAATTTCACGGGCTTCGATGCTCAGATCACTTTGTGCGCTGGCACAGCAGAAAAGGGCAAATCCTGCACTGCGATCGTCATCAGTCAAGGTGTGAATTTGCGCTTTGCCGTGGTCGACGTCGCCGGACAATATCTTGCCACGACAGGCGCCACAAGCGCCATCCCGGCAGCCGTAGGGTAACAGCAGCCCCTGACGCAAGGCTGCATCGAGAATGGTCTCGCCGGCCTTGGCCTGAATAGTGTGCCGGCCCGGCTGAACGCTGATCTGAAACCCCATCAAATCTCCCTGGGTGCATGAATCCGGTAAAATTGCGCGGTGCAAAAACTATTGATCGTCGGTTGTGGTGATGTTGCCCGACGTACCCTTCCCCATCTGCTCGGCCGTTATCGGCTTCTCGCCTTGTTGCGTGATCCGGAGCAGTGTGATTTCTGGCGTGCGAACGGCGTCCATACGCTCCTGGCCGACCTTGATCAGCCTACCACTCTGAGGCGTATGGCCGGTCTGCCTGACATCGTGCTGCATTTTGCGCCGCCACCCGAAACAGGTGCCACCGATACCCGTATGCACAAGCTGCTGGTGGCGCTAGCGATGGGGAAAAGTCTACCACAGCGCATCATCTACGTTAGCACCAGTGGCGTGTATGGCGATTGTGGCGGTGCGCGTATCAGCGAATCGCAGCCGCTACGCCCGACGACCGCGCGAGCGCACCGGCGTGTCGATGCCGAGCGCCAGTTGCTGCGCTTCGGCCGTCGTTATGGCGTGTGCGTGTGCATTCTGCGGGCGCCGGGCATCTACGCGGCCGACCGTCTGCCGTTGGATCGCCTCAAAAAGGGGCTGCCGGCGCTGTGCGCTGAAGACGACGTCTATACCAACCACATTCACGCCGATGATCTGGCCATCCTGGTCTGCGCTGCCTTGCGCCACGGCAGGCCGGGACAAGCCTATAACGCCAGCGACGATTCCGAGCTTAAAATGGGCGATTATTTTGATCTGGTCGCCGACCGTTTTGGGCTGCCGCGTCCGCCGCGCATCACGCGCGCCGAGGCGGTGATGCAGATGTCGCCCTTGCAACTGTCTTTCATGAGCGAATCACGCCGGCTCGACAACCGGCGCATCAAAACGGAACTCCGGGCGCGGCTACGCTATCCGCAGGTGGCGGATGGGATTGAGGCAGCGCTGCGGGAGAGCAAAGCGAGTTAACCACGAAGAACACGAAGAGCACAAAGAACAACCAAAAACTTACTAATTAATGCCTAAGCCCATAGAGGGAGTTGTGCTCTATGGCAACGACTTGTATTTTCTTCGTGTTCTTCGTGGTTAATTACTTTTTTCAGAATTAAGGAACCAGACATGCTCTACCTCGAAGTCAAAACCTTTCACATCGTCATGGTCGTCAGCTGGTTTGCCGGCCTGTTTTATCTGCCGCGCATCTTTGTCAATCTGGCGATGGTGGCACCGGACAGCACGGCTGAGCGCGACCGCCTGCTGCTTATGGCCGGCAAGCTCTACCGCTTCATGAGCCCGATTGGCTGGCTGGCCATCGGTTCCGGCCTCTGGCTGTGGCTGGGCGTTGGGATCGGCGGGGCATGGCTGCACGCCAAAATTGCGCTGGTGGTTGCACTGGCCGTGTATGAAATTTACTGCGGCAAATTGTTGCGCGATTTCAGCGCCGGGCGTAACACGCATAGCCATGTCTGGTATCGCTGGTTTAACGAGGCGCCGGTACTTATTCTGCTTGTCGTGACGATCCTCGTGATCTTCAAGCCTTTTTAGGAAATTCATTGGAAAACTTTTTTGCCAGTTGCCCACGCGGGCTTGAAGCCCTGCTCGTGGAAGACCTCACTGCTGCGGGTGTTACCGGGCCGAAGTCGATTCCCGGCGGCGTGCATTTCTCTGCCGACTGGCCGGCCTGCTATGCCGCCAATCTGCATTCGCGCATTGCCACGCGCATCCTCTGGCGTGTCGCGCACGGCGGCTACACCAAGGAAGACGACATATACAAGTTGGCGCTCGATTGCGAGTGGCCGAAATGGTTTTCCGCAGAGCAGACGATTCGCGTCGATGTGACGGCCGTCAAGAGTCCACTCAAGAGCCTGGAATTCATCACCCTGCGCATCAAGGACGCGGTGTGCGACCGCTTCCGTGCCGACACCGGCAAGCGGCCGAACGTCGACACGCGCGAACCGGACGTGCGCATGCACGGCTTCATCACGGCTGACGAATGCACGCTGTACATCGACACTTCGGGTGCGCCGCTCTACCAGCGCGGACTGCGCCAGAAAACGGTCGAAGCGCCGCTCAAGGAAAACGTTGCCGCCGGCATCCTTCGTCTCTCCGGCTGGCA
>JANNGP010000157.1:0-21264 GCA_031403915.1 Betaproteobacteria bacterium
GTCTGTGGAATGCCCGCCTAAGGGCAAATCAGAAGGAGACAAGCTTCAATTTCACTTTCAAAATTCAGCGAACAAACCACAGGCAAATCGCTTAGCCTCAATCCGTCGTGACAAAAACTGAGTTTTTCAACACAATAGGCCAGGAACTGCCGATCAAGTGTCTAGTGGTAACGGCGGCTTTAGGCAAAAAGCCGTTGTAAGCACCAATTACCCAGTGCCAAGACCACCACAGCTTCCAAATGTCAGCGCAAAAAGCCTAGGCTAAAAACCTGTGGCTGCATTTTTTCAGTCAAGGCCAAGTAAGTCTGCTCAAAACTTGCGAAGTTTACTGGCGGAGTGTCGCCACTAGCGTTGCGGGCTTTCAAAGCATTACGAATTTGGTACCAGCCTACGTCAGGCCGATTGAGCTTGTATTGATCGCGTACGGTACGCACATCGGTATGGGCAAAGTAGGCTTGCCACAAAGTCCGGCCGGCATCCAACACGGCTAGCGCTTCGGCTGACAAGGTTTTACCCGCCAGATACTGCACCATGAAGTCGGATTCAAACCGGTCTGGCGCGCCCACTTCTGCTTCAGTGAATGGGATGAAGTGATTCACCAGCGCCCATTTCTTGCCATTCCACTCAAGATCATTTGCACCCGCCGTCAGGTTGCTTCCGTTAAAAAGCATCCACATCAAGCAATCGTTCTTATATTCTTCAGTGAGCGATTCGGTAGGTTGCAAGAACTGGTCGCGGTCGTTAAGCCAGGTTGGCTTGATGATGCGGCGAACGGTGAAAATAATTGCAGCTTTCCAGAGGTTGTCTGGTGTGACGAAAAAGGCGCCAGGGCTGCCATACCCAGACGAAAAGAGTGCAGTTTGCTGGTTGGCATGTTGTAAATCGTTACAGCTACTCAGTAAGCACCCGATTGCTCCGTCAGATCCCTTTGATCCTCGTAAGTCCTTGGTTACTACTGCTGGAACGACTGCATTTTTGAGTGGAACAATTTCAGTTTGGTTGGGCTTTGGGCGCTTAACCCATTCAGTTAATAATCTGTCTTTGGGCAAGTTGTAAAACAGCTTATCCCCAATAGCTTGACCCTTCTTGTCCAGAACCTCAACCTGAATTTCAGTTATTGGTGTTTTCGCTTTAGCTAGTTGATCTGTTTGCCAGATTAAAAATCCAATAGGAAAATTGCCGCTTAATCCATCAAATGCTTTGCTGTGAACTACAAAACCACCGGAGTATATGGCGTTCCATGACTGCCTAAACTTTTCAAAGTTAGAGGCGTTGATGTATTTAAGTTTGGAAAACATGGCAACAGTAGCAGTTGGCATTTCTTTTGAAATCCGAGCTACAAACTGCGTGAATAGCTCGCGATTCGCAAATCCGTAACCGTCTAGCACCGCTGCAATTTTTGTAGTTGCTACCCCTGTCTTGTTTTCAATTCCTAATGAACTAGCTGATTCAGCATACGGAGGATTGATAAGCACTAGGAGCTTCTTCCCCTCTGCGATTGCTTTGCGCAGCCCCTCGGGCACCTTTTTGGTCAAGCTGTAATCAATCTTGCCATCGTCGGCAATGTCGTCATTCAGATAGTCGTATTGGAAGCGCTGCGCCGCTACACAGGTTTTGGTGGCTTTCATCACGTCGATGTCGGCTTGATCCAGCGTGCTCATGTAGATGTTGCGCGGGTTGCTGTGCTTAACCTCCAGGTTGCCTACGCCGCAGCACATGTCCCACACGATGTAGTCCTTTTGCCAGTTTTTGCCCAGCGTTTCGGTAAGCTTGTCATAGGCTTTGTCGACCACATGTAGTGGGGTGTAATAGGCACCTTTGAAACAGCGCTCGTCTAGCGGAATCAAGCTGTCACGGCGCTCTAATAGGTAGTCGCGGTATTCGGAGTTGGGCGGCTTGTGGTAAATAGCCCAAAACTGGCGGTAGCCTTCTTTGTTGCCCAACTCGAAATTCTTGCCAGCCAGGTTAAACACCGGTGCGCCGTTTTTGTGCAGCAGCTCGGCAGGCAGGTTCGCATGGGTGGATACGGTTCCATCGTGCATGATGTCTGCGAAAAATAATAGTGCATAGTCTTCTTCTTCAACGCCAACGATTTCACGACCGATCATGGCCACCCATTTGTCGAATACCTGTTTCAGATTGTCTGGAGTGATCTGCGTGCGGACGATGTCACCCGTCTTGATAGCAGCCTTGACGGTGCTGATGAACTCCTCTTCGTGCGTAGCAATCTTGAACGACACGAAGTGCGTGCCGATGTGGGCAGATATTCCATCCAGTGCTTCCTGTGTGTACTGGCTGGCAGACTTTCCCCACTTGATGGTTTTCTTGCTCAAAAACGGCAGCACGTCGGCGCTCTTCATGAGCGCGGCTTTTTCGGTGTCGATTACAGCCAGTAAAGGCGGAACTTTCTCGCCCTTGTTCAAAGCCACCTGCACGTAATGCAATAGCTGAGTGAACATGGCGTAGCTAGAGCACTTGCCGGAATCCTTTGCTTCAAACCAGATTTCGTCAGTTTGAATATCTATCAGCCCCTTGGTGTATCCCTTCAGCCCCAAGGCCTTGATGTAAGCGTCTTTTACATCCTCTTCGCTTCGTACAGTTTTCAGTTGTGCGTATAAAGACATGGGGAGTTACTTGGTCAATTGTGAATAGTCCATTTTCATACAGTTCGGATGCGTTGGCTAGAAAAAGCTTGAGTCAACGACGGTTAACGCGGGGATTACGGCCGTTTATGCCTAAGCCCGTACTGGCCGTCGTGGGTCGAGAGTGACGGTTCGTATCATCAAAAAGCTGCCGCTGGCTGGCCGAGGTACATATCTGTGATGTCGGAACCAAATCTGCCGATCAATGTCTGGATTATTGAATAGTGTGAACTTCTACCTTGCACCCTGAAAAGTTCGCCTATTCATGTCCATAAACATTGTGACAGGAGGACATCATGGAACTGGTCGAACTGTATGCATTGCTTGCGATTTGCGCGGTATCGCCTTATGTAGTCGAGGCAACGATCAATTGGATGGGTCGCTCCGGCAGATCAGAGTCCATCAAAAAGTTTCTCCGAAGCCAGTTGTCAAATATCCCGTACTAAACGTTGAACAGGAAGTTCAAAACATCCCCGTCTTTAACGACATACTCCTTGCCTTCGGCGCGCATTTTGCCTGCTTCCTTGGCGCCGTGTTCGCCGTTGTGCGCGATAAAATCATCGTAGGCAATGGTCTGAGCGCGAATGAAGCCTTTTTCGAAATCGGTGTGGATGACACCCGCCGCCTGCGGCGCGGTATCGCCCTTGTGGATGGTCCACGCGCGCACTTCCTTGACGCCAGCGGTGAAGTAGGTCTGTAAACCAAGCAGGTGGTAGCCGGTATGCACCAACCGGTCGAGGCCCGGCTCGCTGAGCCCGAGGTCGGCCAGAAAAATCTGTTTCTCCTCATCATCCAGATCGGCGATCTCGGCTTCAATCGAAGCGCAGACGGCAACCACCTCGGCCTTTTCGGCCGCGGCGTGTTCGCGTACGGCATCCAGATACGGATTGTTTTCAAAGCCGCCTTCGGCCACGTTGGCGGCGTACAAAACGGGCTTGGCAGTGATCAGGCAGAAGGGTTTGAGGTTGGCCCATTCTTCCTTGGCCAGATCGAGGGCGCGTACCGGCTTGCCCTGATCGAGCTGGGCGAAACACTTGTCGAGCACAGCCACCAGCAACTTGGCTTCCTTGTCGCCGGCACTTGCCGGGCGGCGGTAACGCAGCAATGCTTTTTCCACGGCAGCCATGTCGGCCAGCGCCAGTTCGGTGTCGATGATTTCAATGTCTCGAATCGGATCAACGCTGCCGGAAACGTGAATCACGTTGTCGTCGGAAAAACATCGGACGACGTGCAACACTGCATCGGTCTCGCGGATGTTGGCCAGAAACTTGTTGCCCAGACCTTCACCTTTGGAGGCCCCGGCCACCAGCCCGGCAATATCAACGAACTCGGTTACCGCAGGCACTACTTTCTGCGGCTTGACGATGGCCGTCAGCGCGTCGAGACGCTTGTCCGGGACTTCGACCACACCGACCGACGGATCGATGGTGCAGAAGGGATAGTTCTCCGCCGCCACGCCAGCCTTGGTCAGCGCATTGAAGAGAGTGGATTTGCCGACATTGGGCAGGCCGACGATTCCGCATTTGAGGCTCATGATGTGATTCCTAAAAAACTTAAATTCATATTAACCACAACGATCACAACGATCACAACGCGAACAACGAAACAAGCCTTAATCGATTTAGCCACAAAGGAAGCGCAGAACCGCTGCAACTTCAAATACTACTTAATAGGTTCTTGGCTTTCGTTGTGTTCGTTGTGCACGTTGTGGTTCAACTTTTGTTATACCGCCTTGGTGTGCAACAAGCGCTGTGCCGCCTCGTAATCCCCGGCGCACAGCTTAGCCGCAGCCAGCAGACAGCGATCCAGCGCCTTGTCGATCAATTCCTGCTCTTCTTTCCGCGGCGCTTTCAAAACGTAATTAACAACTTCGTTGCGCTCGCCCGGATGCCCGATTCCCAGTCGCAATCGCCAGAAATCCGGCACCGTGAGGTTCGCCTGAATATCCTTGAGCCCGTTGTGCCCGCCATTGCCACCGCCCTGTTTGATACGAATACTGCCCGGTTCAAGGTCAAGGTCGTCATGCACCACAAGAATCTCGTCCGGCATGATCTTGTAGAAGCGCGCCAGCGCCACGACGGCCTGCCCCGAGCGGTTCATGAAGGTCGTCGGCTTCAGCAGCCACAGGTCGCCGAATTGACCAGAATGTCGGCCAACCTGCCCAAAGAATTTGCCTTGGGGCGCAAGCGGCACCTTGAGCTCCTGCGCCAGACGATCGACGAACCAGAAGCCAAGGTTATGACGGTTGTCGTCATACTCGGCACCCGGATTACCCAGACCGACAATCAGACGGGGAGCGGTCATGATGCCTGGAACCCGAAGTCCACCGCAAAGGCGACCGAAGGAAGTGCAGAGCCGCAAAGGGGCAACGCGCACGCAAAGTTTAATTCAGCCTGTTTTTCTTTGCGAATCCTTTGCATCTTCGCGCCTTTGCGGTGGGTGTTGTGTCTTCTGATATGCCAACAAAACGGCCGCCGGGGAGAAAATACTCCCGACGGCGGCCTGTCATTGTTACGCTGAAAATCAGGCCGCTGGCGGCGGAACAGCAGCCACTTCGCCTTCGGCAACCTCGACAACTTCGGCCTTCTTGATCGATAGCGCGACCACGACCGGATCATCATTGCCATGCGTGACCGGCTTGACCCCCTTCGGGAAAACGATCTGTGACACATGGATGGTCTGGCCAGCTTCCATAGCCTTCAGATCAACCTCGATGAAAGGCGGCAGATCCTTCGGCAAACAGGTGATTTCGATGTCATTCATGGCATGCGAAACAAGGCCGCCACTGATCTTGACGCCCGGCGCGATGTCGGCATTGATGAAGTGCAGCGGCACCTTCTGGTGAATCGCGTGGGATTCATCGACACGCATAAAGTCGACGTGCAGAACCAGCGGCTTGTAGGGGTGCATCTGCGAATCACGCAGCAGCACGTTTTGCGCCTTGCCGTCGATCTTGAGCGTGAGCACGGAGGCGTGGAACGCTTCCTTGCGCAACGAGAGCAGAAGATCGTTGTGTTCGAGTTCAATCAACGCCGGGGCGGCAGTACCACCATAAACGATACCCGGCACTTTGTTTGCGCGACGCAGGCGGCGGCTCGCTCCGGACCCCTGCAGTGAGCGCGGTTGCGCGTTAACTTCAAATTTCATGGACAGCTCCTGGTTGTTACAACCCTGCCCGCGACCAGGCAGGGGGTTTAAGAAAACTAAAAAACTACTCAATAAACAGCGATGAAACCGAATCCTCATTGCTGATCCGGCGGATTGTCTCGGCCAGCACATCGGCCACTGACACTTGACGAATACGGGGCGATAACTGCGCCTCCTGACTCAACGGAATGGTATCAGTCACCACCAGTTCGTCGAGCACAGAATCATTAATTCGGCTAACGGCGTTGCCGGACAGCACCGGATGCACGCAGTAGGCCAGCACCTTTTTGGCGCCATTGGCCTTGAGTGCCGCCGCCGCCTTGCACAAGGTGCCGGCGGTGTCGACCATATCATCCATGATGACGCAGGTGCGGCCTTCGACTTCACCGATGATATTCATGACTTCCGAAACATTGGCCTTCGGACGACGCTTGTCGATGATCGCCAGATCGCACTCCAGCCGCTTGGCCAGTGCGCGGGCACGAACCACGCCGCCCACATCGGGCGAAATGACCATCAGATTTTCAAAATCTTTTTTCCACACATCCGCCAGCATGATTGGCAAGCAGTAAATGTTATCGACCGGAATATTGAAAAAACCCTGGATCTGCTCGGCATGTAGATCCATGGTCAGTACGCGATGCACGCCAGCCGCCGTCAGCAGATCAGCCACCAGTTTGGCGGCAATCGGCACGCGCGCCGAACGCACCCGGCGATCCTGGCGTGAATAGCCGAAATACGGAATAGCCGCCGTGATGCGCGTAGCCGAAGCGCGCTTGAGCGCATCGACCATGACCAGCAATTCCATCAGGTTTTCGTTGGTCGGTGCGCAGGTCGATTGCAGGATGAAAACATCCTTGCCGCGCACGTGTTCCTGAATCTCGACGGTAATTTCACCGTCCGAGAAACGTCCTACATTGGCCCGTCCGAGCGAAATGTTCAGACGCTTGACGACATCGGCCGCCAACTTGGGGTTGGCGTTGCCAGTAAAGACCATCAGGCTGTCGTAGGCCATATCGCACATCCCGGGGCGCTCAGGAGAAAGCGCCGAACAAAAGAAACACGGGCAGGTACAACTGCAACCTGCCCGGCTTGAAAAATTAAATGGCTGGGGAAGAAGGATTCGAACCTTCGAATGCCGGAATCAAAATCCGGTGCCTTAACCAACTTGGCGACTCCCCAGCAGCCGCCCGCTTGATGAGGCTAGCGAGCGAGGCGCGGATTATACAGGGGTTTTCGCAAAAAAAACAGGGCGATAGTTTCGTACTCAAGCCCGTTTCCCCCTCATTGAGGTCAGCTATAGCGCCTGTTTCTCGCACGCCTCGCGCATCTCGCGTTTATTGATCTTGCCCACACTGGTTTTGATCAAGGCCTTGATGAATCGCACCTGCAAAAGCACGCTGTGACGTGAGATACCTGTGCTTTCGACCAGATGCGCAGCAAAGTTGCGAATCGTTCGTTCCGTGACCCTGCCCTCGAACTCGGGCTTCAGCACCACCAGCGCTAAAGGACGCTCTCCCCATTTTTCATCTGGCACGCCAATCACAGCGACTTCATGTACCGCCTCATGCTGAGCAACCACATCCTCAAGCTGAAGCGAAGAGGTCCACTCGCCGGCTGTCTTAATCACATCCTTGATTCGATCGGTGATTTTCAAATAACCACGGGCATCGATATTGCCGATGTCCTGGGTATGCAAATATCCGCCCGCCC
This sequence comes from Betaproteobacteria bacterium, assembly GCA_031403915.1. Taxonomy (GTDB): domain Bacteria; phylum Pseudomonadota; class Gammaproteobacteria; order Burkholderiales; family Rhodocyclaceae; genus Propionivibrio. The sequence continues at coordinate 7,503 of JANNGP010000157.1, forward strand.
ACAGTTCGTTCGAGGCCTGTGGTGCATCCAGATAACCCTGTGTCAGCCATGGCGCGCGTACCACGACCTCGCCGGTAGCACTGCCGTCATGTGCCACATCCACCATGTCAGCGCTGACAATGCGCAGTTCAACCAGCGGCAGCGGCAGGCCGGTCTTGCAGCGCAACAGTTCCTGCTGCTCCATTGGCGCCTGAAGATGGTCGCTGTGCAGGTGGGCAATCGACAACACCGGACAGGTTTCGGACATGCCATAACCCGTCAGCACATCTATGCCACGCTTGAGCGACGCTCTGGCCAGTGCAGGCGACATGGCCGAGCCGCCGATCAATACTTTCCAGCCGGAGAGATCAACGTTGTCGCAATCCGGGTGGGTGAGCAACATCTGCATGATGGAAGGCACGCAATGGGAGAAAGTCACTTTTTCCTTGTCGATCAATTGCAACAAGGTGGCGGGCAAATAGCGGCCGGGATAAACCTGCTTGAGACCGAGCAGGGTGGCAACATAAGGGAAGCCCCAGGCATGCACGTGGAACATCGGCGTGATCGGCATATAGACGTCTTCCCGATGCATGCGCCCGTTCGCGGCAGCCGTGCCTACCGAAGTGGCGACACCAAGGGTATGCAGCACCAGCTGGCGGTGACTGAAATAAACCCCTTTGGGCAAGCCCGTGGTGCCCGTGGTGTAGAAGACTGTGGCTTGGGCGTTTTCGTCAAAATCCGGGAAATCGTAATCCGCATCGGCCGCCGCGAGCAAGGTTTCGTATTCGGCGGCGAAACTGACCGGGCTGTCGACCAGGCTGTTTTCATCGTCGATCAGCACGAAATGTTTCACGTTTTCCAGACGCGAAACGATGGGTGCCAGCAATGGGAAGAAATCGCGATTGATCAACAATACATCGGCTTTGGCGTGAACCAACGTATACAGAATCTGTTCGGCGTTCAGCCGCACATTGACCGTCTGCAACACCGCACCCATCATCGGCACGGCAAAGAAGCACTCCAGATAGCGGTGGCTATCCCAGTCCATGACCGCCACGGTTTGTCCGGCCTCCACACCCAAACCGTCGAGACCGCGGGCCAGACGGCCGATTCGCTCACGCAGGGTGCGGTACGAATAGCGAACCTTCCCCTGATAGGTGATTTCCTGATCTGGCGCAACGGCCAGCGGTGTATGCAATAGCTGTTTAATGAGCAGCGGATAGTCATAGGCGGATGGTGTGGTCTGAATGTGTTTTACAGTCATGACGAGTCTCTTGATGAAGGGGAATTGAATAAAAATTATGCAGCCAGATTGAACAAGGGGTGCTCAGCCAGCCCCGCCGCCAGCCAGCCGCGCATTCCCGCAGGCAGTTGGCGAATAACGGATTGCGCCTCAACCTGGGTGGCAAACCCGGCAAAAACACAGGCGCCGGAACCGCTCATACGCGCCTTGCCAAAAGCAGAGAGCCAGCGAAGATGTTGGGCAATTTCGGGAAAGCGCGCAACGGCAACGGCCTCCAGATCGTTTCCGCCCATGCCCGGCGTCCATTCGGCCGCGCGCGTCGCCGGGGTGTCACGCTTGAGACCAGGCGCACTGAAGATGACTGCGGTCGGCACTTGCACCGGCGGCTCCAGCACCACGTACCAGGCTGGCGGCAACTCCACTGGCTGCAAGGCTTCGCCCACACCTTCGGCAAACGCGTTATGCCCGAAGATGAAAACAGGCACGTCGGCACCCAGGGTGAGCCCGATTTCCTGCAAGCGCCGGCGCGGCAGACCAAGCTGCCAGAGATGATTGAGCGCCAGCAGCACGGTCGCCGCATCCGAACTGCCACCCCCCAAACCGCCGCCCATCGGCAGGCGTTTATCAAGACGGATTTCAACACCCTGCCGGCAACCGGTTTCGGCCTGCAGCAATCGTGCGGCACGCACCGTCAGATCGTCTTCCGGCGGAACACCGGGCAAGGGATTGGCCAACTCAACGAGGCCATCTGCGCGCGGCGAAAAATGCAGCGTGTCACTGTAATCGACAAAGCGGAACACGGTTTGCAGCAAGTGGTAACCATCGGCGCGCCGACCCACAACATGCAGGAAGAGATTGAGCTTGGCGGGCGCCGGATAGTCACTCGCCCAATTCCACAAATCACATGCCGTCACGGCTTGCTTTCTCCGGAAGTAATACTGTTCCACTCATCGATGCGCAGCCGCAGTTCGAGCCCGCCAGCACCTTCAGCAAAGATTCGGCTGGGCAATGCCTGCGGGTCGTCGTTCTCGTAGTCGTAATCTATGCGCCAGCCTTGATGGCGCAAACGCAAGTGTCGGCCTTGCCCGTCAAGCTCAAGCGCCCCACCGCCCGCCCGCCCGCGCACCCAGTCAGTCAACTGCGCCAGTGGCAATGGATAGCCGAGCACTTGCCGGGTTAGTGTTTCGGCATCGACGGCCGTATAAACTTTTCCATCGCTGCTGGTCAGTTTCGCCCCGCTTGCGTTGGTGATGATCTCAGCCATCCCTTGACCAAACGGCGAGGCCAGCAGCAACTCGTTATTCACGCCGGCATGACGCCAGCTCAAGCGCCCGGAGTAGCTCTTGTCTTCATGGCGCAGAGAGAACCGGCCTTCAAGCGAGAAGTCGGTCAACCCATCCCGCTGCGGCGCTGCAATGTGCATCGACGAAGGGCTCGTGGCGCAAGCCGCGAGGAGAAAGGCGGCCACAAACAGGCCGACGATGCGGCAACAGAAAGTCAAGCGCATCGGTTTCAGGGCGTAATTTTCTTGACGGCATCCGTCAAAATTTCATTACCCGGAAACTTTGCCATGGCTTCGCTCAGGAAAAGCCGCGCATCCACCTTACGTCCCATCGCCCACAGCACTTCGCTCATGTGTGCGGCAACCTCCGGATCTGCGCGCTTGGCATAGGCGCGCTCAAGATAATCCAGCGCACCCTGAAAATCACCCTGGCGGTAGAGAAGCCAGCCCATGCTGTCGAGAATATAGGCATCTTCCGGCGACAGCTTGAGCGCCTTCTCAATCAACTCTTTCGATTCGGACAAGCGGATATTTCGGTCGGCATAGGAGTAACCGAGGGCGTTGTAAGCCTGGGCGCTATCCGGCCGCAAAGTGATCAGTTTGCGCAAGCGGGTTTCCAGAAGTTCAAAGCGCCCAAATTTTTCTGCCAGCAGCGCCGTTTCATAAAGCAGGTCAGGCTGATCGGGCTGGCTGGACAGCAGGTCTTCCAGCAAATCAAACGCCGCTTGCGATTGCTTGGCGTCGCGCAACAAGGCCGCTTCAGCGATGGTCAACTGGACTCGCTCCTCCGGTGTAGCTGCCTTCGCCCCGCTAAGTTGTTTGCGCGCGGCATCAAACTGTCCCAGATCAACCAGGATTTGCGCGCGGCGCAACTGCGCCGGCATGTACTGCTCTCCCGCACCAACCAGCGCGTAATAAGCCAGAGCCTCTTCACTGCGCTTACTGTCTTCGGCAATCTGCCCGAGATAATAATAGGCGATGCTTTTATCCGGAATATCCAGCGTCAACAGATGTTTGAACTGGGTTTCAGCCAGACTGGCGTCTTTCTCCTGCAGTGCCAGGATGGCCACCGGGTACACGACTTCCGGGTTGTTTGGATAGGCCAGCAGCAACTGATCAAAATGACGCTTGGCCTCGGCATATCGTTTTTCGCCAACCAGCGCACGCGCCAGACTCAACTGGACGTCGCGCGCTTTCGGGTTACGCTCAATGAAGCCCTGCATGAAACTTATCGCTTGGGTCGGCGATTCGCGCAGCAAAAGCCGCCCTTGCAGCAGCGCCGCCATTTCCCAATCAGGGCGAAGCTCCAGCGCACGCCGCGTTTCGGCCAACGCTCGTTCATTTTCGCCCGCCAAACTGGCCGCGATCGCCACCGCATAATGTGCCTCGGCGATACCGAAAAATGAACGGCAAACCTTGTCGATCAAGCGGAAAACAGCCGGACGATCCGGATTGCGGGCAAACATGCGGTTGAGCCCGAGCAGGTTTTCAGCAAGCGCGCCTTTGTCGGTTTCGAGCATACGCACAAGCTGAGGCGCAAGATCGTCCAACTGATTGGATACGATCATCACACTGGCCATCATCTGCTGTGCTTTTTTCGATGCCGGATCCACTTCAGCCCACAAACGCGCAGCTTCGAGCGCCAGATCAAAACGTCGCGCAAAGCTTGCCACCTCGACTGTACGCTCCAGCACCTGCGGGTCACGCGTACGTAAGGCCAGATCGGCGTAGGCTTGGCTGGCAAAATTGGCATCGCCACGTTGCAGGGCAATTTCGGCCAGCAATATCTGATAGACCGCCTGACCAGTCTGGTTCGCGTACGCCACACCCATGCGAGACGCAGAGGACGACTGGCGCTTGGCCTCGCGCACGGCCGGCGAACTCTTTTTGGCCGGCGCGGCTGGGTCGGCGGCCCATGCCGGAAAGCTAAAGGAAAGCGTCAGTGCGCTTAAACAGGCCGTCAGACAAAGTATGTATCGAATGTGTTTCATGGATTCCTTGAATCAGTTTTCGGCTGATTAGAGTCGTTTGCGGCATAATCGTTTCCTGCATGTTATGGACTTTTACCGGTAGCAGCAATGCCAGAACTCCCCGAAGTCGAAGTCAGTCGCCTTGGATTGTTGCCTCATCTGCCCGGGCAGCGCATTGTTGCGGCCATCTTTCGCACCCTCAAATTGCGCCATGCGCTGCCTCCTACCCTGGCCAAACGACTCGCCGGCCTGCGCATCGAAAGCATTGCACGGCGCGGAAAATATCTGCTTTTTGATTGTCAAAGCGACCAAGGCGGAGGCTGGCTGATCCTGCACTTGGGCATGTCCGGCAGCCTGCGTCTGGTTACGCCCGGCACACCGGTACAAAAGCACGACCATGTCGATCTGGTTTTTGCAAAGACCATTCTGCGCTTCCGCGACCCGCGACGCTTCGGCACGCTGCTCTGGCACGACGGAAGCCATGTTGAGCAACATCCACTGATCGCCGTGCTCGGCATCGAACCGCTCACCGATGTTTTCGACGGCGACTGGCTCTTCGCACAAACCCGCCGGCGCAATGCCCCGATCAAACCGCTCTTGATGGACAGTCATCTGGTGGTCGGCATCGGCAATATTTACGCTTCTGAGAGCCTGTTTCTGGCTGGCATTTCACCCCTGCGCGCCGCCAATCGCATCAGCCTGATACGCTATCGCAAGCTCGTACCGGCAATCCGCTCCACGCTCGAAACGTCAATTGCCGCTGGTGGCAGCAGCGTGCGCGACTACGTGCATAGTGATGGCGGCGCAGGCTGCTTCCAGCTGTCCTGCGCAGTTTACGACCGTGCCGGGGAGCCCTGCGTCTCGTGCGGCAGACCTGTTCGCTCGACACGTCAGACCGGGCGAACCACTTTCTACTGCAGCTACTGCCAACGGTAAAAAACGCGGCATACAAGCTACTTCAACAAAGCACCGCCATGTGATTGATTGGTCTAGACTTTGTGGTAAAGTGAGTGACTGTTTGTCCGACTGGAACTGGCTATGACGCTTGCCCAACACTTTGCCGCCTACAGCGAATGGCGAACCGAACTCTCTGCAGGACTGGAAACCTTCGGTAACTGGCTGTCAGAAAACGAGCTGAGCGATGCCCAGACCGATCTGCGCATCAGTCAACTGCTGGAAAAATTGCGGGAGGATCGTCTTCAGGTCGCCTTTGTTGCCGAGTTTTCGCGCGGCAAATCGGAACTGATCAACGCCATCTTCTTTGCCGACTACGGCAACCGCATGCTGCCTTCGACCGCCGGCCGCACCACGATGTGCCCGACCGAACTGATGTACGACCCGGGCAAGCCGCCCTCCATTGAACTGCTGCCGATCCAGACTCGTGAATCCAACGCCAGCATCAGCGAGTACAAGCGCTTTCCCGAAGAATGGAAAACCGTCCCGCTCAACACCGACTCACCCGAATCCATGCAGGACACCCTGCGTTCAGTCAGTGAGGTTATCCGTGTTTCCCCTGACATTGCCGAGCAATTGGGCTTTGCCAGCGGCGACAAGGAGTCGGCTGTCGTGCGCGTCGCCGATGACGGCATGGTCGAAATTCCGCGCTGGCGCCACGCCATCATCAATTTTCCTCATCCTTTGCTGCAACAGGGGCTGGTCATTCTCGACACGCCGGGTCTCAATGCCATCGGCACCGAGCCTGAACTGACCCTGTCGCTACTGCCCAACGCCCATGCCGTTCTCTTCATTCTGGCGGCTGACACAGGGGTTACCCAGTCTGATCTGGCGATCTGGAACGATCACATTGGCACAAAAGGCCGGCGCAAAAAAGGGCGTATCGTCGTGCTGAACAAGATTGACGGCCTGTGGGACGAACTCAAATCCGAAGAAGAAATTGACGCCGAAATCACCAAGCAGGCTAATAGCTGTGCCTGGACGCTTGACCTGCCGTCGAGCCAGATTTTCCCGGTATCCGCCCAGAAAGCGCTGGTCGCCAAAATCAATGACGACATGACGCTGCTCAAACGCAGCCGTCTGCCCGATCTCGAATACGCTCTTTCCGAAGAACTGATTCCGGCCAAACAGGAAATCGTTCACGAGAATACCGACGCCGAGTTTGCCGACATCTACATGCGCATGCGTGGCCTGCTCGAATCGCGGCTTGCCGGATTGCGCGAACAGCTTGACGAATTGAACGAATTGCGCGGCAAGAACAAAGGCGTTGTTGAATACATGATGGGCAAGGTACGCGTCGAGAAAGAGGAATTCGAATCGGGCCTGCAACGCTACTACGCCGTGCGCAGCGTCTTTTCACAACTGACCAACAAGCTCTTTGGCCATCTGGGGCTGGACGCACTGCGTTCACTGACGACAGCGACGCGCGAAAAAATGATCGAGGCAACGTTCTCGAAAACCCTGTCCGGCGCGATGAAACACTTTTTTGACAGCTCGCGCGCCAACCTAACCAGATCCGATGGCGAGATCAGAGAAATCCTGACCATGATGGAAGCCATCTACAAAAAGTTTTCCGTTGAACACGGCCTCAAGCTGGGCACACCGACCGTCTTCTCGCTGATCCGCTACCAGAAGGAAATCGACCGTCTCGAACACTGGTGCGACACCCACCTGAACACCATGTTCCAACTCATAACAAACGAGAAGAACAAAGTCACTCACAAGTTCTTCGAAGAAGTCGCCCTGCAAGTCAGGCGCGCTTTCGAGCGCGCCAACAAAGACGCCGAGTCCTGGCTAAAAGCGGTCATGGCCCCCATGGAAACGCAGGTTCGCGAGCACCAGATTCAGCTCAAACGTCGCCTGGAAAGCATCAAACGAATTCACCAGGCCACCGACACGCTTGAAGACCGCATCAACGAACTGGTGCATGTCGAAACCAATCTGGTCAGCCAGATCCATGCCATTGAGCAGATTGGCCAGGATGTGCGAAGCGTTCTGGGCAAAACGGTCGGCCGCCGGAACCTGCGCGCCGCCTGACTAAACGAGGCCGCCAAGTGAGTCCGACTAAAGCGGTGGCGCCGCTGCAATCCTTGATCGGCAGCCACATCGTGGCACTACGCGAGCAGCGGGTCATGCTCGACACCGATCTCGCTGAACTCTACGGGGTGGAAACCCGCGTGCTGGTACAGGCCGTCAAGCGCAACCTGGAACGTTTCCCCAAGGACTTTATGTTTCAGCTTGAGAAACAAGACCTTGCCGTCTTGAGATCACAATCTGTGACCTCAAGTTTGACGCACGGCGGTCGCCGTTCCACGCCCTACGCCTTCACCGAGCAAGGTGTCGCCATGCTCTCGTCGGTCCTCAACAGCCCGCGTGCCATCGCGGTCAACATCGAGATCATGCGCACCTTCGTGTGTGTGCGCGAACTGGCCGCCACGCATGGCGATCTGGCCAAGCAGCTCAATGCCCTGGAAGAGAAGACCGAAGCCCTGGCCCTTCAGCACGACAGCTTCGCGCACAACACCCGCACGCAGTTGAAACAGGTTTTTGAGGCCATCCGCCAGTTGATGATTCCACCCGATCCGCCCAAGCGCCCTATCGGTTTCATCACCGAGACGAAGGACGGCAAGAACAAAGCGGCTAAGGGAAAGGCGTAGCCGACAGCGGTATTTTTTCTTTAGCCGCAAAAGAAACCCCCGGCACTCCGTAGCCACAGCGGAGCGGCGGGGCGACCCATCTACACCATAGCCATGCAAGTCAAGCAGGGCGCGGTTCTTCGAATAAACTGCCGTGGAAGGCAATATCCATGCGCTTCTCGCGGAATGTCGTCGCTAGATCGCCTATTGACGGGCGTCTCTGGGCAACGAGAGATTTATTGACCCTGAAGATCATCTTGTCAGCCTGCCAACCATTCCGGCCTCGACGCTATTCAACGGCCACTCAGGCCGGACGCGGATTACCGGTCAGCTTGGTGTACTTGACCCACAATTGATCGTTGTTTTCCTGATTGGCGTCATCCTTCGGGATGCAATCCACCGGACAGACCTCGACGCACTGCGGCGTGTCGTAATGCCCGACACATTCCGTACACTTGCCCGGATCAATCTCGTAAATCTCGGCGCCTTGCGCAATAGCCTCGTTCGGGCACTCCGGTTCGCACACGTCGCAGTTGATGCATTCGTCGGTAATAATCAAAGCCATGTCTACATTTCCTTCAGATCACTAAAATTCTCGGCTACTTTTTTTGCCAGCCGCTCACCAACACTCGGTTGAACAAACTGGTCCACATCGCCACCGAAAATGGCGATTTCACGTACCATCGTTGCCGAAATAAACATGTACTGCTCACTCGGTGTCAAAAATACGGTTTCAACTTCAGGGTAGAGATTCCTGTTCATCCCCGCCATCTGAAATTCATACTCAAAATCCGATGCGGCGCGCAAGCCGCGCAGGATGACCTTGGCACCCCTTTCGTGCAAGAAATCCATCAGCAGCCCGTCGAAACTGCACACTTCAGCATTCGGATAGGCGGCCAGAACTTCCTTGGCCATCTCGACCCGATCCTCGAGCGAGAAGAAAGGCCGTTTTGCCCGGCTCGCCGCAATGGCAACAATCACATGGTCGAACAGACTGACCGCACGACGCAGCAGGTCTTCATGCCCCCGCGTCATCGGGTCAAAGGTGCCTGCGTAGATCGCCACACGTTTATTCAGCGGCATCTGGTTCGCCCTTCCGCATCAAATGATAATAAACCTGTCCGGCTCGGCCACTACGCACCGTACGCCAGTCTCCGCAATTCTCAAGTGCAAGCTCCGCCTCAACATAGACAACGCCATCATCACGCATCAGTCCCGGCAGGCGTGGTGCCATACGCTCTATCCAGCCCTGTTTGTAGGGCGGATCGAGAAACAGGACATCAAAACGCAAACCAGCCGTTGGCAACGAAGAGGCGAATTTTACCGCATCTGCACGCACAATCTGCAATCGCCCGTTGGCCTGCAGCACATTAGTGTTGGCTTCAAGCGCCGCCAGCACCTTGGGCGAATTCTCGACCATGACCACTTTGGCCGCCCCGCGCGAGGCCGCCTCAAAGCCTAGCGCACCACTGCCGGCGAAGAGATCAAGGCAGTTTAGCCCGGTCATATCCTGCCCGAGCCAGTTGAACAGGGTTTCGCGCACGCGATCCGGCGTCGGGCGCAAGCCCTCGGAATCCGGAAAGCGTAGAACGCGCCGCCGCCACTCACCACCGATGATGCGTACTGTATTCAATTCAGCACCATGAAGACAAAACGAAAGATAACCACAACGACACAACGGTCACAACGAAAAACAGAAATAATAAGATTGGTTCTCGTTGTGACCGTTGTGCCGTTGTGGTGAATGTTTTGCAGTTTTACTCACCAGCCACCACCACGGTCACCATATTCTCCAGCGTCACGTGGCGCGCGAAGGCCGCCTTGATTTCGGCCGCCGTGACCTTCTCGACATTCTCGGCATAGCGATCCAGATAGTCGAGCGGCAGGCCGTAGAAACCGATCACTGCAACATTTTCAAGAATCTTTTTATTGCTGTCGAGACGCAGCGGGAAGCTGCCGACAATATTCTGTTTTGCCGCCTGCAACTCGGCCTCATCCGGCCCTTCCGCCAAAAAGCCGGCCAGCACCTCGCGCGTCACCTTCAAGGCATCGTTAGCCTGCGCTTTCTTTGTCTGCAGGCCAATCTGGAACGGCCCCGGTTGCGCCATCGGCATGAAGTAGCTATAAACGCTGTAGGCGTAACCCCGCTTATCGCGCACTTCTTTCATCAGCCGCGAAACAAAGCCGCCACCGCCCAGCGAATAATTACCCACAATCAGCGGGAAAAAATCCGGATCGCCGCGTTTGAGCGCCGGCAAACCGATCAAAACATGCGCCTGCGCCGCGGGATGGGCAATGCGTTGTTCGGTAGCTGCAGGCGCAATGGGCTGTTGAGGCGGCATTTGACCTATGCCTGCCACGGCGACCCCGCTAGCTGACGGCAAACCGGCGGTAAGTTGTTGCGCCAACGCTTCCGCCTCAGCGCGGGAAAGGTCACCGACAATCGTCACCGCCGCACGCTGCGCCTTGTAATTGCTGCGGTAGAAAGCCTCTAGGTCAGTACGCTGAAGGGTACTCACCGATTCCGGTGTGGCATGACGGCCATAGGGGTAGGCCGGATACATGGCGGCCCAGAACGCTTTGCTGGCAATCGAATCGGGGCGGGTTAACGCTTCCTTCAGCCCGGCGACCGTGCGCGCTTTTTCACGCTCAAAAACCTTGGCCGGAAACTGAGGACTGCTCAATACGGCACGCATGATGTCGAGTGCCGGCGCACGTTTGTCAGCCGCCGACAGCGTACGCAAACTGAGCGATACCCGATCCATTTCCGCCCCACCCGAGAGTTGCGCACCGAGATCCGCCAGACGATTGGAAATCTGTGTTTCATCCATGCCCGACACGCCCATGTCGAGCAGGGCATGGGTCATTGAGGCTAGGCCTGATTTGCCTGGCGGATCATTGGCGGCTCCGGCCGCCAGATCCACCTGCACATCGAGGATCGGCAAGGCATGGTTTTCAACAAAGAAAACTCTCGCGCCGGAGGGCGCCACCCAGTTCTCAATCTTCGGGCCGGCTTGAGCGACCTGGACGACCAGGCCGCAGCACAGCACACTCACTATTTTGGCAAATTTCATCGCACGATCTTTCTTAATGACGGCCAGCCGGCGTCGACTGCGGGCGCGGAGATTTTGGCAAGGGCTGCGGGTCAAGTTCAGCCACGGTCAGTTGTTCATCACGAAAATACTTCTGCGCCACATCCCTGACCTGCTCTGCCGTCACCGCCTGCAGCTTCTCAATCATTCGCTTGTCCAGCGTATAGGAGATGCCAACCGCTTCGAGCTGGCCGATTTCCATGGCCTGCGCAAACATCGAATCGAGCTTGTAAATCTGGCTGGCGACCAGTTGCGCCTTGGCGCGCGCCAGTTCGTCAGCCGTCACACCTTCTTTCACGATGCGCGCAAACTCCTTGCGGAAACCCGTTTCCAGTTCGGTACGTGTTTTACCCTCGCTGGGCGAGCCTTGCACATAAAAAAGGCCGGGGCCGCGCGCGGTCGAGTCATAACCGGCACCCGCCGAAACTGCCAGCCGCTGTTCGCGGATCAGGCTCTTTGAAAAGCGCGCCGCCTCGTGGCCGTCAAGAATCGCCGAAAGCATTTCGAGGGCATAGGGATCGACATCGTTCTCGACATCGCGGATCACCGGGACTTTATAGGCCATCAAGACCACCGGCAGCTCAGCCGGCGCTTTGACGGTCAGCCGGCGAACGCCGGTTTGCAAGGGTTCGTCCTGCGGTTTGCGTGCTGGCAAGGCGCGTGACGCCAACGGCCCGTAGTAGCGCTCAGCCAGTTTGAAGACCTCCTTGTGCTCGACATCGCCGACCACCACCACGAAGGCATTGTTCGGCACATACCAGCGCTCGTACCAGTCCCGCGCATCCTGCACCGTCATGCTTAGTAGATCGTTCATCCAACCAATGATCGGCACCCGGTAGGGGTGCGCCTGCAAGGCCACCGCACTCATCTGCTCGAAAAGCAGCGCCTGGGGCTGGTCATCGGTGCGCAAGCGGCGCTCTTCCATGACCACCTTGATCTCCTGATCGAACTCTTTAGGATCAAGGTTCAAATGCCGCATTCGATCCGACTCAAGCTGCATCATCTGCTCCAGCTTCTGCTTCGGCACCTGCTGAAAATAAGCCGTGTAATCCTTGCTGGTGAAGGCATTGTCACGCCCGCCCGCCGCCGCCACCAGACGGTTGAATTCACCCGCACCGGTGCTGGGCGTGCCCTTGAACATCATGTGCTCCAACAGATGCGCAACGCCCGTCGTGCCGTTGGTTTCATCCATGCTGCCGGCGCGATACCAGGTCATAAGCACCGCTGTCGGTGCACGCCGGTCTTCCTTGACGATGACCCGCAGGCCGTTGGCTAATTGTTGCTCATACGGGTTGGCCAGTGCCACAGACGGAACCAGGGTCATCAGCGAAGCGGCCAGTGGCAGGAGGTGTCTAGTTATTCGACTCATGTAACGTATGGTCATGGGTGGCTTCTGTTAAAATTTGACGGAGCAGGTCACGTGCGCTGGCATCTTACCATCGCCACATTCCCCGAATACCCTAGAGACAAGAAAGCCCCATGTTTGGTTTCCTCAAAAAGCCCGTTGACGCAGAGAATTCAACCCCGGTAACAAGCACAGCGGAACCCTCCTGGCGTGAGCGCCTGAAAGCTGGCTTGGAGAGGACGCGGGCGCAGTTTGGCGGCAAACTCAAATCGGTCTTCGCGCGCGGCAAGGTTGATGATGAGTTGCTTGAGGAACTTGAATCCCTGCTGTTAACCAGCGATGTCGGCATGGAGGCCACGCAGCATCTGCTGGGCGAACTCAAGGCGCGCGCCAAACGCGACAAAATTGACACGCCGGAAGGCATTCAGGCGGCGCTTTCAGCGGCCATGCACGACTTACTGACTCCCCTAGAACAGCCGCTGAACATCTCACATCACCGCCCCTTCATCATCATGATTGCCGGTGTCAATGGCGCCGGCAAAACCACCTCGATCGGCAAACTGGCCAAGCACTTTCAGGCACAGGGGCTGTCCGTCCTGCTGGCCGCCGGTGACACCTTCCGTGCTGCGGCACGCGAGCAACTGCAAACCTGGGGCGAGCGCAACAAGGTAACGGTCATCTCGCAGGAATCCGGCGATCCGGCGGCCGTGATTTTCGACGCCATCGCAGCGGCCAAAGCGCGCGGCATCGACATTGTGCTGGCCGACACCGCCGGCCGCCTGCCGACCCAATTGCACCTGATGGAAGAAATTGCCAAAGTACGCCGCGTGATTCAGAAAGCCGATCCGAGCGGGCCGCACGAAACCCTGCTCGTACTCGACGCCAATTTCGGCCAGAATGCACTGCAGCAGGTGCAAGCGTTCGACAAATCAATCAATGTTACCGGCCTCATCGTTACCAAACTCGATGGCTCGGCCAAGGGGGGTGTGATTGCTGCGATTGCACGACAGTGTCCGAAACCGATACGCTTTATCGGCATTGGCGAAGGTATCGACGATCTGCGACCGTTTAATGCCCGTGAATTTGTTGATGCGTTGTTTGAGTAAGTATTCAATGAAAACAAACCTACCGCAGAGACGCAGAGACGCAGAGATTTCGCAGAGAAAACCAGTTCTGTTCTGCGGGGTTCTCTGCGTTTCCTCTGCGTCTCTGCGTCTCTGCGGTGGGTGTTCTTTTCTTACCATTTTGCCACTGCCATGAT
>JANNGP010000158.1:0-5331 GCA_031403915.1 Betaproteobacteria bacterium
CACCGGCACCTTGTCTGCACGATAGATGAGGATGTCGGCCGACTGCAGCAGCGGGTAGCCCAGGAAGCCGTAGGTCGACAAATCCTTGTTTTCCATCTTCTCCTGCTGATCCTTGTAGGTCGGCACACGCTCCAGCCAGCCGAGCGGCGTCATCATCGAGAGCAGCAGATGCAGCTCAGCGTGCTCGGGCACCTGCGACTGGATGAACAGCGTGGCCTGCGCGGGATCAACCCCGGCGGCCAACCAGTCGATAACCATGTCCCAGGTCGATTTCTCGATGCCCTGCGGATCGTCGTATTGCGTCGTCAAGGCGTGCCAGTCGGCGACAAAGAACAGGCAGGGATACTCGTGCTGGAGCTTGATCCAGTTCTTGAGCACACCGTGGTAGTGGCCAAGGTGCAGGCTGCCCGTGGGGCGCATGCCGGAGAGGACTCGTTCTGCGTACATAGTGTTATTTCAGTTGAAAAAGAATGATGATCAGATTTTTGAACAAGGCCACGAACGGCCACAGGATGTCATCGAGGATGCCGGTAAACAACAATACCAGAAGGATGGGGAAACCCCAGCGCTCGAGTTGGGCAAACTTCCAGGCCAGCGAATGCGGCAGCAGGCTCACGGCGATGCGCCCGCCGTCCAGTGGCGGCAGCGGTAGAAGATTAAGCACCATGAGTACCAGATTGACGTTAATCCCGACCTGGCTCATTTTAAGCAGCGGTACTGTATAGAGATTGACAGGCATTAGCACGGCCAGTTTGAACAGCCCGGCCCAACCCAGTGCCATCAGCAAATTCATCGCCGGCCCGGCCGCAGCAACCCACAGCATGTCGCGCTTGGGGTGGCGAAGGCGGCCAAAATCAACCGGTACCGGTTTGGCCCAACCAAACAGCATGGCACTTCCGGCCGCCAGATAACTGGTCAACAGAATCACGCCGGGCACCAGCAGTGTCCCCACCGGATCGATGTGGCGCAGAGGATTGAGGCTGATGCGTCCGGCCTGCCAGGCTGTCGGGTCACCAAAGTATCGTGCGGCATAGCCGTGCGCCGCCTCGTGCAGCGTAATGGCGAAGATCACCGGCAAGGCGGCAATGGCAATGGTCTGAATCAGGGCTAAACTATCCACGAATAAAGTCTCAAATACACTTACACAAAAGCAAAGGGTTCGAGCGCCCCGCGCCCGGCACGAATCAGCAGCGGCGGCAGGCTAGTCAGGTCAACCACGGTGGTTGGCTCGGTACCGCAATGGCCGCCATCAAGAATCAATTCCAGAAGATCATCCAGCCGTTCCTGAATTTCCCAGCCTTCGGTCAGCGGCGTTTCGTCGCCGGGCAGCATCAAGGTCGACGTCAGCAAGGGTTCGCCCAGCTCTTCCAGCAAGGCCAACGCCACCTTATGGTTCGGCACACGTAACCCGATCGTCTTGCGCTTGGGGTGCAGCACGCGACGCGGCAACTCCTTGGTCCCTTCAAGAATGAAGGTGTAACTACCCGGCGTCGTGGCCTTGAGCAACCGGTACTGGGTGTTGTCGACCCGCGCAAACTGGGCGATTTCGGAAAGATCGCGACACATCAGTGTCAGGTGATGACGATCGTCCACCTCGCGGATGCGGCGAATGCGCTCGACCGCTTCCTTGTCACCCAGACAACAACCGAGGGCATAACAGGAATCGGTCGGGAAGGCCACCACACCGCCTTCGCGCAGCATCTCGGCGGCCTGAGCCAGCAGACGCGGCTGCGGATCGTCCGGATGTATCGTGATATAGCGCGCCATGGTCAGAAGCAGTCCCACACGGGCGTCAAGCCCTGAGGCAAGGGCGCCAGTTTGCCCAGATCGATATAACTCTCGCCCGGCCCGTGGAAATCTGAACCGCAGGACGCCAGGAAACCATACTCCCTGGCCAGCCGCGAAAAAACAATCACGTTTTCCGCAGAGTGACTACCTGAAACAATTTCAATCGCCTGTCCGCCACAGCCTTTGAACTCGTCGAGGAAGCGCCGCATCTCCGGCCGGGAAAGCTTGTAGCGCCCGGGGTGTGCAACGGAAGCCATACCGCCGGCACCGGTTATCCAGCGCACGGATTCTTCCAGCGTCGCCCAGCGGTGATCCACATAGCCGGGACGACCCGGCACAATATAGGACTCAAACACGCTACGCACATCCTTGCACACACCACATTCAACGAGATAACGGGCGAAATGTGAGCGGCTGATCAAACTGGGGTTTTCGGCATGCCGCATGGCGCCGTCAAAACAGCCATGGATACCGATCTTGTCCAACTCGACTGCCATACGCTGAGCGCGAGCGACCCGACCCGAACGGATGGATTCCAGTCCGGCATTGAGCGCCTCATCATCGACATCGAAGTTATAACCAAGAATATGCACCTGCAAGCCGCCCCACTCGATCGAGATTTCGACACCACTGACGAAGCGCATGCCCGTTTCATCGGCGACAACTCGCGCAGCCGGAAGACCACCCAAATCATCGTGATCGGTCAGCGCCAGCATGTCGACACCATTCTCCGCTGCACGACGAGCGATCTCGGCAGGCGGCAGCAGGCCGTCAGACGCAGTGGAATGGCAGTGAAGATCGACGTTAAGCACGGGGAAAGGGGAGCAATCGCTGAAAAATCAAGCTGCTGATGATAGCACATCGACGCAGATCACCTTTGAGCTTGAACCTTTTTCAGCGCTTGATGGCACCTGAAAACAAAGCGCTCTGACCTAATCGTGCGATGAATTTGGCGATCAACTTGTCCTCCTGTGTGGTGTGCAACGCAAACCACTGAAAGAGAAAGTCCACAACCGTCTCTGGAGATTGCAAGTCGGCACGATAACGTTGTATGAAATTCTTGAGCTGAGCCAACAGCATCTTGTGTTCCTGTTTGTGCGCAGCCAACTGAGGATAGGCCAGATCAGCCATAATGTTTTCTTCACTGGTAAAGTGAAAGTCGGCGTATTTGAAGATTTCGTGAAGTGTGCGTTCGATGCGCTCTTTGCTTGCGCCGGTATCCGACTCGACCGACAGATCACGGATCAGGCTGAGGAAAATCCGGTGTTCGGAATCAATCCGCTCGTGTCCGATTTCAAATTTGCTATCCCAAGCAAGGGTGATAGGCATTTCAATCTCCCGACGAATATATTTTTATATTAGATTCTGACTCGACAACGGGATTGTATCCCGACGAGCAAGAACTTAATCATTCATGTACTTGCGCAGAAAGTCTGGAACAAACTTGCAGCCGTCACCCACCTCACGCTATAGTTCGAGCGCGAACGGGAGAGAGCGGTAGCCGGTTTCCCCGCCGCCGAAGGCGCAATCCACCCGGAAACGCTCAGGCAAAAGGACCGTTCGTGTAATGAACTCTGGAGAGCGGCGCTTATTTATAAGCGCCCACCGATGGGGCAACGCTGCGGAATAAATTCCAAGGCGATAATCTCTCAGGTATCAAGGACAGGGGGGTGAACTCAATTTGAGTTCGCCCTTTTTTTGTTTCTGAAAAAAGTTTCAACACCTTCTTTCAAGGGATTGATATGACGCAGAAAACTGTCCTGAACGAGGCGCATCGCCGGTTCGGTGCCAAGATGGTTGATTTCGGCGGCTGGGACATGCCGCTGCACTACGGCTCGCAGATCGATGAACACCATGCGGTTCGACGCGACTGCGGCATGTTCGACGTCTCGCACATGTGCGCCGTCGATGTGGCCGGCGCCGACGCCAAACTCTTCCTGCTACGCCTGATTGCCAACAACGTCGATAAGCTCCAAACACCCGGCAAGGCGCTCTATAGCGCCATGCTCAACGAGGCCGGCGGCGTGGTTGATGACCTTATCGTCTATTACATCAGCGACACCCACTACCGCGTGGTCATCAACGCCGGCACGGCCGAGAAGGATCTGGCATGGATGGCCGCCCGCCTCGCCGAATGGCAGCTGGAAGCCGTGGTATTGCCGCGCCGCGATCTGGCGATGATTGCCGTGCAGGGGCCGAACGCCAAGGCCAGGGTCTGGCAGGTGCTGCCCGAAACGCGCGCCGCCAGCGAAGGGTTGAAGCCCTTCTTCGGCGTGCAGATCGGCGATTATTTTGTAGCCACCACCGGCTATACCGGCGAGGACGGCTTTGAACTCACCCTGCCCTCGACGCGCGCCGACGCCGTCTGGCAGGCGCTGGCCGATGCCGGTGTCGCGCCCATCGGCCTTGGCGCCCGCGACACGCTGCGCCTCGAAGCCGGGATGAATCTCTACGGCAACGATATGGACGAGGCCGTCTCGCCGCTTGATGCCGGCCTGGCGTGGACGGTTGATCTGGTTGCCCCGCGCGATTTTGTCGGCAAGGCCGCCCTGCTCGCCCAACCGCAGCAGAAGCAGTTCCTCGGCCTCGTGCTGCTCGACAAGGGCGTCCTGCGCGGGCACCAAATAGTCATCACCCCGCAAGGAATCGGCGAAATCACCAGCGGCACTTACTCGCCGACCTTGCAACAGTCGATCGCCCTGGCCCGCCTGCCGCTGGGCGTGGCGATTGGCGATGAAGTGAAGGTAGAGATTCGTGACAAACAACTCACGGCCAAGGTCGTCAAACCCTGCTTCGTACGCAAGGGAAAAGCAGCACTTACCTAACCACAACGAACACGACGGACACAACGAAATTCAAAAGCAAAATTCGTTTGACTGGATGTTTTTCGTTGTGGTCGTTGTGCCCGTTGTGGTTAAAGTCATTTTCTTTTTTTCAGGAGCCCCTCATGAATAACCCAAGCAATCTCAAATACACCAAGAGCCACGAATGGGTACGCAGCGAAGCTGACGGCACCGTGACCATCGGCATTACCGACCACGCGCAGGAAGCGCTAGGCGACCTCGTTTTTATTGACCTGCCGGAGATTGGCAAGGAGCTCGCTGCCGGGCAGGAAGCCGCCGTTGTTGAATCAGTCAAAGCCGCCGCCGACGTGTACGCGCCGATCGCCGGCACCGTCATCGCCGTCAACGAAAGCCTCAGCAGCGCCCCGGAATCGGTTAATCAGGACGCCTACGCGGCGTGGCTGTTCAAGATGAAGCCGGCCAACGCTGCTGATGTGGATGCGCTGCTTGATGCGGCGGCTTACACTGCCAGCGCATCGGAATAAGGCGCCGGCCTGCAAGGCAGTATCCATGCGAATCTTCATGATAACATTCTGAAGAACAAACAAGGACGCGCCTTCCAGCCATGCCTGCCTGAAACGCCAGAGACAACCCGACCCACCTTGCCGTAACACTTCAGAACGCACACCATGCCCCAGACTCTGCCCCTTACTGCACTTGAGCAACGTGACGAGTTCATCGCCCGCCATATTGGTCTCTC
>JANNGP010000159.1:0-5390 GCA_031403915.1 Betaproteobacteria bacterium
GGCACCTCCGAGGTCGCGGCGGCCCACCAGGCGCATGCCCTGCGCGTGCGCGCCCGTGGCAACGGCCGCCGCAATCGTGACCCACATTGCCCGCCGCATCGTCAAGACCTCGAGGATTAACGGGGCTGATGCTGCCACGAAACCGGCGCCTCCGCCAGACCCGACGTGTTGCGTCCGCGCTGGCGACCACCTTGTGCGCTTGAGCGCGCTCTAACCCGAGCGTGCTACGAGTCGGCCGGACGCTCCGCGGTCTTGAGCGTTTCGGTCGAGTTTGCCCGCCTCGGCGTGCTGGGTGCCCTGTAGCACAATAGGAGCAGCTCGTCGCTGGGCAGATCCTCCCAGTTGTTCGGAATTGGCGCCACGCGGCGCAGTTCATTGGCTGTCTCGAAGACGAGCCAGCCTTTCCGGAAGGATTCGGGGAGCGCTCCGTGCTCGAGCCCGGCGCTGGAAGGCTGCACCGCGAATGCGAACCATCGGTTTCCGCGAATGTCCTCGAGTACCCGGCGCCGTATCACATTCTCGTCGTCCACGCTCTGCGTCTGCAGCGTTGCTTCGTGCTTTGCATTCCGACCGCGTTGGCTGCGAAGCCGCAACCGCACTGAGACCGCTTCCTTCGCGGCCCTGCTCGCCAAAGCAAGTGTTTCCTCGATCCGTATGAGCTCACCGGTATCGGCCCGCGTGATGTCTACGCCGCACGCGTCATCCAACGCCATCACGAGTGCCTTCTGCGCTTCCTGGAGCTTGGGCTGTAGCTGCTCGGCTTCCATGGTGCACGTCGAAATCACATCAGCCGGCGTTCGTGAATCGCACGTGCATGATGTGCAGATCACCAAGGAAGCACCAAATTACCATGTTGACTGACTGATTATGTTTCCCGTAGGGCGGCTCGGAGGGTTTGTCACCTTCTTCGCCGCCCTTCTTCATTCAAGGTACAAAAATGGCTCACCAGAAAATACTCATCCTCGATTTCGGTTCTCAGGTTGCTCAATTGATCGCCCGGCGTGTACGTGAGCATCAGGTTTATTGCGAACTGCACTCCTACGATGTTTCGGAAAAATTTATCCGCGATTTTAATCCACAAGGAATCATTCTTTCAGGTGGCCCGAACTCGGTTTATGAAGTTGAGGATTTCAAGGCGCCATCGGTAATTTTCGAACTCGGCGTGCCTGTGCTCGGGATTTGCTATGGCATGCAAACCATGGCCGCGCAACTAGGTGGCAAGGTTGAAGGCTCGTCGACCCGTGAATTTGGTTATGCCGAGATGCGTGCACGAGGTCATTCGGCGCTCTTCAAGGGAATCGAAGATCGCAGCAATGCCGAAGGTCATGGCTTGCTTGACGTCTGGATGAGCCACGGCGACAAGGTGACTGAATTGCCGCCCGGTTTCAAGATAATTGGCAGCAATGACTCCACGCCAATCGCGGCCATGGCTGACGAAGCGCGCAAACTCTACGCTGTGCAGTTCCACCCGGAAGTGACGCATACTCTCAAAGGCAAGGAGATTCTAGGCCGTTTCGTGCGCGATATTTGCGGTTGTGGCCACGACTGGAACATGCCCGATTACGTAAGCGAAGCGGTTGCAAAGATTCGCGAGCAAGTCGGTAATGAGGAGGTCATCCTTGGCCTGTCCGGTGGCGTCGATTCGTCGGTGGCTGCAGCCTTAATCCATCGCGCGATTGGCGATCAGCTGACCTGTGTTTTCGTTGACAATGGTTTGCTGCGTCTCAACGAAGCCGAGCAGGTCATGAGTACTTTCGCTCGCAACCTCGGTGTTAAGGTCATCCACGTCGATGCTACTGAGCAGTTCATGGGGCATCTCAAGGGTGTTTCTGATCCAGAGCAGAAGCGAAAAATCATTGGTCGCGAATTCGTTGAGGTGTTTCAGGTCGAGTCAAAGAAACTGGCCAACGCCAAATGGCTGGCGCAAGGCACCATTTACCCGGACGTGATCGAGTCGGCCGGTGCCAAGTCCAAGAAGGCGCACACCATCAAGAGTCATCACAATGTGGGTGGCCTGCCGGAAACGCTCAATCTCAAATTGCTCGAACCATTACGCGAATTGTTCAAGGACGAAGTGCGCGAACTCGGTGTCGCACTCGGCTTGGCGCATGAAATGGTCTATCGTCATCCTTTCCCCGGACCCGGACTAGGCGTGCGAATCCTTGGCGAAGTGAAGCCCGAGTTTACCGACTTGCTGCGTCGCGCCGACGCGATTTTCATCGATGAACTGCGTGCTGCTGGATGGTACGAGAAGACCAGCCAGGCCTTTGCGGTTTTCCTGCCCGTGAAATCGGTTGGCGTGATGGGTGATGGTCGTACGTACGAATACGTAGTGGCCTTGCGTGCCGTTGAAACACAAGACTTCATGACCGCAGATTGGGCCGAACTGCCACACAGTCTGCTCGGCAAGGTGTCGAACCGGATTATCAACGAAGTGCGTGGAATCAACCGTGTTGTTTACGACATTTCCGGGAAACCGCCAGCGACCATCGAGTGGGAATAGGCTGGCGCTGTTCAACCTGGGATACGGTTAACGAATCAAACAGTAACAATAAGTAATTGCGCGTTCCAGTGCGTTCCAGCCTCTTGGCGAAACCAAGATATGATGCGAGAATCGACTTAGAAGGGGTATTGGACACTTCGAGACTATGCCGAGCCCAAAATGGCAAAACCCCGCAAGTCGAAAAACCTGCGAGGCTTTGTGTATACTGGCTCCTCGACCTGGGCTCGAACCAGGGACCTACGGATTAACAGTCCGGCGCTCTACCAACTGAGCTATCGAGGAACAACGAAGCGCGCATTCTAGTCACTCAAGGATCTTTCGTCAACAAATAGCCGGCAAATGGACTCTAATTTAATCTACTTTAAAACGGCCTCAGGTGATGAGGCTATGCGACAACGAACACGAGTCCTTCAACGAAATGTGCGCATGGTGTTGATTCTTGTCGATGGACATTCAACTGTTGCTGATTTGAATGCAAAAACCGGAAATCCTCTGCTAACTGAAAATGCGTTACTTGAACTTGAAAGTGGTGGTTTTATTGAACTTCGGGTAGAGCAGGATTCAATCTGGGCTGAAAGTAAAAAAGTTGCCCAAGAGATACGTGCAGCGGCGATTGAGCAAATATCCCAATTCTCTTTACCTGCCGCCAAGGATTTACCCCCCGCGACTCCTCCTACGCCTGAGAACCGTTCATTCGTGCATTCTGTATTCCCGGCGCCATTAAGTGATATGTCGGTGTCTCAATTCTCACTTGCACCCAAATATTCTTTGGGTTCACCAAGTGATGACTTTCCGGTTGTTCCTGCGCAGCCAGTTGCGAAGGATGATTCAAAAAGGAAATCGAGAAATAGCGATGAGCCTGGTTTTTCTTTCACGGAAAGAATTAAAGCGCTTTTCTCGAACCTGCGCTGGAGTAAAAAAGATACTGTTTCGATCAAGCCGATACGACGGGGGCAGCGTCAAACAATGGGCTGGCCCGGAATTATAATCTCCTTGATTATTGGGACTTTTGTTCTTGTGCTATTGGCGCTTAATTTTTTCCCCTATGACAATTATTTGCCCCAGGTTGAAGCGGCTTTTGCCCGTGCGAGCGGGAGGCCGGTCACGGTCGGCACGATGCAGGTCATTGTTTATCCCAAGCCCGGTTTGCTACTGGGTGATGTGCGTATTGGTAAGGGTAGGGACGAGATTCGAATCGCAGGAATCCGGTTGCAGCCGGTTTTCAGCACTCTCATGGCTTCAAAGATAATCTTCCGGGATGTGGTACTGAGTGGCTTGACGCTCCCCGCAGAATTGATTGCCAGTTTGCCTGTTGTTTTCTCATCGGCAGCCCATCCTTCTTCAAATGCTGGGATAGAAAATATCCGCTTTGAGAAAACGGATGTGATGTTTAGCGGGCTTGGATTTACCGGCATGGAGGGTGAGGCTAAATTATCTGTAAATGGTTTGTTCCAGTCCCTCTCATTGCGATCTGCGGATCGCAGCATCAGTCTTGAGGCCAAACCGGTGGCACAAAGGCTGGATGTCACGCTGGAAGGCTTTGGCTGGCATCCTGCACCAGGTTCTCCTTTTTTATTTAACTCGGTAAATCTAAAAGGCAGTGTTGAGAACGGGGCGTTTACTATCCGGTCAATGGAGTTGCGTCTTTTTGACGGTTTGATTCAAGGTGTTGCTGTCCTGCAAGCCAATACCAAACCGACCATTTCTGGCGAAATAGTATTTGAAAGGGTTAATGTCACTCGACTGGGGGATGCTTTGGGTGTTGGTCAGCAATTTACTGGGGAAGCGGGCGGGAAAATACGTTTTTCGACGACGGCCAATGCTTGGGCTACGATTTTCAGCGGTATAGATGCTGAGGGCGAGTTTATTATGCGCAGGGGTAGTATCCGAGGAATTGACCTGGCTGAGGCGGTGCGACGTGTTTCCAAAACGCCCGTCCAAGGAGGGGCAACCGTTTTTGAACAACTTTCTGGAAAGATCAAACTGACGCCAACAAATTATCAGTTCTCAGGGTTGGTAATGAACTCCGGTTTGATGCAATCCACGGGCTCTATTGAAGTCGACAAAAATCTCAAGCTTAGCGGAAAAATGGAGTTACAAATGCGTGGAACGGTCAACCAGTCGCGCGTACCGATTTCCATCAGCGGTCCGCTCAAGATGCCCGTTGTGCAGGTTGGCAGAAGCTAAACATCAAGGTTTCAATCAAAAACGCCGGCGTTTGCCGGCGTTTTTGATTCGACTGTTGAAACAGATCAAAGAACAGTGGCTATGGCATCAGCAACATAATCAATGTTTTTAGTGTTCAATGCGGCCAGACATATCCGGCCGGTACCGACAGCATAAATACCAAACTCGTTTTGCATGCGTGTTACCTGTTCTGCAGAAAGACCGGTGTACGAGAACATGCCACGCTGTTTGATAATGAAGGAAAAGTCCTGAGCAGTCCCCTTGGCCTTCAGTTTTTCAGCCAGACTGCTGCGCATAGTACGAATCCGATCACGCATGCCGCCCAATTCGTTTTCCCACATCTGACGCAGTTCCGGACTGGCTAGCACGGCTGCCACGATGGCACCGCCATGAGTCGGCGGGTTGGAGTAGTTGGTACGGACGACACGTTTGATCTGCGACATGACGCGCGCAGCCTCATCCTTGGAGGCAGTGACGATGGAAAGCGCGCCAACGCGCTCGCCGTAGAGCGAGAACGATTTCGAGAACGAACTGGCGACAAAAAATTGCAGGCTGGAGGCAACAAACAGGTTGAGCGCCAGTGCATCTTCAGTGATGCTGTCGGCGAAGCCCTGATAGGCCATGTCAATGAAGGCCACCAGACCGCGCGCTCGAATGGCCTCGATGGTTTCACGCCATTGCGCTTCTGTGAGATCAGCGC
>JANNGP010000160.1:0-36269 GCA_031403915.1 Betaproteobacteria bacterium
CACCACGTCGTCGAAATCAACCAGATCTGACGATAGTTCACGATGGAGAGTACTAAGAATGCGAGCCAAGTCCATCCAAGCCCTCGACAGCGCATCGTCGGATCTGGATATTCAGTATCAAGCGACTTTGTCAAAACTTCAGGATCTCGACTATGCCAAGGCGATCTCGGAATTCATGAATCAGCAGATGAATCTGGAGGCAGCACAGAAGTCGTTTGCCCAGGTCAGCGGTTTGAGTCTGTTCAATTACCTGTGAGAAACGACATGCGAATCCTATTGATTGCGGCAATAGCGCTATCGCTAAACGCGTGTACTGGGTATGAGCCGATAGGAAAAGTCAGTACGGTCAATGCCTTTACAGGTGATCTGCGCACGCAGCCATCACTGGAGGTGACGCCGAGCATTGAAATTTCTGCAGAGACCGGTGCCGGAGCGGCAGCTATAGGCGTGTTCGGGCTTCCAAAAACGATGTTGGGTACGGCGGTGCCGGCAATCAGTTCGACTCAGGCCGCAATACTTTACATAGTTTACGATCCTTTGGCGCCCAATTGGACCATCAAGGAAAGGGCGCTTAATCAGGATACGTATTATTTTGCATTAACCGCCAAGAGCTTCCGAACCGGTGGTGACGGCGAGTCCATCCAGATTATCAAGCGCCGTGCTTTGCAGCTTCAGCGTGAAAAAGGCTACAACAGCTATCGTATTCTGGATTATTCGGAGGGAATCGAATCCAGTACGCCGCTGACGCACCGGGTTTCCGAAGGAACGATTCAACTCGTCAATTTGCAGGGGCCCGCAAAGCGCTAGCAGGTAGTCATTCTGTAAAAGACTTGTCATTCCGGGCTTGACCCGGAATCCATGTCGGGCTGAAGCCCGGCAAAAAACCAACGCACTGGCTCGGCATTCCCGTCTTATGCTGCCTTCGCGCCAAGCCATTGCGTCACCCGCGAATGATTGTGAATACGCCCAGCACTACTTGAGCACAAAGTAGCCGAGCATTGACTGAAGACCATGCTCAAACATGTGTTGAAGCGGCGCATTCAGATGCGTCATGCCGACAAAGAGCGCGGCAAATCCCAATACGATGGTTATCGGGAAGCCGATGGCCATTAGGTTAAGTTGGGGCGCAACACGCCCCAAAATGCCTAAAGCGATGTTGGTGATCAGCAGTGCAACTACAACAGGCAAGGCCAGCAAAACCCCGGAAGAAAAAATAACACCTCCCGCGTTGGCGATGTTCAGCCATGTGCCATTCGCAGGCGAGCCGGAGCTTATCGGAAGCAGGGTGAAGCTTTGAATCAGGGTGGCAATAACGACCAGATGCCCGTTGATGGCCATGAAAACAAGCAGGGAGAGCATGCCAAGGAACTCGGAAATAACACCTGTCTGAGATGCGCTCTGCGGATCATAAGCCGTTGCAAAGCCAAGCCCCATCTGGTTGCTGATCATGGTGCCCGCCATGTCTATGGCGGTAAAAATAAGGCGCATCGAAAATCCCATGGCGAAACCAATGATCATTTGTTGCGCGAGGATCAGCAGGCCCGCCCCGGAAGCAGGATCCATTGCCGGAATGGCAGGTAGAACGGGAGTAATTGCCAGAGCGATGGCAAGCCCGAGCAGCAGACGAACGCGTACGGGGAGGGCCGGATTGTTGAAGGGCGGGGCAGCAACAAGCAGCGCCAGGATGCGCGCCAAAGGGAAAAAGAAGGCGACCACCCAAGCATTTATCTCTGCAGAAGTGAAGCTGAGCATAAGCGGTTTAGCCGATGAGTTGCGGAATGCTCTCGAACAGCCGGCGAATGTAGTCAACCATCATCTGGAGCATCCAGGGGCCGGCCAGGAGCAACACAATGAACATCCCGACCAGTTTGGGGATGAAAGAGAGCGTTTGTTCGTTGATCTGCGTTGCAGCCTGAAAAATGCTGATGATCAGACCGATGACAAGGGCGGCCAGAAGCAAGGGCCCGGCCATGATCAGCGTCATTTCAATGGCCTGACGACCAATGTTCATGACCAGTTCAGGGGTCATGTCGAGAAACTCATGACCAGTGAGCCGAGCAGCAAATGCCAGCCGTCGACCAGTACAAACAGCATCAGTTTGAAGGGCAAAGACACCATTACCGGTGACATCATCATCATGCCCATCGACATCAGAACGCTGGCTACCACCATGTCAATGATCAGAAAGGGAATGAAAATAATGAACCCGATTTGGAACGCTGTTTTTAACTCGCTGGTGACAAAGGCCGGGATCAGGACGCGCATCGGGATATCGTTTGCGGATTCAAGCTTGGGCAGCTTGGCCATTCGGGCAAAGAGACCGATGTCGGCTTCACGCGTCTGTTTGAGCATGAAACTACGAACCGGGATAGCGCCACGTTCAAGGGCTTGTGAAAAAGTAATCCGGTTCTCGGAGAGCGGTTGATACGCGTCGACATAAATCTTGTCCATCACCGGGGTCATAATGAAGAAGGTCAGAAACAGGGCGAGGCCAACCAATACCTGGTTGGGTGGTGAGGTCTGTGTGCCAAGGGCATGTCGTAAAAGTGAAAGAACGATGATGATGCGCGTAAAGCTGGTCATCATCAGCAGCGCAGCTGGTATAAAGGTTAACGCTGTGAGGGTGAGCAGCGTCTGGACAGAAAGCGTATAGGTCTGGCTGCCGCCTGCTCCGGGTGTACTGGTCAGAGCCGGTAACCCGCCGGCTTGTGCCCATGCCGATAGCGGGTTAAGCAGGATGAGAAAAACCAGAGGCGCGAGCAGTGGTGTCCAGCGAGCGAGCTTATTTATTTTCATTTTTACGCTCGGTAATCTGCTTCAGCCACTGGCTAAACGGCTTCTCATCAACACCCCCGGCAGGAAGTTCACCTTTGGGCAGGGTGTGTAGTGTTTTAATCTGGCCCGGAACGATGCCGACAACAATCCATGCCTCGCCAACCTCAACGAGCACAATGCGCTCCCGGGGGCTAATCATCAGTCCGCCCACAATCCGCAAAGGGCCGGTGTTGCCGAAACTTCTTCCGCCATTGAGTTTACGCAAGAGATAAGCACCGGCAAACAGAATGCCGATAATCACCGTCAGACCGAGCAGCATTTGCAATATGGCTCCCCCGGATGGTCCTGGACCCTCCCCCGTGGTGGATTGGGCAAACGCATTCCCGGCAAATGCGGCAAGGGCGCTGAATGCTGGAAGGTATAAACGGCTGGTGCCAATGCGGGTAAAACTGGAATGTCGGATCAATTCAGTCGGCCAGTAAAGGATACTGGACGCTATCTTAATGCATGCTGGCGTAAGGGGGAACCTCAGTGCGGCTCAAAATTGCCCGAAGTGGCCTGCCGACGGTTAGTGCCCGATCTTCCGCATGCGTTCCGAGGGGGTGACTATATCCGTGAGGCGAATGCCGAATTTGTCATTAACCACAACAACTTCACCTTGGGCGATCAGTGTTCCATTGACAAAGACGCTCATCGGTTCGCCAGCCATGGCATCAAGTTCTACCACCGAGCCATGGGCAAGCTGCAGCAAATTCTTGATGGTGATTTTTGTGCGGCCGAGTTCGACGGCGATCTGAACCGGGATGTCCAGGATCATGTCGAGTTCGTTCATCATCGACGCTTTGCCGTCAGATTCTCCAAAGGCAGGGAATATCTGGGCCGGTTGCGGCGTGGCTTCAGTTACGGCCTGTTCAGCCATAGCGGCGGCCCAATCGTCTTCTGCTGCAGGGGTTGCACTGTTATTTGTTTCTTCAGCCATGATGTTCTCCAGGAACGACGTCGCTTTCCGAGCTTATAAACCGTTCGATTTTGAGTGCGTATTGACCACCTTGTTGACCATAGCGACATTCCATGAGCGGAATGTTGTCTACATTGGCAATGATTTTTTCGGGAATGCTGAGTGGAATAATGTCGCCAGCCTTCATCTTGAGGATCTGCCCCAGCGTCACGGTTGTGCTGGCAAGTTGCGCTGCAATTTGAACTTCAGCATCCTTCAGCTGTTTGCGCAGCATGACAATCCAGCGCTGATCCGTAGACAGTTGGTCGCTTTGCATCGAACTGTAAAGTAGGTCACGAATCGGCTCGACCATCGAGTAGGGGAAGCAAATGTGCATGTCCGCTGCTGTGCCGCCAAACTCGAGTGAGAAGGTTGTTGAAATAACGATTTCGGAGGGTGTGGCAATGTTGGCAAACTGCGAGTTCATCTCCGAGCGGATGTATTCGAAGGAAATATCATGGACTGGTTTCCATGACCGGGAGTACTCGTTGAAGACGACATTCAGCAGCCCCTGAATGATGCGCTGTTCCGTTGGTGTGAAATCACGACCCTCGACCCGTGTATGAAAGCGACCGTCACCACCAAACATGTTGTCGACCACAAGAAAAACCAGATTGGGGTCAAAAACGAACAGTGAGGTGCCACGCAGGGGCTTGGCCGCTACAAGGTTCAGGTTGGTCGGTACTACCAGGTTACGGATGAACTCACTGTATTTCTGTACGCGAATGGGACCCACAGATATTTCGGTAGTGCGATGCATGTAATTGAAAAGGCCGATGCGCAAATAGCGGGCAAAGCGTTCATTGATCAGTTCAAGCGTCGGCATGCGTCCGCGGACGATGCGTTCCTGCGTTCCGAGGTTGTACGAACGGACGCCACCCTCGTCGTCGCCAGACGATTCTGGTGCGTCGGATTCGCCGGTAACGCCTTTGAGTAGAGCGTCAACCTCGTCCTGGGAAAGAAAGTCGGTGGCCATAGTGCCCTGTCAGATGCTTATTGAATGATGAAGGAGGTAAATAGCACTTCTTTAACCGGGGGGTCGTCAGCAGTGCCATTGCCTCCTTGCTCAAGGATGTCGTTAATCAGGTCACGAATTTCGGTGGACAAGATTTCCTTGCCTTCTTTCGAAAGCAGTTCGTCAGCCTTTTTTCCGGAGAGCAGCATCATCACGTTGTTGCGCAATTTTGGCGTGTACGATTTGAGCCTGTCACCCACGCTGAGATCGGCGACTTCAACGGACATCACGAGTTGCAGAAACTGACTGTTTCCGTTCTCCGGAACAAGATTAACCGTGAATGCATCGAGTGCCATATAGACCGGCGCTGCTGATTTCGCGCCTTTTTTCTTGTCGCCTTTGTTTTTCTCCGTAACCATTTCAGCCCCATCGGCATCCGGATTGGGGTTGCCCTTCATCAGAAAGAAAGCGGCACCTCCGCCAATGCCCAGAAATAAAACAAGGGCGGCGGCAATGATAATCAACAGTTTTTTGTTTTTCTTGGGTGGTGTCGCGTCTGCGGCTTCTGCAGGCGCTGCTTCAGGCTTGGCTTCCTTGGCCATGTACGAAACTCCCCTCGTGTTCTTTAATCTGTTCTATTCGTTAGCAATCATGCGAAAATATCAATTAGTCCACTGCCTTGCTGTGCGGCTAGCGCCCTGCTGGTTAGCGACCCAGTCGCGTCAGCCCCGAGTATAGCGTTATTGGACATCGATTGGGATGCGCTCAGATGGCCCTCTCTGTTGTCGGCGTGTTGACTGAAAGATTCGGCGCTGACATTGGTCTGTCCAAGAGTAATGCCCGCACTGGCGAACATTTCACGCAGCCGGGGCAGTGCTGTTTCAATGGCATCCCGAACTTCCGCGTTGGCAGAGACAAATGTTGCTGACGCATTGCCCTTGTCCATGTTTAACGATATCTCTATCGGCCCCAATTGCGGTGGATTTAGGGTCAGTTGTGCAGCCTGCTTGTTATTGCTGACCATCCATATGATCTTTTGAGAAAAATCGCCAGCCCAGCTTTGGTCACGAACCGGTGTGGTGATGGCGTATGTATTGTCTCGCATGGCGTTGGTGTTGGATGGCACGCCGGTCGTCAGTGGTGACAGGTTGTTCGGGACAGCATTGGCCGAAGCCGTCTTGCTAACGACGGCATCTGTTTCGGGCAAAACCAGTGGGGTAACGGCAAATTTTGCCGCTTTATCATCGCTTGTTGTTGCGCCGGTCAGGATAACGTCCGGTTTGGCAGGTTCGGCAGTGACGTCTGTCTTGATTCCGGAACCGGGGGAAGCCTTGGCTGGCAGTGCCGGCAATGTGTCCGGGGAAGCTTTGTCAGCCTTGTCAATGCCTGGCAAGGAGGCTCCGCTGGTCTGGGGGTGCGGCAGTATTGCGTCCCGACTCTATAGGCACGATTCCCAGCGCGGCAATGAGCACAGCAGCAGCCGGGGCGGTGCTATCAAGGGGTGTCTCGCTGTCAGTTTTTACGAGAATTTCGGGGAGAGCATCCGGCACGACCGGTGCCAGTTGCCCCTTCAGCAGAGTTGCAAAGTCCGCACCAGCTTCAAAGGTGTCAATGCGGGCTAAGGACTCAACGTCCGATGGCGCAGGGGCCGCAGCTTGGGGTGCCTTGGGTATCGCCGTAACAATCGTAACTGACATGATCTTTCCTTGGTGACACGTGTTGCTCTGGTGTGAGCAAGCTTTGTGCCAGGGAGGAGTCAGCGTTCATACTTCATCGATCCGAAACAATAGGGTTTAAAGTGCTTCCTTGTCTTCTTCGCGGCGTGAAGCAAATTCGTCCTGGATTTTCTGCTCGCGCTTGACCTCGAGTGCGCTTTCGTTGGCCAAATGGCGTTCTGAAAGCGTATCAAAGGCCTTGAGTTTTTTACGCTGTTGCTGCCAATGCGTCTGGCCGGTTGCTGTATGCGCGACTTGTAAGATGACAGCTTGGCGCTGGGCATCAATGGCCTCGTCAAGACGGTTCAGAAATTCCTGATAATTGTGCCATTCGCGCGGCGATATGCCGTTTTGAGCTGCCTGCAGAAATCGTGTGGCGTATTCATCACGGTACTGCTGCAACATATCGAGCTTGTTTTTTGCGTCGCGCTCACTGGCAATCAGACGTGCGAGCTGTTTTGTCGCATCATCGGTGCGAATTTGCATCAAATCGAGAACGATTTGCAGAGAGAAGGGCTTGGCCATGCACGAGCTCAGCGTTGAGCGCCAAACAGGGCATACAGGCGATCAGCGCTGCCTTCAAAATCAGCACGTTCATTCAGGGTTTGTTGCAGAAAACTTTCAAACGCGGGGTGCAGCGCAATCGCCTGGTCAAGGAGTGGGTCAGACCCCGCCGCATAGGCACCGACACTGATCAGATCGCGCGAACGCTGATAGCGCGTGTAAAGCTGCTTGAAGTGACGAATCTGTTCAAAATGCTCTGGCTTGATCAGGCTGACCATGGCACGCGAGATCGATTGTTCAATGTCGATCGCCGGATAGTGCCCGGCATCAGCCAGCGTCCGTGAAAGCACGATGTGCCCGTCAAGGATGGCACGTGCCGCATCGGCAATCGGGTCCAACTGGTCATCGCCTTCTGCCAGCACCGTATAAAAAGCCGTGATCGAACCGCCGCCATCAGCACCGTTGCCGGCGCGTTCAACGAGTTGGGGAATGCGTGCAAAAACAGAAGGCGGATAGCCTCGGGTGACGGGTGGTTCGCCAATGGCCAGTGCAATCTCCCGTTGGGCCATGGCATAGCGGGTGAGTGAATCCATGATCAGCAGAACATGACGCCCCTGATCACGAAAATATTCGGCAATGGAGGTGGCGTAGGCCGCGCCTTGCAGGCGCATCAGCGGGCTGACATCGGCCGGAGCGGCTACGACGACGGAGCGTTTAAGCCCTTCCTCGCCAAGAATCTGTTCGATGAACTCCTTTACTTCGCGGCCGCGTTCGCCGATCAGCCCGACGACAATAACTTCGGCTTCGGTGTAGCGCGCCATCATGCCAAGCAGAACGCTCTTGCCGATGCCGGAGCCGGAAAAAAGCCCCATGCGTTGCCCGCGGCCTACGGTAAGCAGTGCATTGATGGCGCGTACGCCAACGTCCAGCGACTGTTCGATCGGCGCACGTGACATCGGGTTGACCGGGCGACCTTGCAGTGGGCGCAAGGTATCGGTGAGCAGCGGGCCGTGCTTGTCAAGGGGCCGGCCGGCACCATCAATGATCCGGCCAAGCAGTGCATCGCCCACGGGAAGCAGTTTGGCTCGATCAACTGAGCGCCTTCTGGCGGGCGGGGGTTGGCCGATTCTTGGAGCTGTGGATTGTGTTTCGACAGCCACCACCCTGGCGCCGGGCGACAGGCCGTAGACGTCTTCGGATGGCATCAGGAATAGCCGCTCTCCGTTAAAGCCAACCACTTCCGCTTCGATGGGCGTTCCGCCAACAGGAAGTATCCGGCAGGAACTGCCCAGAGGCAATTTGAGGCCAGACGCCTCCATCACCAGCCCATTGATGCGTGTCAGGTGACCGCTGGGCAACAAGGGGCTGGCCTGGCTGACAGATTCGCGGCAGTTCTCGAGAAAGCCGCTCCAGTTTGTTAGGTGTGCATTCTCAACGAGGTCGCTCATGGCTTGTCGTTCAGCCACTCCTGGCTGATGCCGATAGATTCAATCACGCGCCGCCAGCGGGTTTCCACCGTGGCGTCAACTTCGCTGGCACCTAACTCAACCCGGCATCCCCCGGGCGTCAGTGTGTCGTCTTCAATAATCCGCCAGTTGTTGTGTGCGAGTTGCTCACCAAGGTGGCTACGGATCAGTGCCGCGTCGTCAGGATGCGTGAAAAGCGCCGGGTGGCCCTGATGCGGGTGCAGAGTGGCAATGGCCTCCTTGACTATCGGCAGAAGTAATTCCGGCTTGATGCGCAAGCTTTGGCGCATCATCTGGTTGGCGATTTCAACGGCGGTTGCCAGCAGTTGGTCGGCAATGCGCTGATCATCGAACGCAGTGAGCGATTGTTGAAGGTTATTCATTACGCCGTTAATGTTTTCTACACCAGCGCGTGTTGCCGCAACGCCTTCAGCATGTCCGGCCGCGTAACCCTGTTGATGTGC
The DNA here is from genome assembly GCA_031403915.1 of Betaproteobacteria bacterium. Lineage (GTDB taxonomy): Bacteria > Pseudomonadota > Gammaproteobacteria > Burkholderiales > Rhodocyclaceae > Propionivibrio. Next base: position 8,877 of record JANNGP010000160.1, read on the forward strand.
CTCAATATGCATGCGCTCAATTTCAGCGGCCGTGGGCAAGACAACCGGCGTTTGTTCGGCCGGCACTGCACTGTTAGTGGATGACGGAGGGGGCTTGATCTTGCGCGATGCGGCCTGTGCCGCTTCGTCGAATGCAGCGACTTCCCAGCGCTGGTAAGCGGTGAGCTTCTCCTTGGGGACGAAGCCGGTCATGGCCGCAAGGCGCTCAGATCATTTCCTCGCCACCCGCGCCGCCAAGCACGATCTGGCCTTCGTCGGCCAGGCGGCGGACGATCTTGAGGATTTCTTTCTGTTCGCCTTCAACTTCCGAGAGGCGTACCGGGCCGCGTGATTCAAGATCCTCGCGCAACATTTCTGAAGCGCGCTGCGACATGTTTTTGAAGATTTTTTCGCGCAAGGGTTCGGAGGCCCCTTTCATCGCCAGAATCAGCGAATCGGACTGAATTTCGCGCAGCAGCAACTGGATGCCACGGTCGTCAAGATCCAGCAGGTTCTCGAAGACGAACATTTCGTCGAGAATTTTTTGCGCCAGATCCGGGTCGTATTCACGAATTGAATCGACTACCGTTGTTTCATTGGCGGTGCCCATGAAATTAAGGATTTCAGCGACCGAACGGATGCCGCCCATGGCCGATTTCTTGATATTGGCCGAGCCCGAGAGCAGGCGCAGCATGACATCGTTCAGTTCTTTCAGTGCATCCGGTTGGATGCCTTCCAGCGTGGCGATGCGCAGTACGACATCGTTACGCAGGCGTTCGGTAAAGTGGTTGAGAATGTCGCTGGCGTGGTCGTTCTCAAGATGCACAAGAATGGTGGCGATGATTTGCGGATGTTCGTTGCGGATAAGGTCGGCAACAGTCGGTGCGTCCATCCACTTCAGGCCTTCAATGCCGTTGGTGTCGCCGCCTTGCAGAATGCGGGAAATCAGGTTGGCGGCCTTGTCGTCGCCCAGCGCCTTAGTCAGCACCGAGCGGACATAGGCATCTGTATCCACGTGTACGGCAGCGGATTCGCGGGCCGTTTTGTGGAAATCCTCCAATACGGTTTCCACCTTGGCGCGCGGAACTGACTTCAGAGCCGCTATGGCATGCCCAAGTTTTTGTACGTCTTTTGGCCCGAGATGCTTGAGCACTTCGGAGGCAAAGTCCTCTCCGAGCGCTATGAGCAGAATCGCGCTGCGTTCTACGCCGTCCTCAACTGGCATTGGAGCCCGTCCAGTCTTTGATGATGTTGGCGACTACTTTCGGATCCTTTTCCGCAAGGTTGCGTGCCTGGCCGAGTTTCCGTTCCAGCGTTTCCGCGGCGGATGGCCCCAGATCTTCGTCGTCGTCAAGGATGTCCAGTTTGCCGCCCAAAGACCGGTTTGCGCTCCTTGGTGGCGCAACAAGCATGGCCTTGCCCAGCGGGATAACGACCTTGAGCATCAAGTAGGCAACGATGCCGCCGATCACGATGTATTTAAACAACTCTTTGAGCAGCGAGATGATCTCGGGGTCTTTCCAGAGCGGGATGCCCGAATCATTTTTATCGATAGTCGTAAAGGGCGCATTGGCCACTGAAACCGTGTCGCCGCGTTCCTTGTTAAAGCCCAGAGCTTCCCTGACCAGTTCATTGATCTGTTTGAGTTCAACATCAGAAAGTGGCTTGTTCAGGCCTTTGGCGTCCTTGCGATGGTTGATCACGACCGCTGCCGATAGGCGCTTGATGGTGCCGACAGCCTGTTTTGTATGACGGATGGTCTTGTCGACCTCGTAATTGATCGTCGAATCCTTGCGCGTGTTGATCGGCTGAGCGACGCTGGCAATCGGCGCCTGCACGCCGGCCGCATTAAGCTGGCCCGGCAAGGGCGGCTGGCCTGGGGCGGCGGGTGTGCCTCCCGCGCCGGGAACAGCCGGTATCGTCAGTGGGGCGGTGGCCGGTACCGGAGGTTGGTTGCTGAGCGCACCCGGGACGCCCAGTGCCGACGGCGTGGCGCCCGCCGATTCGCTGGTCTGCTGGCTGCGAATGCTGATTTCCGGCGGCGTGGTATTTGGACGGTGCGTTTCCGCTGTTTGTTCGCTCTGCGAGAAATCAACGTCAGCAGCAACCTGAACACGCGCGTTACCCTGCCCGACGATGGGCGCAAGAATGTCGCCGACGCGCTTGATGGCACTGGCTTCGATTTCCTGGACGTACTTGATCTGCGACGGATCGAGGCCGGCCTGCATCAATGCACTCTTCAATTGCGAGAGCATTGCCCCGCTTTGATCGATGAGCGTGACACTGGAGGCCGGTAGGTTAGGCACACTGGCGGCAACGAGATTCTGGATGCCGGCGATCTGGGAGGGGTCTAACAACCGTCCGGGATAAAGGTTGAGCAAGACGGAAGCGGATGGCTTCAAGTCTTCACGGACAAAAACGGTGGGCTTGGGGATGGCCAGATGTACCCGCGCCGCCTGAACCGCACCAATCGACTGAATCGTGCGGGACAGTTCGCCTTCAAGCCCACGCTGGTAATTGACCTGTTCGGCAAACTGGCTGATCCCAAATTTCTGGTTTTCCATCAGTTCGAAACCGACGCCGCCGCCTTTGGGCAGCCCCTGAGAGGCTAGGCGCAGACGAACTTCATGCACCTTGCCGCCGGGAACAAGAATGGCACCGCCGGTGTCGTTAAATTTGTAGGGGATGTTTAACTGCTCAAGCGCAGCGATGATGGCGCCGCCATCGCGTTCCGAAATGTTTGAGAAGAGGACGCGGTAGTCGGCTTGCTTGATCCAGGTGCTGCTGGCCACCATCAGCGCAATGACAGCGGCGATTGAAACCATCAGCAGAATCTTTTGCTGATTGCTCAAACGCGACAATGCAAAGCGCAGGCGACCAGTCAGATTGTCTGTGCCTGTGGATGTTCTAGTATTGGTTCCGGTTGCCGCCATGCTTGCAATGATGTGTGAACTCTGAGATTAATCAAGCAAAAAGCGAAAAGTGCTAAGAAATATTCTACTATTGTATCTGTTAATTGCACGGGATTTTCCATCTAATGAGCGATGCGGCAGAAATAGCGGGTTCCGATTTGAAGGCGCAAGAGCTGCAACGTGCGTTTGATGTGTTCAACCAGGTCTCGCTTGAGTTGACTCAGGCTTACGAGGGACTGCAAGGCCGGGTTGAATCTCTGACCGCCGAGTTGGCTGTGGCCAACGGTGAATTGCGTCGCCAATACCAGGAGAAGGAGGCGTTGTCCGAACGCCTTTCCTTGCTGCTCAACGCTTTGCCGGCTGGTGTCGTGGTTCTCGACAGCGCGGCGGCGGTGAGTGAGGCCAACCCGGTGACCCGGCAAATGTTGGGCGAGGGCATCGTCGGTAGTGATTGGCCACTGCTGGCAAAGAACAAATTGGAGGCAACCGATGCGCCGGACGAATGGCAGCTTGATGAACGTCGCGTGGCCATCGCCGAAAGTCCGCTTGACTCGGCCGGCGGGCGCCTGCTGCTGATTCATGACATTACGGTCGCGCATGAACTCAAGGCCAATGTCGAACGTAACCAGCGTCTGGCAGCGATGGGCGAGATGGCGGCTTCTCTGGCACACCAGTTGCGAACGCCGTTGGCGACGGCCTTGCTTTACAGTGCCAATCTGGCGCAGCCTGATCTCTCGGATGCCGCGCGCACGCGCTTTGCCGGCAAGGCGGCCGAACAGCTAAAACGTCTTGAGCGGTTGATTCAGGACGTATTGCTTTTCGCACGGGGCGAGAGCATTGGCCGGGATGTCATACCTGCCGTATCGCTGATCGTGGAAGCGGTACAGACGATGGAACCGTTGTGTCTGGAAAAAGGCGTCAGTTTCTGTGTCACATCCGAGGTGGGGGACTCTATAATCACGGGCAGTCGTAAGGCGTTGGGCGGTGCGTTGTTGAATCTTCTGGAGAACGCGCTGCAGGCCTGCGAAGGGCGCGCTGAAAGCACTGCTGAGGTAAGGCTGGGTGCCAGCATTGTCGGGCGGCACTTGCGGATTAGTGTGCGGGATACGGGCGGGGGTATTGAGCCGGAAGCGCAGGCGCGGATTTTCGAACCCTTCTTTACCACCCGTGGTCAGGGGACGGGGCTGGGTCTGGCAATCGCGCTCGGTGTGGCACGTGCGCATAACGGGGCGATTGAAGTCAGTTCGATGCCGGGTGAGGGGTCGGAGTTTGTCATGCTGTTGCCTGCCGGATTAGCGGCTTAGCGGCAGAATAATAACTACGGGATGAAAATGGCTCAGGGATTACCGATACTGGTTGTCGAAGACGACACCAATTTACGCGAAGCGGTGTGCGACACGCTGGAGCTTGCCGGGCAGGCAGTTGTTTCTGCGGCGGGCGGCGAGGAGGCGCTCAGGTTGTTGAGCACCCAGGCTGTGACGCTGGTGGTGAGCGATGTGCGCATGATGCCGATGGATGGCATTACGCTGCTCAAGGAGATTCGTAGCCGTTTCCCGCATCTGCCCGTGGTGCTGATGACCGCGTTTGCCGATGTCGACCGGGCGGTTGAAGCCATGCGCTCTGGTGCCTGCGACTTTCTGCTCAAGCCATTTGAGCCGAAGGCGCTGCTTGAGCATGTGGCACGCTACCGTTTGCCCGAAGCGCTAGATGATGACCGTGTGGTAGCCAAGGATCCGGTCAGCCGCAACCTGTTTGCGCTGGCCATGCGTGTGGCGCAGACGGACACCACCGTATTGCTGACCGGCGAAAGCGGCGTCGGCAAGGAAGTGGTCGCAAAATATATCCATAACCACTCGGCACGCCGTTCTGGTCCATTTGTGGCCATTAACTGTGCAGCCATCCCGGACAGTCTGCTGGAAGCGACGCTGTTCGGATATGAAAAGGGTGCATTCACCGGCGCGCAACAGGCGCAAGCGGGCAAGTTTGAGCAGGCACAAAACGGAACGCTGCTGCTCGATGAAGTGACCGAGATGCCGTTGAGTTTACAAGCCAAACTGCTGCGCGTGCTTCAGGAGCGCGAGGTTGAGCGGGTTGGCGGCAAAAAGCCGGTGGCGCTCGATATCCGGATCATTGCAACTTCCAATAGAGATATCGCCGAGGCCGTGGCCAAAGGGGGCTTCCGGGAAGATGTTTATTACCGGCTTAACGTGTTTCCCTTGTTGATCCCCGCCTTGCGTCAGCGTCCCGAAGACATTGTTCCATTGGCGCAGCACCTACTGGCAGAACACGGCGGGCGTTCCGGTCGCCCCGGCTTGCAACTCTCGCCCGCCGCCGAAGCGGTTTTGCTCGGGCATGGCTGGCCAGGCAATGTGCGCGAACTGGAAAACGTCATGCAACGCGCGGTCATTTTTGCGTCGGGAGAGATCGTTGAAGCAGATGCCTTGCACATGACCTCATCCGCATTTTCTGGCGCAACTGCCAAACAGGTGGCCCACCAAGATGCTCCGACCCAGGCTGACGGGCAGAAAACCGTAAATATGATTGATCTGGAACGCGAACATATTCTGGATACGCTGGCATCCGTTGGCGGATCGCGCAAGCTTGCCGGAGAACGCCTGGGAATGTCGGAACGAACCTTGCGACACAAGCTCAAACAATTCCGGGAAGCGGGTTTGTTTGACGACTGACCGGGGTAATTTGGTTGCACAATGAAAATCTGGCGCACTTATTGCAAGGTACGGTGTGACGACTGTTTGGAGAAGTAAATGGACACCAAGGGAATTGATCAGATGTTAAGCCTGTTGCGCGCTACGGCGACGCAGGCCGGTGGGCGTGTCAATGAGGCGCAGAGCGCTCAGCCGGGCAGTACGGATTTCGCCCAGATACTCCAGAATTCGATTGATCAGGTCAATCAGACGCAGCAGCAAGCGGAAGGCATGGCGGCAAATTTTGCCGCCGGAGACAGCAGCGCCAACCTGCATGAAGTAATGATTTCCCTGCAGAAGGCCAATGTGTCATTCCAGGAAATGGTGCAGGTGCGCAACAAGCTGGTCTCCGCTTACCACGACGTGATGAACATGCAGATATAGGGTCAGGCAATTTCGCCTTAGTAAACAAAACAACGGCGCCCGCGGGCGCCGTTGTTGTTTCAGGCCATCCCGATTGTCAAAGACTGAGCCACGGGTTGAGGAGTGGAACGCCGGTTGGCTCAAAATCGGCCACATTACGGGTGACCACGGTCATACCATGGACAAGCGCTGTGGCCGCGATGAGTCCGTCACGCACAGGGTGCGGGTCTGGCACATGGAGTCTTGCGCTGCGCAGTGCAACAGCGGTGTCTACAGCCAGAATGCGGCCAGCAAAAGCAGGTAGGACATGGCCGGTCATCCAGGCTCGAATTATTGCGCCCTGCGATGGGTCGCAGCGCTCAGCCAGCAAGACACCGATCTCCAACTCCTGGATTGTGATTGCCGAGAGATACAAATCATTGGCATCTACGCTGTTTGCCCAATCTGCAACGTGACAATCCGCTTTTCCAGAGCGAATTTTCCGTAACTCGGAAACCACGTTGGTATCAAGCAAAAACATCAAGACAGATCCGCTGCTTGTGCAATGTCGTTAAATTGCATTGCTTCAAGATCAACATCTTCGGACCCAGGCATCGCTAATAGATCGGCAATCTTCGTGGGTTTGCCAATGATTTTTTTGTACGCATCAAACGTCAGTAGCACATGAGCCGGACGTCCGCGATCGGTGATGACTACCGGGCCGGCAATGGCAGCTTTCTTGGCCTTGCTGGCATCCTGATTAAACTCCCGGCTTGAGAGCGTCGTGATGGTCATGGTGTCACCTCGAATCGGTGGGTAATGTAGGTAAGTTACAGCATTAATTCTTCTTGCACAAGTTGATGTAGCAACGTACATACAATAATCTCGACTGCGGTCGCTTTCGCGGGAATGACGGGGTTATTCATTCGTTTTACAGTGACTGATTGAGACCTGCTAAATGGAATCAGACCATCCCGCTCAGCCGCGCTTTCCGTTCGCGTTCAACCCGGGTGATATAACGCTGAACCATGGTCAGTCGCGGGGCGGGCAAGTCAACGTACTCGCACCCCACGCGCACATAATGCGAACCGCTACGCGTGGTCACATCAAACATGTTGCGTACGCACAAGGTGGTGACCAGCAGACCCTCCTCGGGCAGCATCATTCTGCATTCGGGAAACATGTCGCCGCGCTGGAGGAGGGCCGCCAGATCAAGCGTGGCCATCAGGCCAATGCCGCCGCCACTGACATCGAGCAGCGGCACGTCAATCACCAGCGCACTGCCATCGACACGCCGGACGGTGGCATTCAGATTAATCGGGTTGGCGATGGGAGTGGCCAGACGGAAAAACTCGCGGCGTTGCAGGCGGAGCAGTGTTTCGGGCACAGTTCCAACAAAGGCCGGACGGCCTGCGTTGTGGGTTAGAGAAACCTTATTCAGGCTGAATTGAACTTTGACTTTGTCGATGAGCGTCGTAAAAATAAGCTTTTTGGTCAGCAAGGCTCTACGGTTCATCTCTTCATTGCTGCCAATGTCGAAGATGATTTCATTATTGTCCGCGCTTAGGGCGATCATCGACGTGAGCAGGAAAGAATGGCCTTGATCAAAATAAACCGTAATCAAGGCGCCCTTTTGAATCAAGGAACGCAGTACGGCAAGGATTTCCGACCTCGAGTACAGCAAGAACTGGCTGTAGTCGTCGGACTGTTCGAGCTCGAATTGGGGAGGAGTGTGTTCTGTGTCTTCCAGAACGTCGGTCTCTGCCATGTTTTATCCTGACGTGGGCGGCGAGGAAGATTCTAACCCAGATAATCCGCCATAGCGCACTTGCAGCCACTTGTAGGTCGGGCTTGTAGGTCGGGCTTGTAGGTCGGGCTTGTAGGTTGGGCTTGTAGGTCGGGCTTGTAGGTCGGGCTTCAGCCCGACAACAATTCATGCGTGAACCTCGTCGGCCTGAAGGCTGACCGAAGGAAATGCAGAGCCGACCCACAACGGAACGTCATTCCGGGCTTGACCCGGAATCCAGTAGAGCACCTTTGGATTCTCGGCTTTGCACTTGCTCTGCATTTCCTTTGGTCACCTTCGGTCGCTTGCGCGGGACTGACGTAGGCATCATCATTTTTTCAGTGACTGAAGAATATACAGTTCGATTGACCTGATGGTGCAATGAGTTTATAATCTCCCAAAATGGGAGATATGCTTATGCGGGTGATTGCCAAAAGTACACTGGTCAGGTTTTGGGGGAAACCAGAATGTGCAGATTCAAAAGGCGCGTTACTAAGCTGGTATGACGAAGCGTTGAAGGCAAGTTGGAAAGCACCACAAGACATCAAAGAGCAATACCGTAGCGCAAGTGTTTGCCGCAACAACCGGGTCGTGTTCAACATCGCAGGAAACAAGTACCGGCTGGTCGTTGAGGTGCAATATCAGGCAGGAATTGTTTGGGTAAAATTCGTTGGAACCCATGCACGCTATGACCAGATTAATGTGGAGACAGTCAATGAATATTAAGCCGATCCGAAACGAAGACGACTTGCGTGCCGCATTCAAGCGGCTGGAACGGGTGTTTCAGTCGCAAGATGGAACGCCAGAGGCGGATGAAATGGAAATTCTTGTAACCCTCATTGAGGCCTATGAGCACAAGCATTACCCGATGGAAGCCACAGATCCCGTCGAAGCCATTAAATTCAGAATGGAACAGCAAGGGCTTACCCCAAAAGATCTGGAGCTTTACATCGGCTCAAGTGGCCGTGTTTCTGAAGTTTTGAACCGCAAGCGCCGCTTGAGTCTGGGCATGGTAAAGCGGCTGCATGATGGCCTGCATATCCCCTACGAAAGCCTGTTGGCGGCTTAAGGATTCCTGTTAAGCATCGGGCCGTAAACCTCGTCGGCCTGAAGGCCGACCTACAAGGCTGACTGACCGAAGGGAATGTGCCCCGAAGGTGACCGAAGGAAATGCAGAGCCGACCCACAACGGAACGTCATTCCGGGATTGACCCGGAATCCGACCGCAGAGAGTGCAGAGCCAGGCAACGGAGGTGGAAAACTCAAGGTGCTGGACACCGGCTTTCGCCGGTGTGACGAGTTGGTTAACGCTTTTCCAGCACCTCTGGCAAGGCTGAAAGTACAGGGGCAGCTGTAAGTTGCTGGCCGTTCTCCAGCCGGTAGATCCAGGCCAGCAACTCCGCAACGGCGACATAGAGTTGCGGAGGGATGCGCTGATCAAGGTCAATCTGCATGAGCAGCGAGACCAACTCTGGCGATTCATGCACATAAACACCGTGTTCGCGCGCGCGCAGAATGATCTGCTCGGCGATCAGTCCACGCCCCTTGGCCACCACTCGTGGTGAGGCCTCGCTCTGACTGTAGGTCAGGGCGACAGCGCTCTTCATCGGATCATTGTCCGGCTTGGCCATTGGTCTGGACTTCTATCCCTGCGTCAACGCCCATCGAGGCCAGCGTCAGGCCAGCGTCGTCAAACTGGCTGCGCAGTGCCACACTGGCGGTGCGCATCATGGTGCGGGTTTCGGCGTTGCGGGCGCTCATGGCCAACGTGATCTGATTGCCCTGCAGGCGAATCTGCGCGTCGATTTCCCCCAGGTTCGGCAGGCTCAGGCGCAGCCGGGTGGCCCATTTTTCAGCGGTTTCTTCACCCGCCTGGCCGCGACGAGCCGCGTCCTCGTCGATTTCCCAGCGCATCTCCTGCCCCGGCCAGACTTGCCCCTGCCAGACAAAATTTTGTGTCGCCAAAGCCTCTAGTTGCTGCTGCACGATGGCCTGCGTTTGCGGGGCAACCAACTGGTTTAAAGCTTGTGCTGGCGTTTGAGCGGTACTGGGCTTGCTGCCATCGATGTTGGTGGTTTGCGTTTGCGCTGCTTCAGCAGCCAGGCGCGGTGCGGCTGCGGGTGCGTTAGTGTTTGCCAGCAAGGGCGCTTTCAAAAGTGCGGCTCGAGCTTGTTCATCCGCAGGCGCTGGAGTACTGAATGCAGCGGGTGAGGATAGTTTCCCTTGAGGCTCCTGTAGTAGCGCCGTCTTGGCAAAACGGCCTTCAACCCATTCCGCCTGATGCGATTCGTAAAACATGCCGCTTTGCGTGATGGCCTGCTTGAGCAGGGGCAACAAGTCCTGAGCGCTGCCCGGCGGCGTGTTGGCAATCGGTTGGTTGCTATTGAGCGGCAGAGCTGTCGAACCTTCTTTGGCGTTGTTTGCTCCGGAATACAGCGTACTGATCAACTGCCCGGCCCGGCTCAGCGTGGCCGACGTGGTTGCCGCGGCCGCCTTGCCGGCTTCGCCCTCCGGGCGCGAGACAACCGCCAGCGTCAGCTTGCCATCGGATTCAGTAACCTGCAGCTCAAGCGCATCGCCGCTTTTGGCAGAAAAAGGGAGAGCCAGGGTGATATTGCGCTGGTTGATCAGGGCGCGGTACGTGCCATTGGGCAACAGGGATTGAATTTCTGCCATGATCTTCTGGCCGGCCACCAAGCCCGGGAGCTTGTCGGCAATTTCCTGCGCCGGAGCCACCGGGCGCAAGGCCGCATCGGCGGAAACCTGCAGGCGACTGGCGACGTCGGATGGAATCATTTCAAGTAGCAGCCATGATCAAACGGCGAAAAATCCGTCATTCCCGCGAAAGCGGGAATCCAGTGGTGCACTACTAGATTCCGGGTCAAGCCCGGAATGACGAAGCATTTGCATTTGTCAGTTCCAACAAAACGAACTTCTAGTTCACTGAGAGTGGTTCTTGCAGCAGCACACTGATGGCTTTCTGGCATTCTTCGACGAGTGAGCAGGTTTTTGAGTCCAGCAGCTGGCAACGTTCGATGATCGTCCGGGCATGAACCTGTTCTTCAGGGGGGAGCGTTGCGCCCAGGTCAGCCGGCAGGCTGTTGACCAGTTTACCGCGCTCTTCACCGAGTCGAACGAGGGTGTCCCACTCTTGTTCTTCGGCAGCGCTGGCCATGGCTTCAGATAGTGCTAAAAAACTCTCCAGCGCGATCAGTATCCGGCTCATGCCACGGCTTGTTGCTGCTGGGCGGGTGAAATATCTCGCCACGCAGAGTGAATCTCCTCAAGCAGGCTCGAAACTTCTTCTAGTGCCTTCAGGTCGTTCTTGATATTGGCGTGAAGCAGGCGCAAGACCATGTAGTCGTAAAGTGCTTCAAGACGAACAGCAATATCGCCACCGTTCTCCAGATCAAGGCTCACCTTGAGGCCGTTGCTGATGATGTCAATAGCCTTGGAGATGGATTCGCCTTTGGAGGCAACCTGTTTCAACTGCATGGCTGCGCGGGCATTACCCACGGCGGCCTGAGCGCCAGAGAAGAGCAGCAGAACCAGCCGGTGCGGGTCTGCGACCTCAACTGCGGCTTCAACCCCAGCCTTCTGATAGGCCGAAATTCCTTTGCGTGCATTGCCAAGCATTCAGTACCCCTAGTTACGATTTAGCAGGCTGCCAGACTGTGGCAGGTTGGCAAGTTGTTGCGTTAGATAGGTGCTCGTCTGGTTCATGTTCGACATCATTACATCCAGATCGGTGAACTGCTTGCGGTAACGTGCTTCGATCAGCTTCAGGCGGGTAACAATGGCTTCGCTCTGTTTGCCGAGACCCTTGATTGAGGTCTGGATGCCTTCGGTGCGGGTAGTAATGCTGCCACCGTTACCAGTCAAGCCTTCAGTGGCTGTCTTGAATGCATTGCCATAGGCCGATATCAGAGTAGCTACGCCCGAAATATCACCATTGATCGCCGCTGTAAGCTTGCTGGAATCAACGGTTAACGAGCCGTCTTTTTGCAAGCGCACCCCAATGTCCGAGAGGCGTTGCAATGTGGCACCCGACAATTCGGTTGGGACATTACTAAGCGTTGAGCGAATGATGCTCTGTGCAGAGCGCAAGGTGTTATCACCATTGAGTGTACCGGCCACCTTGGTCGTGGCGTTGTAATTGCCAAGGCTGGTGATCGTTGAATTGACTTCGTTATAGGCTTTAACAAAGGCATTGATGCTCGTCGTCAGATTGGTCGTGTCACGCGTCACAGTGAGCGTGGTGGATACGCCGCTAGCACTTTCCTTGGTTAAATTCAGCGTAATGCCGTCAATGGCCGAGCTTACGGTATTGGAGTTGGTGCTGACTTCAACACCAGCAAGGACAATTTTTGAGCCCTGCGCCGTCTGAGTCTGCGTGAAAGCGTCGGTTGCCGGCACAGGCGTAGCGTTCGGGTCATAAGCAAGTGCCGCAACGCCAGAAAGCTTGATGAACTGATCAGATCCGGGTGCGTCGCTGACAAGGATCAGTTGCTTGCCAGCCGTGCCATTGATGACCGTGGCTGAAACACCCGCTTTCGCTGCATTGATGGCATCGCGAACAGCCTCGGGCGTGGCGCCATTGGCGATGGTCAGCGCAGTTGTTTTGCTCGGGGTGCTTGATCCAGCCTTGGTGTCAAGCGTGATGGTCAGGGTGCCGCCGGTAATCAGTGTACCGCCGACTCCTGAGAAGGGCGTCGTGGTTGTTGAGGTGGCAATGCGGTGCGGCTTGGCGAGTTGGGTGACTTCCAGGCTGTAGGTGCCGGCGACTGCGCTTGATGTCGCTGTGGCCGACGCAATGGCCGCGTCGGCAATTGAAGTTTTGTAGACGCTGAATTTGTCCAGGGCGCTGCTGCCAGAAGCCGGAACCAGTGCAGCCGCCGCAGTTTGCAACGCCGAAAGCGCGCCTTTCAACGAACCAAGGGCGGAAATTTTGGCCTGATACCCCGCTTCTTTTGTGGACAGCGCTGTCAAAGGCCGCTGTTCGACGGACATCAGCTTGGTAATGATGCCGTCGACGTCGAGATTCGAGCCTATGCCCGTTGAGGTAATTGCCATGAACTTCTCCTGCGCTTAGTGCTCCTGAGCAGCACGCCACCGCATAGACAATACGCTATGTGGGGCGTTCAGGCACTTTGTTTCAAAAACAAGCCCTTGATACTGTCCAGCGTTTTGGCAATGGCAATCATTTCTTCCGACGGAATCTGCCGGATCACTTCCTTGGTCTGACTGTCGATAACCGTAACCACGACCTGATTGGTGTCATTGTTGACGCTAAACTGCAGGTCGCTGTTAAAGGGTTGAATGTATTCACGAAGGCTGCTGACTGCTGCTTCCAGCTGCTCCTTGCTGGCAGGCTGTTCGGGCGGGGCTGATTGTTGAACAGGCGGTGGAACTGCTGTTGCCGCACGCGATACAGCGCCGGCGTCGGAGCTGCTTTGGGGCGGCAACGAAGTGCTGATAGCTTGGATGTTCATTTCAAACTCCTTGGCTGAATGTCACCGGGGCGCGGTCGCGTTGCCGCCACCGCGCCCCTGATTTTACTTCGTATTGAGACTATTTGTTAAGCTTAACCTTGAAGCAGTGTCAGCACGTTCTGCGGTAGCGCATTGGCTTGTGCCAGCATCGCCGTACCCGCTTGTTGCAGGATCGAGTTACGGGTCAGATTGGCCGTTTCAGCCGCAAAGTCCGCATCCTGAATTCGGCTACGTGCGGCCGAGAGATTTACCGACGATGCAGTCAGGCTGGACACCACGCTTTCGAAGCGGTTTTGCAAAGCACCCATGCTGCCACGAATGGTGGCGATCTGGCTGAGCGCGCCGTCGACCAGTGTGATGGCAGTGTTGGCTCCGGCAACGTTCGCAACGGTGACCGTGGAGAGTGTCGTCAGGGAGGCGGATGTCGTGCTTAACCCAGCATCAGCGGCTACTGTGCCTGCCACTGTAAAACCAGTTCCCGAACTCAGCGTTATTGTTCCACGGGTGGTGGTGCCAGTTCCGTCTGCTGCTGCCGTACCTGCAGTAGAGATGACTCCGCCCGCGGTACCTGCAGAAGTTTCGGAGTAGACAATGTTGAGGGAACCAAACTTGTCATCGGTAAGCGTAAGGTTAGTGGCGCTTGCCCCTGAAGCAACAACGCTGGAACGCCCGGCTGTATGCTCTGCATTGACGGCATCCCTTAGTGCTACGATCGTGTTGGTCGGTGTGCTTGCCGCAGCAACGGTTACTGCAACGTTACCCGCTGTCACGGTTCCCGTTGTGGTGAGCTGGTAGATGCGACCACCAATAGTGAATGTGTCATTGGTAGCCAAGGCGACACCGCCAGAATCCAGATTGCCAGCGCCGAATGTTAAGTCGACTACCTCATGGAGGGCGGCGTTGGCACCAGTAGAGGCATCGAGACCTGTGGCGTTCTGGATGGCTTGTGCGCCGGCTGCCGTTCCAAGGCTAGAAGTAATCGCGATGTTGCGGCCATCAGCCGCGGTTAGCGTCAAAGCGCCGGTGGTTACATTGGCAACAGCAGTTACGCCATGCAAAGCGGTTTGCGCATTGATTGCCGTGGCTGCGCTTGTGCCTTGGGTTACGGCACTGGCGTTACCCGAGACTGCGCCAATCGAGACGCCGTTAATTAGAAGTGCGCCACTTGCCAAGCCTGCTGCGGCAACCGGAGTGGCACCCACAACCGTGTTAGTCGCCGTAGCGGTTACGCCAGTATTAACAGTTTGAGCGTTGATTGCTAGCGCCTTTGCGGCAGCGCTGTCTGCGGTTACAAGATTATTACCAGCGGTTCCGGTCGCTACGGAAACACCAATGGTGGTAGCGGTCGTGCTGCCGTTTGCCTGGATGGAGAAATTGGCACCGGTCAGAGCGTTTGCGGTGACGATACCACCGGACTGCTGGTAAGAACCGATAGCCGTGGTTTGCGCATTGCCCGTGCTTGCAGTAATGGTCTGGTTGGCGTTGGCGCCGACCTGGAACTGGGCAGCGTTAAAAGTGCCATCCAGAATGTTCTGGCCGTTAAACTGCGATGTCGTGGCGACGCGCTGGATTTCAGCGAGCAACTGCGTAACTTCAGCATTTAGCGAAGCACGGTCGGATGAGGAGTTCGTTGCGTTGGCCGACTGAACTGCCAGTTCGCGAATCCGCTGCAGGTTGTTGGCGACTTCGGCCAATCCGCCTTCTGCAGTTTGTGCCAAGGAAACGCCGTCGTTGGCATTGCGGGTAGCTTGGTTCAGGCCGCGAATCTGTGAAGTCATCCGGTCGGAAATTGCCAGACCGGCGGCGTCGTCCTTGGCGCTGTTAATACGCAGACCGGTGGACAGGCGCTGGAGGGAAGTCGCCAATGCGGTTTGCGAGCTGTTTAGTGCGCGTTGGGCATTAAGCGAAGGAATATTAGTGTTGATTACTTGGGGCATTTTTAACTCCTAGTCCAAATTAACTTTGGGTTCCCGTTTACTTGCCTTTCAGCGTTCTGCCGGCCCGTTCTTTGTGGCGATTTACTCGCGTACAACTGCTTTACGACCCGTTGGCAGGAAACTTTAGGGCTTTCTTTCAACGGACCGCGTGAGTCTTTATCGGCTGCGGGCAGTGAGACTTTAGTAATAGATTGGGTGCTGGATAGTGCGTTTCGGTATTTGCCTGGAAGGCGCACCACAAGAGTGTTTTTTCGCGATACCGGGGTATCGCTCAAGGCGCATGGATAGGCGGTCTACGACGGCATTGCCGTGGAAAGCTCGTGCTTATTTGATGTCGTGGCATGTGGCTTCAAGGTGGCCGTATTTGTTTGTTTGTAGGGATGGTCTTGCCGCGGGGTCTTGTAGGTCGGCCTTCAGGCCGACAATGTTGCTGGATCCCGGGTCAAGCCCGGGATGACGTGCCGTTGTGGGTCGGCCTTCAGGCCGACAATGTTTCGCTTGCGCCGCAGTCGGCCTGTAGGCCGACCTACAGATTCCGGATCAGGTCCGGAATGACGTGGTGGGGGCGATTAATTAATGAACAATCAGCATTGAATAGCACGCTTAAGTAGTATATCCTGTATATACATTGCAAAAGGAGCTGCTTATGTTGACTCGAGTATTCAAAAGTGGGAATTCGCTGGCCATACGCATTCCAAAGGAGCTCGCCATTGCCAAAGCATCACAGGAGGTGGAGATCGAGCGCGTGGGGAACACCCTCGTCGTGCGACCCGTGATGCAAGAGAGTCTGGCCGGTCTCATGGAAATTTGTGCTCAGTTCTCGCCGGATTTCATGGCCAATGGTCGTGACAACTCTCCCGAGATGGATCGCGACTGGGAAGCATTGGCGCAGGCCGCAATGCAAACGAGCGGGCTTGCGAAATGAAATACATGCTGGATACCAACATCTGTATCTATGTTATGCACCAGCAACCGGCAGAGGTCGCTGCGCGGGTCAGCGCACTTAAAATTGGCGATGCCTGCATGTCGATCATTACCCTGGCCGAGTTACGGGCCGGCATTGAGACGTTGACGACAACCCGAACCCACAACGAGCGGCTTCTTGATCAATTTGTTCGGCACATCCCGGCTTTGCCTTTTAACGAGGCCGCTGCCCGCAGCTACGGCGTGTTGCGTGCCGCCGTGCCCGAGCGTCGCAAGAATGCGCTTGATCGTCTGATTGCCGCCCATGCGGTGAGCGTGGGGGCCGTCCTAGTTACCAATAATGAGGCCGATTTCAAGGATTATCCTGGTCTCGTGGTTGAAAACTGGGCATTGTCTGCCTTGTAGGCCGCTTTGCAGCATGGGTGTTCTGCGTGCAAACGCTAAGCCCAGAATAACAGCTTCTCCATGAGCTTCCGTTGTTTCAAGATGCCCCAAACAGGAGGCCTTGCACCCTATCCAGTGCGGCGGGGTGTTGCTCTGCCATTAACTTTTCCAGTTGGGGGAAGGTCTTTTTGGCGTGTTTGACCATCGTCGACGTCATCGCGCCGGCCGCTTCAACAAGTGAATCCGGGTCTTCTTCGTGCAGTATCGCGGCGAGAATGCCGGCTTGTGCCGTGTCTTTGTTTTTTTTCGGATTTTCCAGGCCTGAACGCATATCGGCCACCACAAGCTTGTGGAAACAATAAGGCTGGCGTGCGGCTTACCCCGTAACCACCCGGTTCTTGCCGGCCTTCTTGGCCGCGTACATGGCTTCGTCGGCGCGCTTGGTGATGCTGGCCTGTGTATCGTCGGGGCGCAGGCCAGTTACACCGGCGCTGAAGGTGATCAGGATTTTTTCGTTGTCGTTCAGGAAGAAGCGTTTGGTCAGTTCGCGTTGCAGACGGACGATGGCATTTTTGGCGTCTTCGAGCGGGGTTTCAGGCAGGATGATGATGAATTCCTCGCCGCCAAAGCGGGCAAGCGTGTCCTGCGGGCGCAGCGTGTCGCGGATGACCGTTACCAGATGGATGAGTGCCGCATCGCCGGCGTCATGACCGAGTGAATCGTTAAGTTTCTTGAAGTTGTCGATATCGAGCATGGCCACGCACAGCGCTGCCTTTCTGCGCTGGGAGCGGGCGACTTCGTTGTCGAAGGTTTCTTCAAGACCGCGCCGGTTGAGCGCGCCGGTAAGCTGGTCGTGACGCACCAGTGTGCTGGCTTTCTCCAGTTCGCCTTGCAGTTCATTGATGCGCTTGTCGGCTTCTTCGACCCGTTGTTTGGAGGTGCGCAGGTCGTCGCGTGAGCGCTGGGCGTTGATCTGAATGATGCGGGTGGCGCTGATGACTTCAGCGAGTACGCCTTCGAGTTGGGCGATGTCTTCGGCTTTGCTGATTTTCTCGACACAGGATTCGATTTTGTCGTGGTAATCGGAGGTTGAATCGGCAAATTCGGCCAGGTGATCGACGAAACCGGCGAGCATCAGTTTGAGCGCTTCCTTGGCTTCGGTCAGGCTGTGTTTGAGTTGGCTTTGCTTGAAGATGACTTCCTTGAGGCGGTGTTCGGCATCGTTGATGGAGCGGATGTTCATGGGGCGTGAAACAATCGCGCGCACCATGTCGATCTGGCCGTTGAGCCAGCGGTCATCGACCACCAGTTCACTGACGTTGTCGATCATGAGTTGCAGCAGTTTGAGTAGCCCGGCACGCAGTTCATTGCGGTCTTCGGCGACAAACTCCAGGCGGTAGGCCAGACGTTTGATGGCCGCCAGAACATCCTGCATGGCTTGCAGCGTGTTGGCACTGCGCACGGCCGCGGCAATGGCCTTGGCCTCGGCCGCCAGATCGGGGTCATCGCTGAGTTGTGTAATCACGGCGACTTCGAGGGTGTACACAAACAAGTCGCGCAGCTCAGGTAGCAATTCGCTAGCGCGGCTGACCGGCACTGGGGCTCCGGTTGTGGCGGCAGCGGTAGTCGCTGGTACTTCGGCGGCTTCCGGCAGATCGTTGACCTCGCCTTCAACAAGTGTCAAATCCTCTGTGTCCGCACTATTCTGTGACCACGATTTGATCAGGCGCTGCAGGCGACCAAATAGGATGTCGCTATTTTTTGAGGCGCTGGCCAATACGTGCTCAAGGGACTCGCGTTTTCGGCCAGGCGTCAGATTGGACTGTTTGGCTTCCCATTGGCGCAGAAATTCGGAAATCAGTTCGCTCCAGTTGAGCTCGGATTCTGCGCTGTGCTCCGTGATGAATTCTGTCAGAGTCTTGCGGTAATCCTCCCAATTTTTTCCTTTAAGCGACTGATCGAGTTGCCTTGAAAGACGCTGCTGACCCGGCGTTTCCTTGGGCAGCGAAGCGAGGAGTGATTTGAGTTCGCGTTCGGGGAAGACATCAGCCGTCTTATCGGTAATGCCGGCGATTTCATTGTAAATGTCGCGGTAGTTGTCGGGTGATGGCGCCAAACGCCGGGTCATCAGCTGTTTGAGCGTTTCGCGGGCGAGTTCGGAGGGGTTGGGGAGCGTTGCCATAGTCTTTTGTGATTCAGGTCGTGTGATGAAAGGGTCTGCAGTTTGTTTGACTCAGGAAATCGTTGTCTGGTTGCCTGGCTATCAGCCGATAAGGTAAAATGCTCGGCTGCTCCGCCCGATTAGTTAAATGGTATAACGGTTGATTTGTAATCATCAATTGGCAGTTCGATTCTGTCATCGGGCACCAACAAATATTCGCAGTACTGCAAATAAGGTCATGCACTGTGGATGTAGAACAGAGTATGGCATTTATTGCAAAACGCGGCGACTCCCCCGTGCTGCCACCCTGTCCAAACGCGTCTTTGACATCGTTACTGTCGATCCGGGAAGCTTGCCACCATGCCACGTTCTACTCTGAAACTTCCGCCCAAACCAAATCAGTCGAACGAAACAGGTGACTCGCGGCCAGCCTTACGCAAGCCTATTCGTGGTGGCATCAAAGGAGCAAAACAATCTGTAGCTCAACGTTCCGGCACGGTCACGGTAAGCCCCGAACGTCCAGAAGTCCGTACTGAGCAAGAATTCAAAAAAGAAGATACCACTCGCGACAGGCCGCGTGCGCCCGTTCGTGACGTGTCGCC
The DNA here is from genome assembly GCA_031403915.1 of Betaproteobacteria bacterium. Lineage (GTDB taxonomy): Bacteria > Pseudomonadota > Gammaproteobacteria > Burkholderiales > Rhodocyclaceae > Propionivibrio. Next base: position 28,101 of record JANNGP010000160.1, read on the forward strand.
AAAGCAAAACGAACGCGCCGGGTTGAAGAAAGCGTCGCCAAGCCCGCGTGACGTGCGTGTAACGGAACCTCCCAAAGTCTATCCAAAGCGCGGCATCGCCCGCAGTACAGGCGCACGGGCGCTGCCACCGGCTCGAACTGACAGCACTCAAGTTGTGCGCCAGGTTGAACCCGAGCGAAAAACGGCCGAAGTCAATGCGGTACGGCGTCCGCTTAACGAACCGCCACGGCTGTCCAAACGGATCAGCGAGATGAGCCAGTGTTCACGTCGCGAGGCGGATGAGTGGATCGAGAATGGCTGGGTGCGTGTCGATGGGGTTGTTGTCACCACGCTCGGAACCCGGGTGCACCCGAATGCAAAGATCGAGATCAAGGAAGAGGCCAGCAAGCACAAAACTGAAAGCGTAACCATCCTGCTCAACCGGCTGCTTGATGAGTCCGGCGATCTGGCGGATGAAGGCGATTACGCCGTGCGATTTATCCGGCCGGAGAATCGCTGGGCTGAGGACGATAGCCTTCTCAATTTCAAGGCAACCCATTTGCGCGGGTTGGCGCAGGCGGGCAAACTTGATGCCGAGTCTACCGGCATGCTGGTGTTCACGCAGGAAGGCAGTGTGGCGCGCCGGATTACCGGTGACGATACGCGGCTGGAAAAGGAATACATGGTGCGCGTTGAGGGTGAGCTCTCGCCGGAGGGGATGAAGTTGCTCAATCACGGGCTTTCACTTGATGAGGTCAAACTCAAGCGCGCCCAAGTGTCGTGGCAGAACGAACAGCAACTGCGCTTTGTACTGCACGAAAGTAAAAAACAGCAGATTCAGCGTATGTGTGAATTGGTTGGGCTGCGCGTAAAGGGCATCAAACGCATCCGCATCGGCAGCGTATCGCTTGGCAAACTTCCCGCTGGAAAATGGCGCTACCTGAGAGAGAACGAACGGTTTTGACTGCCTGATTTGACTATGCTATGGGCAAGCGGCTACTTGCGGATCGCGTCGGCCCAGCAGTTGGGTGTTTCGTAGAGGCGTACCCGTTCCAGTCGCAATTGATTGCCGTAGGTGTCTCGATAAACGCTGTCGAGAATCTTGAATGCTATCTCAGCAAGATTTTCAGCTGTCGGGACGCAGTCAAGCAGCACCGTTTTGTGGTCGGGCAGGGATTGCAGAAACTGCACAACCGGCTGGTCGCCGGTATAGACGAGAAAGGCGTGATCCCAGAGATCGACAAGATGCTGGCAAGCCAGCGCCTTGACCTCGGAAAAATCCATGACCATCCCGTTAGCCGCGTCGCCGTCCTGCTGGATGATATTGCCACCTAGCGTAATCTCCAGTGCATAGCGATGACCGTGCAGATGGCGGCATTGACTCTTGTGGTCGGGAATGCGGTGACCGGCATCAAACTCAAGGCGGCGGGTGATCAGCATTGAAAAACCTGGTGAATAATTGATTTCTGATTATATCATTGCGCCTTGGTGCACCTGATCGTGTCTATTCCGCCTAAGGAGTCCATAATTGAGTATCAAATTGTCATTCCGGGCTTGACCCGGAATCCAGAAAAATCCACGAGCTGGATTCCCGCTTTCGCGGGAATGACGGCTTTTTGTGCGTTGCCCTAACGGGAACGTCCTGCCTAATGTCAAACCCATGCTGAACGTCAAGGATCACAGTCGCGACAGTGCCGGACTGACTTATGTTTATCCGGTGGTGTCGCGTCGCGCGGGCGGCGTTTCGGTCGGTATCAACCTCAACATCAACAACGCCTGCAACTGGGCCTGTGTGTATTGTCAGGTGCCCAATCTGACGCGCGGCGGCCCGCCGCCAGTCAACCTGGATTTGCTTGAGAGCGAGCTGCGTTCTTTTCTGCATGACGCAAGCTCAGGTGATTTTCTTGCCTTGAATGCACCACCCGAAGCCAGGCGTTTAATGGATGTGGCGTTTTCGGGGAATGGCGAGCCGACCAGCGCAACGGAGTTTTGCACTGCGGTCGTCCTCGTTGAGCAAGTGTTGCGGGATTTTGATTTGCTGGATAGCCTCAAGGTGCGCTTGATTACGAATGGCAGCCTGCTGCATCGTGAATCAGTGCGCCAAGGCATTGTTCGTATCGGCGGCATGAATGGCGAGGTGTGGTTCAAGGTGGATAGCGCCAGCGAAGAAGGGATTGCCAGAATCAATGGCATTCGTCTGTCGCCTGCGCGAACCAGGGACGCTTTGATTGAATGCGCTGATCTCGCGCCGACCTGGGTGCAGACCTGCTATTTCGCAATCGACGGTGCCGAAATGAGTGAGGTGGATCAGCTTGCCTATCTCGAACTCATCGAATCAACGAAGGGAAAAATAAAGGGCGTGCACCTTTACGGCTTGGCACGCCCTTCATTGCAGCCCGATGCAGCGAGGCTGTCGAACCTGTCGCCTGACGATTTCCAGCGCTTTGCCCGGCGGATTTCGTCGCTGGGCGTCGAGGTCGTTGCCAACCTCTGACTGAAAACTAAGCGGTCTTTTTCCAGCCCTTGGCAGATTTTTTCAGCGTCTTGAAGAGTTCAGCTTCTTCGCTCTTCAGGTACTCCACAACATCCATATCTTCACGCTTGATGCGTTGAATATCGATTTGTTCAACGTGAACCAGGCGCAGAAGCTCGCGTACCGGGCGCGGCATGTTACGGCCGCTCTCATAGCGTGAGCCGCCACTCTGTGTGACGCCGATTTTTGACCAGAACTGCTGTTGATTCAGGCCAAGTTTACGGCGGATTTCGCGGGGCTCGTTCTTGACGATAGTTTTTGTGCTGTTCATGGTTGTCCTTTCGGGTGGCTGTTGCTGTGGTAAAACCAAGGTTCTTCTGGTCTTGGTTAGGCTACATTGGTATGACTTTAGTAATAACAAGTCCAGTATAGAACAATTACATAATAAATTGCAAGTGGCATGCTAAAAGACCAAACAACTAAAGCGGTCTTGAGTCGTCAAGCGCGAAATTTCAATTACGTTCTAACCCGACATTGGGGTAAAATCGCGAACTTTCGTGACCAACAATTGGATTGTGAATGGCGCTGATAGTTCAGAAGTTCGGCGGCACGTCGGTTGCATCGACGGATCGCATTAAAAATGTGGCCAAACGGGTTGCCCGCTGGAAAGCACAGGGACATGACATTATTGTTGTTCCCTCAGCTATGTCTGGAGAGACCAATCGCCTGATCGGGCTGGCCAAGGAGATCTCCGCTTCGCCTGACCCGCGCGAGCTCGATGTCATCGCGTCGACTGGCGAGCAAGTAACGATCGGCCTGTTGGCCATGGCCATGCATGAAGAAGGGTTGAAGGCCAAGAGTTATACCGGATCGCAAGTTCGTGTGCTGACTGACAATACTTACACAAAGGCACGTATTCTGCAGATTGACGATAAGCGTATCCGCAAGGATCTGGCGGAAGGCCATGTCGTTGTCGTCGCCGGTTTTCAGGGCGCAGATGAGGAGGGCAACATCACGACGCTCGGTCGCGGTGGCTCGGATACCTCGGCGGTTGCTCTGGCGGCTGCCTTGAAGGCAGATGAATGTCAGATTTACACTGACGTTGATGGCGTCTATACCACCGACCCACGTGTGGTTCCTGAAGCGCGTAAGCTCGATACCATTACCTTCGAAGAAATGCTGGAGATGGCCAGTCTGGGCTCAAAGGTTTTGCAGATTCGCTCCGTCGAATTTGCCGGTAAATACAAAGTCAAATTGCGTGTGCTTTCCAGCTTCCAGGATGAAGGCGAAGGCACCCTGATTACTGTTGAGGAAGATAATAATATGGAACAACCGATCATCTCCGGCATCGCATTCAATCGTGATGAAGCCAAACTGACTATACTCGGCGTGCCCGACCGCCCCGGCATCGCCTACCAGATACTCGGCCCGATTGCTGAAGCGAATATCGACGTGGATATGATCATCCAGAACGTTAGCCAAGACGGTTCTACTGATTTCTCGTTTACAGTTAATCGCGGGGACTACACCAAAGCGTTGGGTCTGCTCGAAATCGTCAAGATCAAGCTGAATGCGCGTGGCATTGTGGGCGACAACAAGACCTGCAAGGTGTCGGCCGTTGGTGTGGGTATGCGTTCACATCCGGGCGTGGCCAGCCAGATGTTCGCTGCGTTGGCCTCCGAGGGGATCAATCTTCAGATGATTTCCACTTCGGAAATCAAGATTTCCGTGGTTATTGAAGAGAAATATCTCGAACTGGCCGTGCGTGTTTTGCACAAGGCTTTTGGTCTCGACAAGGCGGACTGATGCCGTTTCAAGTTTGACCGGGCGAGGTGGAAAGGCTATCATCGCGCCCTTCCGGAGACGTGGCCGAGTGGTCGAAGGCACTCCCCTGCTAAGGGAGCATTCGGGCAAAACCTGAATCGAGGGTTCGAATCCCTCCGTCTCCGCCAGTAACAAATAGAAAAGCACCTTTCGGGGTGCTTTTTTATTGCAACCAAGAAGCCTTGTTTTGGATATGCGCCCGAAACTTCCGTCAAATTATCTTGTTGGCTATCCGGTCGAGCTGGTTGAACAGGTGCGGCAGCTGATTGATCAAAGCCTGTTTGCAGGCGTTCTGCAGCAGAAGTATCCGCACGTGCATAGCGTACGTACTGACAAGGCGCTCTATGATTACGCGCGGGAGCTCAAGGACAGGTATTTACGTACCGCCGGGCAACTCAGCCTGGTGGCCTTCGATAGTACCCTGCATGTCATCCGGAATGCCTTGGGTACGCATACCAGCATCTCGCGCGTGCAAGGAACAAAGCTCAAGTCAAAACGCGAGATTCGCGTCGCTGCTATGTTTAAGACCATGCCGCCCGAGTTTTTGCGCATGATTGTCGTTCATGAACTTGCGCATCTCAAGGAGCGCGAGCACGACAAGGCCTTTTATCAACTCTGCAGGCACATGGAGCCTGACTATCATCAACTGGAGTTTGATTTGCGGGCCTATCTTTGCTATCTGGAGGCGGACGGCCAGCCACTCTGGTCAGCTTTGCCTGTTGATACAAACGTGTAGCGGGGAGCGGGTTTCAATCTTCCAGTATGCGCACTTTTACCGTTTTGCCCTTCACCTTGCCGGTCGACAATTTGCGCATTGCTTCATGCGCGATGTCGCGTGCAACTGCAACATAGGTGGATTGATCCGTTACGGTAATTTTGCCGACGTGCTCGCGTGTGAATTGACGTGAGTTTCCCGCCTCCGCAGTGAGCGCACCTAACACGTCACCGGGGCGGATTTTTTCCTTGCGCCCGCCCAGAATCTGCAGGGTGACCATGGGCGGTTCCAGCGGTGCGTCATTGCCGCTTTGCAGTGAGCCGAGCCCGTGCCACTCCGGTTCGCTGCCGGTCATGGCGGCGATGGCGGCCACACGGCGCTTGTCCGCCGGGCTGCACAGGCTGAGTGCCCAGCCGTCTTCATCAGCCCGGCCAGTGCGGCCAATGCGATGGATATACATTTCCGGATCGGGGGTGACGTCGACGTTGATGACCGCTTCGAGTTGCGAAATATCCAGGCCTCGTGCTGCCACGTCGGTTGCTACCAGCACGGAACAGCTGCGATTGGCAAACTGGATCAGCACCTGGTCACGATCGCGTTGTTCCATGTCGCCATTTAACGTCAGCGCATGAAACCCCTGTGCATGCAGCACGTCGAGCAAGTCACGGCATTGTTGCTTGGTGTTGCAAAAGGCCAGCGTGCTGACCGGACGGTAGTGCTTGAGCAGGATGGCGACCGCCTGCAGGCGCTCATCGTGTTTTATCTCGTAGAAGCGCTGGCGTATCTTGGTGCTTTCATGCTGTTCGAGCAGTTTTACTTCCTGCGGATTGCGCAAAAACTGGCCGGCCAGCCGAGCGATGCCTTCAGGATAAGTCGCCGAGAAAAGCAGAGTTTGGCGGCCGGTCGGGCATTGTTTGGCCACGAAAGCGATGTCGTCGTAAAAGCCCATGTCCAGCATACGATCGGCTTCGTCGAGCACCAGCGTATTGAGTGCCTCCAGATTCAGACTGCCGCGCTCCAGGTGATCCATGATGCGACCGGGTGTGCCGACGACAATGTGTGCGCCGTGTTCCAGGCTATCCCGCTGCGCGCGCACAAGCGTGCCGCCGCACAGTGTGAGTATCTTGATGTTGTCTTCGCCGCGCGCCAGACGGCGTATCTCCTGCGTGACCTGATCGGCCAACTCGCGGGTAGGACACAGCACCATGGCTTGCACTGCAAAACGACGCGGGTTCAGATTGGTAAGCATGGGTAGCGCGAAGGCTGCTGTTTTGCCACTGCCGGTTTTCGCTTGCGCGATCAGGTCGTGCCTGGCCAGCGTGATCGGCAGGCTGGCCGCCTGAATCGGCGTCATCGTCAGGTAGTCGAGTTGCTGCAGTGTGGACAGCAGGCGCGGCGAGAGCGGCAACTCGCTAAATGACCGTGCACCGGGCTGGGCCGGCTGCGAGGGTGTTTGAATGGGTTCGGTCACTGTGCCTTAATCCTTGCGGCGTTTGGCTGGAAGGGGTTTGCGCTGGCGCTGACCCGGTTTGATGTCGCCGCCAGCCGTTTGGGGTTTGGGGATCAGCAGATTTTTGACGCTTGATTTGCCGGCCGCACGGTGCAGCAAGATGGCGGCACAGATTTGCTTGTTCGTGAGCAGTAAGGTGGCGTGCTCACCTTCCGGGGCGGATGCCAAAAATCTGTCTTTGAGACTTTGAATGCGTGCCGCTGTATCGGCCTTTCTGGGGATGCCGGTCATGATGAGTTGCGCTGCCGGTGTCAGCGTAAAGCGATCCTCGACCGCACAGATCATGCCGTTTGCGGAGAGTCGTTGAAACGCTTCGTTCAATCGGGATTCGGAAGGAATAATGCCTTGAGCGCCGTGAATCAGATCAATTGCTGCAATGATCTCGATCAGTTCGGCGGATCGCCGCTTGGCAGCAAGTGACATGGCCAACAACAGGAGCGCATCTACATCGTGGATTGCTTGCATCGATTAACCTTGAACTATGTACCAACAAATTGAGGGCATGAAACCAGCGTGGAGGGCACGCGAGAAAGCGAGTGCCGGTTGTTCTTGGCCTGTGCTTGATCGTTGCGAGGAAGGGAGTGTACTGCTTTATGGCGCAAAACCAAGCGCAGGTTTGAAATGAAACGGTTTTAAGCGAAGCGGAGAGTGCTCTGACGGGGGCTTTTAACGCTTGATTCCACGCACATTGGCTTTCCTGCGCCAGCAGGCGGGCGTTTGCAAGGCGAGAACGTCCATGCGCGGCGAATGGAAGATGTCCTGAGCGATCGCCCAGCGTTGGCGCTCTTCTTGAGAAACGCCGGCAATGAGTTCAAACAGTCTCTGGATACGGATCATGGTCGATCACTCCTTCGGTAGGTTTGGTAATGACTGATGCCATTATAGACAACAACTGTACAAATGTACAGTATTACGCGCAGTTTTTCGAATTATCGCCAGTTTGTGTCTATGAAAGCATGGTCATTGAGCGCAGCAGGCTTGAATCTGCGATCATGGGGTGGTTATTTATTGAGGAGTGCCCCTTGCCAGAATTATTGCCCGCGATTGAATTGGAGACTGCTGATAATCCGCGCTATTCAGTGATCTGGATGCACGGCCTTGGCGCGGACGGCTCTGATTTTGTACCGGTAGTGCCTGAATTGGGTCTGGATAAGGATTGCGCAGTACGCTTCATTTTTCCTCATGCGCCATTGATCCCGGTGACTTGCAACGGCGGTTACGTCATGCGGGCGTGGTACGACATCATTTCGCTCGAAATCAATAGCCGGCAGATCGACGATGCGGGCATCCTTGCTTCGCGGCAGGCAATTTTCCAGTTGATTGTTCGTGAAAATGAGCGCGGTATTCCGAGCCATCGAATCTTCGTTGCCGGTTTTTCGCAGGGCGGTGCGGTGGCTTATGTCACTGCGCTCACGTACCCCGAGAAACTGGCTGGCGTGATGGCGCTATCAACCTATATCCCGAATCCGCAGTTGCTGGCGGAAGAAGCCTCAGAGGCCAACAGAGCAATTCCGATCTTCGCCGCCCATGGCCGTGATGATGATGTGGTGTCTGCAGCACTTGGCGTGGCGGCCCGAGATTTTCTGTTGCAGCACGGGTACCGGCCAGAGTGGCATGACTACCCCATGCCGCATTCGGTTTGTCTTGAAGAAATCAATGACATCGGAA
>JANNGP010000161.1:0-4639 GCA_031403915.1 Betaproteobacteria bacterium
GAGGTGTTCCTTGCGCTCAAGAAAGTCATTGAGAATCTGGTCGCGTTCAGCGTCGCGTATTTTCTGCAGAATCACCTGCTTGGCGGCTTGCGCGCCAATACGCCCAAAGTCAATTGGCTCCAGTGACTCTTCAAGGTAATCACCGAGCTCAACTTCCGGATCCTGTTTCTGCGCTTCCGACATCGGGATGTGCTGTGCCTCGTGCACGAAATCCTCGTCGGCAACGATCTCCCAGCGGCGAAAGGTTTCGAAATCGCCGGTTTCGCGGTCGACGACAACGCGCACGTCGGCTTCGTCGTGGACGCGCTTCTTGGTCGCCGACGCAAGCGCCAGCTCAAGAGCACCGAACACAATATCCTTGGTCACGTTTTTTTCACGCGCCAGCACATCCACCAGCAGCAATATTTCGCGGCTCATATTCTCACTACCCCCCAAATACAGCGTAATCCTGCCAGATCATCGACTAGTCGAATTTCGGAACCAACCGTGCCTTGTCAATATTGCCAAGAGCCAGTTCTATTTCACCCGTATCAATCATCAGGCGTACTTTGCCGTCCTGCACACCTTGCAGGACACCGTTAAAATTGCGTCGACCGTTTATCGGTAGCCGTAATCTCAGATTAATTTCCGAACCGGAAAAACGCTGGAAATCCGCCGGCTTCTTCAGTACCCGATCCAGACCGGGCGACGAAATTTCGAGCCGGTCATAATCGACATCCTCGACCGCCAGTACGCGCGACAACTGGTTGCTAACCAGCGCGCAATCCTCGACATCGATACCACCGACCTTATCCTGTTTGTCGATAAAAAGACGCAGCACACGGCCACGCGGACTCTGCTCAAGGTCCACGAGCTCGTAACCGAGACCGGTCACTGTTTTATCGATAAGTTCGTGCAAATCCATAGTTACAAATAAAAAATGGGCAAAAAGCCCATCCCCGTAAAAATTGCCCCCTGAAGGGGCGAGCGGAAAACCCTTGGATTATAACGAAAAGTTGCGCCGGCGTAAATCAGAAGCTGACATCCGCCTGATCGCTTTACCGCTCCCTTGGCTTGCGCAAGGGACGACCGGGTGCCGGATCTTCCATGCCGAAATCGGCCAGCAACGTCTGCACATCGGCTTCGCCAACTTCAAGAACCTTGCCGCGCTTGAGGCTGGGCGGCAACATGAAGGGGCCGTAGCGCACACGCATCAGGCGGCTGACAACGACACCGACTGCTTCAAACATCCGCCTGACTTCCCGGTTCCGGCCTTCAAAGAGCGAAACGCGATACCAGTGGTTGGCGCCCTCACCGCCCACATCCTGGAAAGTGGCAAACTGCGCCGTTCCATCGTCAAGCTCAATGCCATCCAGCAAGCGCTGGCGCGCCTCGATGGTGATTTCTCCAAGAACGCGCACGGCGTATTCCCGAACAAGGTTGTAACGCGGATGCATCAAGCGGTTGGCCAGATCGCCGGAGGTGGTGAACAACAGCAGACCGCTGGTGTTGAAATCAAGACGACCGACAGCCACCCAACGCCCGCCGGACATTTTGGGCAGTGAGGTAAAAACGTTCGGACGATGAGCCGGGTCGTCGCGTGAAACGATTTCGCCTTCCGGCTTGTGATAAATGATCACGCGCGGCAGACGGTTCGAGAACTTCAGATGCACCAGCTTGCCATTCACCTTGATGCGGTCACCCGGCGTGGCCGACTGTCCGATCGTTGCTGTCTCACCATTAATATTGACGCGCCCGGCGGCAATCAACTCCTCCATCTCGCGCCGCGAACCCACTCCGCTTTGCGCCAGCAGTTTATGCAAACGCTCAGGCTTACCTGGCACTTCCTTGTGGCGGCCGCGCTTGGAATGCTCCGACGAATCAACACGGGGAGCACGGCGTGCTTTGGGCTCGGCAGGTCTTTCTTCCACGTCGTGTGGCGCACTTGCAGTTTCCGGGCGAACCGCCGCGCCACGGGCAGCACGGGCACCACGGACACGACTTGGCGGACCGGACGGCGCACGGAATGGCGTTTTACGGGGCTTATTGGGCATCAGCCAAATCCAGTGTTTGATTCATCATCTCGAGCGGTGGCAACTCGGTCACACTGCGCAAACCAAGGTCGTCGAGGAATTTCTTTGTCGTTGCCAGAAGTGCCGGACGCCCCGGCGTGTCACGATGACCGACAACATCGATCCAGCCTCGCTCTTCAAGCACCTTGATGATCTGCGTGGCCACCGTGACGCCGCGAATATCTTCAATATCGCCACGAGTTACCGGCTGACGATAGGCAATGATGGCCAGCGTTTCCAGCACGGCACGTGAATACTTTGGCGGTTTCTCCGGACTTAACCGTTCCAGATAAGGCAAAAATTCGGCACGCGTACGGAAACGCCAGCCGCTAGCCAGTTGCAAGAGCTCCAGCGGACGTTCAGCCCACTCCACACGCAACTCATCAAGCAGCACGCGCAAGATGTCAATGCCGATCTCCTCGACAAAAACCTTTTTTATCTCGGACAGCGGCAAGGGCTGCTGCGCGCTGAGCAGAACGGCCTCAAGAACGCGCTTTAACTGGCCGGTATTTTCCGGCAACCCGGACAACACCGGCAGCGGATCGGGCTGCGCGCCATCCCCGCTAGCGGCATCCGTGTTTTCAGCGCTATCCGGCAGCGAAGGGCTCAGATCCGGGTTCGGGCTCTGATCCAGTTCCACGTTCAGATCCTGCGGCGTCAGCTGATTCGTATTCAGCGCCTGTTCCAGTTTCAGATCCGGATTCTGACCAATTTCCTGATTCATTTCGTCCATCAGCCAACCTCACATAAATCGGGGCAAACGCTTCGGCCTGCGTCATTTCGAGCAGGTGTTCGCGCGCCAGTTCAAGCATCGCCAGGAAGTGCACAACCAACACCGATACGCCTTGTGTTGGATCAAACATATCAACAAATTCAACAAATCCGCCACTATCACGCAACTGGCGAAGGATCAGCCCCATATGCTCGCGCACCGACAGTTCCTCGCGCTGAATCATATGATGTGTATGCAGCTTGGCCTGCCGCAGAATGGCACTCCAGGCATCTTTCAGATCATCGGCACTCACATCCGGCAAGCGCTGCAGCATGGATTTCTCAACCCAGGTTTCAACCCAGTCGAAATCGCGTTCGGCTTGCGGCAATTCATCCAGACGATGCGCCGCCAGCTTCATCTGTTCGTATTCGATCAGGCGGCGAACCAGTTCGGCACGCGGATCTTCAGCATCCTCACCGGCAACTACCCGGGCTTTAGGCAAGAGCATGCGCGACTTGATCTCGATCAGCATTGCCGCCATCACCAGGTAATCAGCCGCCAACTCCAGATTGTGCGAGCGCATGGCTTCAACATACGTCAGGTACTGCACGGTGAGCGGTGCCATCGGAATGTCCAGCACATTTACATTGGCTTTGCGGATCAGATACAAGAGCAGATCGAGCGGCCCTTCAAAGGCATCGAGCATGACCGCCATGGCATCCGGCGGGATGTACAGATCGAGCGGCAATTGCTCCATCGGCTCGCCATAAATGCGCGCGAGCGGCTCCACCCCTTCTGTCCAGGGCTCGGCAGCGTGTTCTATGGTGGCCGTGTCGTTCATACCAATAAACCACAACCCAAAACAAGTCCACCGCAGAGGCGCAGAGACGCGGAGGAAACGCAGAGAAATACCTGGTTTGCTCTGCGTTGCCTTTCTCTGCGCCTCTGCGCCTCTGCGGTGGATTTTCCGTTCATCATATCAACTGTAGTTCAGTCCCATCGCCGTGCGTACGTCACGCATCGTCGTTTGCGCCAGCGAACGCGCCTTTTCATTACCATCGGCGATGATACTGCGCACCAGTTTCGGATCGTCAAGATAAGTCTGGGCGCGCTCACGCATCGGCGCCTGTTCGCGCAGGATACCGTCTATCACCGGCTGTTTGCACTCCAGACAACCGAAGCTGGCGTTGCGACAGCCTTTCTGCACCCAGTCTTTGCAGGCCGCATCGGAATAAACCTGATGTAGTTGCCACACCGGGCATTTGTCCGGGTCACCCGGGTCGGTCAAGCGTGCGCGCGCCGGATCGGTCGGCATGCGCTTGATCTTCTGCGTTACCGAGGCTTCGTCCTCACGCAAGGTGATGGTGTTGTTGTACGACTTGGACATCTTCTGACCATCAAGTCCTGGCATTTTTGAGGCTTCGGTCAGCAAGGCACCTGGCTCGACCAGAATCATCTTGCCTGTGCCTTCAAGATAACCGCACAAACGCTCACGATCGACCGGCGAAAGACTTTGTGCCTCATTTAACAAAGAATGCGCCCGTGCTATCGCACTGGCATCGCCTTCCTGTTGAAAGCGGGTGCGCAATTGTGTGTAGGTGCGTGCATTCTTGCTGCCTAGCTTTTTGACTGCTTCCAGCGCTTTTTCTTCAAAACCCGGTTCACGGCCGTAGAGATGGTTAAAGCGGCGCGCGATCTCACGCGAGAACTCGATGTGCGGCACCTGATCCTCGCCCACCGGCACCTTGTCTGCACGATAGATGAGGATGTCGGCCGACTGCAGCAGCGGGTAGCCCAGGAAGCCGTAGGTCGACAAATCCTTGTTTTCCATCTTCTCCTGCTGATCCTTGTAGGTCGGCACACGCTCCAGCCAGCC
>JANNGP010000162.1:0-3545 GCA_031403915.1 Betaproteobacteria bacterium
ATCGGCATGTATCAGGGCGTTCACCAACGCTTCGCGCAAAGCTTCGTGGACATGCGTTTCCTCCAGCCGCGTCGCGGTGCGGTCGAGCTTGAAGGGCACGTCCAGGCCATCCACCAAGCGCGGATAAACCCGATAGTAGAAATTGAACAGGTTCGGCGCCCACTTGCCGTCTATGGTCAGCCGGTAAGTCCAGCGTTCTTCCGGATTGGATGAAAGCTGCTCCTGGTAATCCAGATGAAAATGCGGCAAGGCGTCGAGCAGGCTGCGCTCACGGCCGAACATCAACAGACCGGCCAGCGTCAGTCCCTCGGCGCCGCTGCGTCGGTCGCGGCGCAGCCCGCCCAGCCGTTCCAGAAAGTTCGCCTCGTTCAGTGCCAGAAAAGGATGGTCCGGATCGCGCGAAGCGAAGCGGTTACGGTAGGCAGCCAGTGTCTCTGTGTCCAGATCGTCGAGATCGAAGCCGTCGAGGATCAGGCTGTCCAGCGGTTCGTCGCCGGCATCGCGCAGCATCTGCCGCACCTCAGCTTCGCTGCAGCGATAGTCGCCCTCGTAATTGCGCTTGTAGGTGCCAAGCAGCGGATTGCCGTTGATGAATACCGGGCGCTGTTGCCGATGGGCGCGGGGCACATGGATGCAGAGCAGTCGACGCCCATCCACCGTAAGCACCGAAACATCGTCTTCGCCGCAGATCGCCTGGCTCAGCTTTTGCGGGTTGTTGTGTGTGTCCCAGAAGCTTTTGCGCAATATGTCCGGCTTGCGCACACCCTCGACGACAAAGCCGCCGTCCCGTTCCGCAACGCCCAGCACGATGAAACCGCTCTCGGTATTAGCGAAGGCGGAAATCGTTTCCCAGATCGACTTTGGCAGGCCGCCGTCGGCGGTCTTGAACTCTACGTCCTGGTCCTCGCCGAGATTGAGGGCTTCGAGTAGTTGATCGAGGGTTAGCATCGCTCTAGCCGCCCAAACTGGCTTCTTCCGGCAAAGTCGCCCGAATCGTCGCCTTCAACTTCTCAATGGCTTCTGGCAACTTGTCTGGCTCCCAAACCACGGTCAGATGGTGGTTGGTATCGAAATGGGTACCTTCTCCCTTGCTGACGAAAACGTCCTTGCGGCATGTGTAGATTACGGGCTTGCCCAATCCTTCGGCGTAACCAGCCTCCCAGTAAGCGCCCCGATTCTGGTGCGTCAGGTCGGCGATCAGGAACCGGCTTTGCCGTATCTCGACGCGAAGCCGGTCGTCGATCAACCCTGCCGGTTGACCGTCATCTAGCCGCTTCAAGTCAAAGCCAGTCGCCTTGATGGCCGGTTTGAAATGCTCTTCGATAATCCTGTCCAACTCAGCGTCGCCAAACTGCATCGCCATGAATGCATTGCGCCCGCTGGCCTTGCCTTGCTCTAGCTCCTCGAAGCGTTCCCAGCCTCTCAATGTCAATTGGATTGATGGGATGGCGTATTTGCCACCCGCCATTCGTTCAACGATTCCTGAGATCAGACCGAAATCGACAGCTTGGGATATCAAAAAGCCGACGCTGGTTGAATCCGCTGAGCCAGTTGCGGCGATTGCGTCATCGCTAAACTCAACTCCCGTTCCCATTGTGGGCTGCTTCTCGCCAAGCCAGAGAATCAGGTTGTCCAATTGCTCCAAAGGTCGCGGCAACTTGGTGCTGCGGATGATGTTCTCCATTAGGTCGCTCGTCAGCATCGCCCACATTTCGCGCTTGGTCATTCGGTAAAGGGCGTAGCTGATCTTGGTGGCTACATCATCTTCGCGGGACAAGCGCGCAGCAAGAATCGCCTTTGCTGTGCCGGACAGCGAATACGGCCCACAACGAGGACACTCAAAAAAATGACGGTCGCCCCGGTTCTCATCTTTCTTCAATATGGTTGCGCATACCGGGCATGGATTCCCCATATCAGTTTTCCTTTTGAAAAGTCGGCCCTGGCGGGACGGCGGCGGGCTGGAAGGCCCGCGCTAGGATCGCCTGCCGCAGCGCCTGCGCGCGCTTGAGGTTGGTTTCGACCTCGGCCTCGGCTTCGCGGGCGATGGAGAGCAAGCGGTCGACTTCGGCGACGGTGCGGCGTTGTTCGGCCTCTGGTGGAATGGGCAATGCAATTGCCCTGATTTCGCCGAGTGATAGTCTTGGACGTCCTATACCGTGAAGCACATCTTTGACTCGCTGGCGCGTAGGAAAGCAGTTCAATGCGCTATTGAGGTATTTAGCGGATACGCTGGGATGAGGCTTGAAGCGAATACAGTCAGCTTTAACGATCGCTGGCCCAACGTGGGTTGGGATGAGGCAAGCACGCGGCGGGTTATCACCCAACGAAGCGATGACCAGATCGCCAGCATAAATTCGGTGCTTACGCAGACGGTCAAAATGATCTTGCGTGATATGTGCGTACTCGTTGGCAAACTCACCATCTTTGATGTTCTGAAGTCGAATTACTCGCGGACCTGTCGCTTGGTAATGCTCAGATTTCAGATTGGAGCCGAACGGACCATCGGTAATCGAGCTGGGCTCGGGTGCTGCTAATTGATCCACTGACGCCCACGCCCATCCCTCAGGCAACTCCGGCAGATCAGTGGTCTCCGGCGCGGTGGGTTCCTTGTATTTTCCCTTGCCTTGCCACTGGCAGCGACGGGTTCCGAGGATACGTTGCAGGAGTTGAGCGCCGGTTTCGTAGTTGCGGCCTTCGCGGCGGGCGAGGTCGGCTTCGGTGGGGACGAGGCGGCCTTCGACGGCGGCTTTGAGGATGGCGGCTTTGTAGCGTTTGAGGTTGGCCTTGACGCGCTTGAGGCTGGCGACGGCTTCATCGAGGCGGGAGAACTGCTTTTCGATTTCGGCGACGATGCGGCCTTGTTCAATCAGACTTGGTACAAGAATCTCATGGTCAAGGATATGCGCCTTCGATAGCCCAGGTATGTCGCCAGAGGCGTGGCGTAACACATCATTTACTGAGGCACGCAATGCAAGTTCAACATACTTCCGCGAGACAGCCGGCTTAGGCTCAAACGCGTATATATCTCGCCCAATTGCGGCAGAAACCCCCGGGAAAATCTTTCCCACTCCCGCGCCTTTGACCGTAATGAATATGCAGCCTTCAGGAACAAGGCGCTTGGGGTCCGTCGTCCACTTCGGTCTATGGAATCGCCATCCATCCCATTGTTCAGGTCCCGTAACGTAGATCGTGCCAATGCCTTCGGTATTAACCGTGCTGGAAGCAGGCGATTGACCGCAGTGCAGGTGGCCAAGGTCTGACATACGAGCCTTAGCCCAAGATTCAACAGGTCGGCTCACGCCACCAACTCCCGATTCAATTCCTCAATCACCTTCGGCAATTCCTCGCCGAAAAGCTGATGCACGCGGCCGAGGCCGCCTTCGGTGTTGAAGGGGGCGTATTCGAAGTCGTCGATATTGATGCCGAGGTTGGCGGCGATGTGGTCGCGGATCATTTCCAGCCAGTGTTGTTGTTCGGGGGTGAAGGCCTTGCCCTGCTGCGCCAGCCAGGCCTTGAAGTTGGCGGCGACGCGTTCGGGGTAGGGC
>JANNGP010000163.1:0-12436 GCA_031403915.1 Betaproteobacteria bacterium
GATGGCATTTAACAACGAAGCCGATGCCATCGCCCGCCTTTGCCCCGGCATTGATGGGTTAATATTGATGTACGGTGGCCGGCGCGCCACCTTCCTGCCACAAGTCTGGGAATCGCTTCCTGACCCGCACAAATTCATGGAACAACTTAAACTCAAGGCCGGATTGCCGGCCGATTTCTGGGACGAGACAATCACCCTCGCCCGCTATGGTGTTCAAAAATGGAAAGAAGCGTAAAAACACCGGAATCGAGCCACCCCGCGCGCTGGTGGCACGCACTGCCTGAAGAGGAGGGCAAACCGGCGCGCATCCAGTGCGACCTCTGCCCGCGTGACTGCAAACTCCATGATGGCCAGCGCGGTGCCTGCTTTGTGCGTCAGAACACCGGCGGGCAGATGGTGCTCACCACCTACGGGCGTTCATCCGGCTTCTGTATCGACCCGGTCGAGAAAAAACCACTCAATCATTTTCACCCCGGCTCGTCGATCCTGTCTTTTGGCACCGCCGGTTGCAATCTGGCCTGCAAGTTCTGTCAGAACTGGGATATCTCTAAATCCAAAGACATGGATCGTCTGATGGATGCCGCCAGCCCGGAAGGCATCGCCGGCGCGGCAGCGGCCTACGGCGCGCAATCGGTGGCCTTTACCTACAACGACCCGGTAATCTTTGCCGAATACGCCATCGATACCGCACTGGCCTGCCGCAAACAAAACATAAAAACGGTGGCCGTCACCGCCGGCTATATCCATCCCGAACCCGCTAGAGAATTCTTTGCCGTAATGGATGCCGCCAATGTCGATCTGAAGGCATTTACAGACGATTTCTACGTCAAGCTGTGTGGCGGGCATCTGCAACCGGTGCTCGATCTACTGGCCTACATCCATTATGAAACCGGGTGCTGGCTTGAAATTACCACCCTGCTGATTCCCGGCCAAAATGATTCAACCGCCGAGATCAAGGCGCTTTCTAGCTGGGTTGCGCACGAACTGGGTGCGGACGTTCCTTTGCACTTCACGGCCTTCCACCCCGACTGGAAAATGGACGACCTGCCACGCACGCCACTGTCCACGCTGACCCACGCACGGCACATCGCCATGGACGCCGGACTGCGCTATGTTTACACCGGCAATGTGCATGACACGGAAGGCGGCACCACCTTTTGCCCGGCATGCCACGCCGCACTGATCGAACGCGACTGGCACAACATCCGCCACTATGATCTGCCTCATGATGGCCGCTGCCCACATTGCCAAACCATGATCGCCGGACGTTTCGGCAAATTCGGCAAGCCTTTCGGAGCCCAACGCATTCCGGTCCGGCTCGCTCGACGATGATCGATTTCACGCCCGATGGTTTTGGAATACCGGTTTCCGTTCCTTCCGAACACGGCCCGCTGCATGCATCACTGGCACTGCAACCGGATTCCCGTGGCATTGTCGTACTGGCTCATGCCACTCGAACTCTGGATGAAAGGGATGACGCTCTGGCCGGCATCTTTCGCCATGCCGGGCTATCCACGCTCAGTGTCGATCTGCTTGCGTTACAGGAGGAACATTTCCCCGACGTGCACAACAATGTTCCTCTGCTCGCCAAACGCCTGCTCGACTTCCTTGGCCTGATTAAAAACAAGATGCTGCTTGGCGAATTGCCGGAACAACCTTTCGGACTTTGTGCAGCCAACGCCACCTCACCTGTCGTCGTACGCGTTGCCGCCCTGCGTGATCATGACATCGCCGCCATTGTCTGCCGTGGCGGATTGATTGATCTGGCCGGCATGCTTTACCTGCGCTCGCTTGAATCCCCCTTGCTGCTTCTGGTTGAAGAGACCGATGAACAGCGGATCACGAGCAGCCGCCGAGCACTGCAGGAAGTACCCTGCCGCAAAGAGCTCAAACTCATCCCGGAGATTGGCATGGACTTCGCCACATCCGCCGGTTTTGAGATTGCAGCCCGTGAATCGGCGCAATGGTTCGTCAAGCACTTTGACAAAACAACCCGGCCTTGAATACCGGCTTGCCTTCGAACGGGCATTACTTGGCAACACCTCCGGGGTAGCACAATCCGCCGGTAATTTCGAGCGTTGTGGCATTGATTGCCTCGTTCTCGACGGCATGGCCGATCAGGCGGGCGATTTCATCCGGATCGACCAGACGACCCAGATGCACATCGGCCAGAATGGCTTTGAGCGCGTCCTGATTCATGCCGGTAAGCATCGGCGTAGCCGTATAGCCCGGAGCGATGCCAATGCAACGGATGTTTCGAATACCGCGCATGAGAAATTCCCCGACCACGATCTTGGGCAACAAGGCATCGGCCACTTTGGCGGAAGAATAATTGAGCTGCCCTACCTGACCAACCTTGTTCACCGACGAAATCGCTACCAGCAAACCTGTCCATCCGCCATTGACCATCGCTTCGGCACCATCACGAATGGTCAGGAAGGTACCTGTCAGATTGGTGTCAATGACCGGTTGCCACTTGTCGAGCCCCATCTTGCGGTTAACCTTGCCCGTCTCCTTGTCGAGTGACAGCATGGTGCCATCCCGGATGATGCCGGCGCAGGATACGACGATGTTGACCTTGCCGAAGGCATCCAGGGCCGCTTTGTAGAACTTGGCAGTATCCGCCTCGCTGGTCACGTTGGCCTGAACACCGATGACTTCGCCACCCATGTCCTTGAGTTCCTGAACGACACGGTCGATATTCTTTTGTGCCATATCGACAATCGCCACCCTGGCGCCGTTGCGTACGAAAAATTTGGCAACCGCTTCACCAATCCCGTTTCCGCCACCGGTGATGACGGCAACACTTCCTTTCATTTCCATAATGTTTATCCTTAAGTAGTGAAGCAGGGAAAATCTTTTTAACCACAACGAACACAAAAGACACAAAGCAGCAGCGAAATTGTTTTCGTATTTATTTCTCGTCGTGTTCGTTGTGCCCGTTGTGGTTAATTACAATTTCTACAGTTGTTTTGGGAAGGAAGAACTGTCCTTGTCCCAGTAGATGAAATTCGGATGCGTCACATCCGGGCCAACGATCTTCAGATCACCAATCAAGTTGGGGTGGGTTACATCCGGGCCAACCACCTTGATTCCCACCGGAAAGATCGAATGAATCAAGGCAAGTACCTTGCCCTCGATTTCATTTTCCAGCACACCTTCAAAGAGACCGGCTCCGACATAGGCAGACTTGCCATCCACCTTCCTGTACGAAATATCCCAGCGACCCTGAACCTTTTCGACCGAAAAATCCATGTCGTTGTAAGTAAACTTTTTCATCGTTGTTCCTTGGGAAATAATCGGCTTACTTTGGCGCTTTCAGCACGGTGATGCAGTTCGTCACTGCCGAGCCGCCCACGTTGAAGACCACGCCGACATCCGCTTTTTTGGCTTTGACTCCAATGGCTTCACCGATCAATTGCTTGTACGCAAGAGCATGCATTGAAACGCCGGTTGCACCCACCGGATGACCTTTTGACTTGAGCCCACCCGAAAGGTTGATGGCGACCTTGTCGTCACGGGTGAAACGCCCATCAAGATAGTCAAAACCGGCACGTCCGTCTTTCGACAAGCCTAGTGCTTCGGTTGAAAGAATCATGTTGATGGTGAAGCAATCATGGACTTCAGCGAAATCGATGTCGGCGGCAGTAATTCCGGCTTCTTTGAAAGCCTTGGCGGCGGCATCCTTGCCGGCCATCAGTTCATGCATGTTCGGGCGAACGTTTTCGGGAAGCCGCTCAACGGAGTGACCAATACCCGCAATCTCAACCGCACGTTTCTTGTTACTGACCGTACTGGTTTGGGTCACCACCACGGCAGCTGCCCCATCGGTAACCAGAGAACAGTCATGCAATCTGAGCGGGGGTGCAATCATCATGTTCTTGCACTTGCCTTTGGCATCGATCTCGTTAAGTTTGAGGATTTCTTCAACCGATACCGGGCCGTTTCTCACATGCGCCAGCGGATTCTCGGCACCGTTCTTGTAACACAGGGCGCCAGCAGTCCATAGCATCCGTTCAAGATCCTCGTTGGAAATGCCGTACTGCTTTTGATAACCCTTGGCATACGCAGCAAATAGCATCGGGAAAGACCACCCCTTTGAGCCTTCGCTCGGCCAATGTGACGAACAAGCCAAGACATGGGTCATCTGCGGCGTCGGTAGCAGATTCATTTTTTCGACACCGATAACCAGCACATTCCTGTAACGCTTGGCTTCGATGGGATAGATCGCATCGTATAGCGCCACTGATCCGGAAGCACAGGCACACTCACAACGCGTCATGGGTTTAAAGCGCAACGCAGGGTCAATTTCGGCAGCCAAGGGAGCGACGTGTTCCTGATTGATGAATGATCCGGGCGAGCAGGAACCAACATAAACGGCATCAATATCCTTGGGATCAAGGCCGGAATCCTTGATCGCACCACGACCGGCTTCGATCAGCAGATCGTAGTAACTCCGGGTATCCGTGATCAGCCCGGTAAGTTTGTCCTTTTGGACGAAAGCACCGAATTCAGTGTTATAGGCGCCGATGATACTTGCGTTGGACATTTTAATACCTCATGTAAGCGTTGATTGGCGATGTTGATGAATAACTTAAATTATTGATGATGCCTAACGATCGACTAGCCCAGCACATCATCGCGCATGCCCATGGGTTCGTCCCGGAAGATGCGCAAATCCATGATTTTCAGGATCGGACTGATCGCCGGGCGGAAGTCCATCAAGGCTAGAATGTCACGCTCAAGATCAACACCCGGGGCAATTTCAATGAGTTCCAACCCACCTTCGACCAAACGGAAGACGCAGCGCTCGGTGATGTAAAGTACAACCTGCTTGCGCTTGAATGCATACTCGCCGCTGAATGTACGGTGCTCGACACTGGCAACAAATTTCTTTGTTTCGCCTTCCTTGAGAATCTTCAAGGCACCGTCGCTGACCGTCACATCCAGATTGCCGGCCGTAAAAGTACCAACGAAAACCACTTTCTTTGCCGTCTGGCTGATGTTGATAAAGCCGCCGGCGCCGGCCAGACGCGGTCCAAACTTGCTGACGTTCAGATTGCCCTGGGCATCGGCCTGAGCCAACCCGAGGAAAGTCAGATCAAGTCCACCACCATCGTAAAAATCGAACTGGTAAGGCTGGTCAATAATGGCCTGGGCGTTGGACGCTGCGCCAAAACTCAGTCCGCCGGTGGGAACGCCGCCAACCACGCCGGGTTCGGCGGTAAGCGTCATCAGGTCGATAACATTCTCTTCCGTCGCAACACTGGCAACACCTTCGGGCATACCGATACCCAGATTAACGATGCTGTTTGGCCTTAATTCCATGGCGGCACGGCGGGCAATGATCTTACGCTCGGAAAGCTCCATGGCCGGAATCGACGACATTGGCACCCGGATTTCCCCAGAGAACGCCGGGCTGTATTGCTCGGCAAAAGTCTGCATGTGGTATTCAGGCTTTTCGGCCACCACCACGAAGTCCACCAGAATACCGGGAACCTTGACCTGCCGGGAATTAAGCGTGCCAGTTTCAGCGATACGCTCGACCTGGACGATAACGATGCCGCCGGAGTTGTGTGCTGCCGTGGCGATAGCCAGCGCTTCAAGTGTCAGCGCTTCTTTCTCCATGGTGATGTTGCCATCTGGATCAGCGGTCGTGACGCGAATGATGCCAACGTTGATTGGATAGGTCTTGTAGAAAAGAAATTCCTCACCATCGATCACCATCAACTCGACCAGATCTTTTTTGGTGATGGCATTTAGCTTGCCGCCCCCGTGGCGGGGATCAACAAACGTCCCCAGACCAACGCGTGAAAGCAGTCCGGGCTTGCCTGCACCGGTGTCACGGAAAAGATGGGTAATGATGCCTTGAGGTAAATTGTAAGCTTCGATTCGATCAGTAACGGCAAGCTTCTGTAACTTGGGCGCCAGACCCCAATGCCCCCCAATAACGCGTCCGACAAGTCCCTCGTGACCGAGGTGGTTGAGGCCTCTATCTTTGCCATCGCCCTGTCCGGCCGCGTAGGTCAGCGTCAAATTGCGCGGGCTACCTGCCGGGGATTGCGGATCAGCACCTAGAAAACGCTGTTCAAGCGCAACGGCAATATTTTCGGCAAAGCCGATGCCGACGAAGCCACCGGTGGCCACGGTATCGCCGTCGCGTATCTGACGAACGGCCTCAGCCGCACTGACGATTTTTTTGCGCTTGGCCGGCAACGGCCGGGGGATTGATGTCATGTGCTATTACCTCGAGTAATTTATGCTGCTTTGCCCTGCGTTGTCCGACGAGTGATTGAAGCCACACCTTACGGGGCGCCGAGTACGCTTTACTTTGACGACAAAAGTCCTGCGGCTTGGAGATTTGCATATTTTTTCAAGAACGGGTCAAGTTGCCGGGAGCCCCTGAGGGCACCCGGCAAAAGATGAATCAGACCACTCCCATCGTACCGAGAACGATGGCGATAACGCAGGTGATCACCGGAATCACAACGGTACACATGCCGATGTCGGCATAGCTCTGCCTGTGGGTGAGTTGCGTAATCCCAAGCAGGGTCACTACGGCACCATTGTGCGGCAGGCTATCAAGGCCTCCGCAAGCGATGGCCACAACACGGTGCAGAACTTGCGGATTGATACCCTGGGCAATTGCCGCCTGATAGAAGGTTTCACCCATCGCGCCGAGGGCAATGCTCATGCCACCGGACGCTGAGCCCGTAATACCGGCAAGAACGTTCGTAGCAATCGCCGAAGTGATCAGAGGATTGTCTGAAATACCGAGCAAAGCGGCCTGGATAATGGCGAAAGCAGCAAGAGTCTTCACCACATTGCCGTAACCGACTTCACTGGCCGTGTTGAGAATGGGCAACATCGAGCCGAGAACACCGCTATTGACCGAATCCTTGAGGTCGGTAAAGCGGTTCCAATTGATGGCAACCGAGACGATGATGGCCACCACCAGGGAGATGACCAGTGCCCAAATGCCACGAACTGCACCGAGGCTGGTTTCAAAGGGTTTGGCCTTGAGGTAGTCGAAACCGGTCGCATTGGACGCAAAGACATACTCGGAAAGGATAAAGTTCAGGATGAGAACGATGAAGATGGGCAGCAGCGCAACCCAGACGTTGGGCAGGTTGGCGCTGTCAAACTCCTTGACGACTTCGTTCGGGTGGTCGCCATAGAACTCGCCGCGCGCATTGGCTTTCTTGGCACGGTTCGAGAGCCACCACATGCCGGCCAGGAACATGATGATGCCGCAGATGGTACCCAGTATCGGGGCCGCATAAACGGTCGTCTTGAAGAACGGCATCGGGATGGCGTTCTGGATCTGCGGCGTACCGGGCAGAGCCGTCATCGTGAACGTGAATGAACCAAGAGCGATAGCACCGGGAATCAGGAACTTGGGCGTTCCGGCTTCCTTGAACAGGTGGGCAGCGATCGGATAGACAGCGAAGGCAACAACGAACAGTGAAACACCACCGTAGGTCAGAATGGCACAGGACAGGACAACGGCGAGGATAGCCCGCTCTTTGCCTACCCGAGCGGCGATATCATGAGCAATCGCCTTGGCGCATCCCGTGTCTTCCATCATCTTGCCGAATAAGGCACCCAAGAGGAAAACGGGGAAAAACAACTTGAGGTAGTTGGCCAGGTTAGGCATGAACACATGCGTGAAGGTCGCCATGATGGGCATGTCCGAGAACATGGCCGCAACCAGAGCCAGAATCGGCGCAAGGATGAGAACGGTTATGCCTCTGTACGCGAGGTACATGAGCAGACCGAGTGATAATATGATACCGAATACACCAATCATGAAAGGTACTCCCCTGCTAGTTTGTCTTGGGCATTACTGACGCCCTGAAATAGAAGCGAAAACGAGGATTAGCCGACCGCCTTCGCTTCTTCCGTATGACCCCAAACCTGGAAAATTCAAACGATCTGACTTCATTAGGCGCTTCACACCTGTCAGTACCGATCAATACCTAAATTTCCCAAGGGAGTCCTTAAGCGGATGTCGTGCCACTTATCTCAACACCTTGTTTTGTATTGTTAATATTGTAATTGACTAGAAAAAACCGAGAGCGACGAGGAACAACAATCCCAACTATGAGATTATTGTTCGACTAAGCAGTGCGGGAAGGCATGACTGGCGTAGAAGTCCCGAATTCGGGACGCGTCTCATTTTTGAGACAACAGGCCAAATGCTTTCAATTTGCGATAGAGGGTGGCGCGCGCCAGACCAAGCTGTTTTGCAGCATCTTCAACACGGCCGCTTGACTGGAAAAGGGCATTGCCGAGAAACTGACGCTCAAATTCTTCGAGCGCAGCAGCATACGAAAGCGAAGTGCTGCCTGATTTTGGCTTGCCGGCCATTTGCGGCAAAAGATCAGTCGGCACAATACCATCGAGATCAGTTGCGGCAAGGCGGGTTTTATCCGAGAGCATGGCTACTTTTTCCAGAACGTTCTGCAACTCGCGAACGTTGCCACGCCAGGCACACAGTCTCAGGCGTTCGATAGCATCCCGAGTCAACTCGCGGTGTGCAAGACCGGTGCGCTGCTCAATCTGTTCAAGAATGCTCTCACACAGCGCTTCCATGTCAGCGGCACGTTCGCGCAACGGCGGAACCGGGATCGACAGAACATTCAGGCGGTAATACAAATCGGCTCTAAAGCGCCCTTCATCAACGCGCTGTTTCAAGTCGACGCTCGTAGCAGCAATAATGCGCACATTGATTCTCATGACCTGGTTCGAACCCACCGGCTCAAACTCCTGCTCCTGCAGCACACGTAGAAGTTTTGTCTGGAGCAACAGAGGCATCTCGCCAATTTCGTCGAGAAACAAGGTCCCACCATCGGCCAACTGAAATTTTCCTTCCCGGCCACGTTTGTCAGCGCCGGTATAGGCTCCCGGAACAACCCCGAAGAATTCGGTTTCAAGCAAAGTATCCGGTATAGCCGCCACATTGATGCCAACAAAAGCCTTGCCCGCTCGTGCCGACGCACCATGAATGGCATGCGCCAGCAATTCCTTGCCGGTACCCGTTTCACCAAGCAGCAGTACCGTGGCATCAAGCTGAGCGGCACGGCGCGCCTGTCGCTTCACTTCCATGCACACGGGACTGGAGCCGATGAAGTTGGAAAATGAATATTTTGGCCGGCGTTCATCGGCCAGCTTTTTCTGCGCAATGGCCAGTTCGCGCTGCATCCCCTCCAACTTGGCGAACAAAGGCTTGAGGGACTGCACCTGATCGAACAGCGCAAAACCCGCCGCACCAATTACTTCGCCGTTCTCGTCTTTAAGCGGAATACGGGTAACCACAAAAGTGGTTTCGGGGGTTTCCAGCAAATCGAGCAGAACCGGTTGCCCGGTCGTAACAACCTGGCGCATCAAACTATTCGGGATAACGTCCTCAACGTTTCGGCCGACCGCATTGGATGCGGAGATGGCACCCAAACGCGTGGCATAACGCTCGTTTATCCAGACAATGCGGGCATCACGGTCAACAACCACCGTACCTTCGCATATAGTGTCCAGACTCTCGAACAGCGACTGCATCGAGAGGCGGCGAATCAGCTCATTATCGAGAAGAATATTGGGCAGAGTGCTTTGAGGCATCGGGCGAACTCCCTGTTTCGACAAATGATAAGACTAAACTGACAATCGCCAAAGAACACTGTGCACCTAAAAGCAGTTCATGCTCTCAGAACTCACAAAGTTTGATCCGTTATAATGTAACGCTTTTCGCACCACCTCAAATCGTCCCCCAGTGCCCCTCTCCAAGTCCGTCTCCGAATTTCCCGTCTCATTGCTGTCTGCGGTCTTGCCCGCACTCAAAGCCGGTGAACGCACATCGTTGCCGCCTTTTTCCGGATCGGCGGATGCGCTTCGCATCGCTCAACTGGCAAACGGTGCTGGCCAATACTCGCTTTTGGCGGTTTTCACGGCCAGCGCCAGCGATGCCCAACGCCTGCTCGACGAAATTCCCTGGTTTGCGCCAAAGCTGCGCGTTAGCCTGCTGCCAGACTGGGAAACACTGCCCTACGACAGTTTTTCGCCGCACCACGATCTCGTCTCCGAGCGGCTAGCCACGCTCTACAGCGTCATGCGTGGCGAATGCGACGTGCTGCTGGTACCCGCCTCAACGGCGGCTTACCGCTTCACCCCGCCCTCCTATCTGGCGGCCTACACCTTCTTCCTCAAGAAGGGCGAGACGCTCGACGCCGAACAATTCCGTGCCCAGCTCACGCTGGCCGGCTACGCCAATGTGACGCAGGTCGTCGCGCCCGGCGAATACTCGATCCGTGGCGGTCTCGTCGACCTCTTTCCGATGGGTTCGACGCTGCCTTTCCGGCTTGACCTCTTTGACGACGAAATCGAAAGCATCAAGACCTTCGACGTTGATACCCAGCGCACGCTCTACCCGGTGCCCGAAGTCCGCCTGCTGCCGGCGCGCGAGTTCCCGCTCGATGACAAGGGGCGCACCCGTTTCCGCCAACGCTTCCGTGAGGTCTTCGAAGGCGACCCGGCGCGCTCGGGCATCTACAAGGACGTTTCCAACGGTACCCCCTCGGCCGGCATCGAATACTGGCTACCACTCTTTTTTGAAGAAACCGCCACGATCTTCGATTATCTGCCGTCTGACACCCTGCTTTGCCTGCACAACGATGTACCCGACGCCATCCGGTCGTTCTGGCGCGATGCACAGTCACGCTATGACATGCTGTCCGGCGAACACCACCGACCACTGCTGCCGCCCGCCGACCTCTTCCTGTCTGAAGAAGTATTTTTCACCGCGGCCAAACCCTATGCCCGCGCCGCACTGACTGCTGGAGAAGACGGGTTCAGCAGCGCCGTACCGCCGGTCGCTGTCGACCGCCGTGCCGACGACCCGCTCACCCGCCTGAAAGCCTTTATCGACGGGCATTCTGGCAGGGTGCTTCTGCTCGCCGAATCGGCCGGCCGGCGCGAAACACTCAACGATCTCTTTGCCGAGTATGGCTTGAAACCCTCGCCCTGCGCCGATCTATCGGCCTTCCTCGCCAGCGATACAAAACTCGCGCTCACCGTCTCGCCGCTCCACACAGGCTTTACCCTTCCCTCGCTAGCATTCATCACCGAAACCGAGTTGTATGCCGGCACGCCACGCCGCACGCGGCGTGAAGGGCAGCGCAAGGCGTCGCTCGACAACTGGCTGCGCGATCTCACCGAACTAAAGGTTGGTGATCCGGTGGTGCACGAGCAGCACGGCATTGCCCGCTATCAAGGACTCATTCACCTCGACCTCGGTGAAGGCTACATGGAGTTCCTCGAACTCCACTACGCCAATGAGTCGAAACTCTACGTGCCAGTTTCGCAGTTGCACGTCATCTCGCGCTACTCCGGCACTGACCCGGACGCCGCACCGCTGCACACTCTCGGCACGCAGCAATGGGAAAAAGCCAAGCGCCGCGCTGCCATGCAGGCCCGCGACACCGCAGCCGAACTGCTTTCGCTCTACGCGCTGCGCGCGGCGCGCCAGGGCCATGCCTTCGAATTCAAGGCGCACGACTACGATGCCTTTGCCGATGGCTTCGGCTTTGAGGAAACGCCTGATCAAGCGGCAGCCATCGAGGCCGTCATCGACGACATGAAGTCGGGCAAACCGATGGATCGCCTCGTCTGCGGCGACGTCGGTTTCGGCAAGACCGAGGTGGCCCTGCGAGCCGCCTTCTGTGCTGTCGCCGGCGGCAAACAGGTGGCCGTGCTGTGCCCGACCACCCTGCTCTGCGAACAGCACTTCCAGACCTTCAGCGACCGCTTCGCCGACTGGCCGGTCAAAATTGTCGAGCTCTCACGTTTCCGTACTGCCAAGGAAACAACGCAAGCGCTGAAAGACATGGCCGACGGCAAGGTCGACATCGCCATCGGCACGCACAAGCTGCTGCAAAAGGATGTGAAGTTCACCAAGCTTGGGCTGGTGGTCATCGACGAGGAGCACCGCTTTGGCGTGCGCCAGAAGGAAGCCCTGAAGGCCTTACGTGCTGAGGTTGATGTGCTGACCCTGACCGCGACACCAATCCCGCGCACGCTCGGCATGTCACTCGAAGGGCTGCGTGATTTCTCGGTAATCGCCACCGCACCGCAAAAGCGGCTGGCCATCAAAACTTTTGTTTCCAATTTCTCAGACGGCATCATTCGCGAAGCGCTGCTGCGCGAATTCAAGCGCGGCGGGCAGGTGTACTTCCTGCACAACGAAGTCGACACCATCGAAAACATGCGCGCCAAGCTGACCAAGCTGCTGCCTGAGGCGCGCATTGTCGTCGGCCACGGCCAGATGAACGAGCGCGAACTCGAACGTGTGATGCGCGACTTCACCGCCCAGCGCGCCAACCTGCTGCTGTGCACGACGATCATCGAAACCGGCATCGACAACGCCCACGCCAACACCATCATCATC
>JANNGP010000164.1:0-16742 GCA_031403915.1 Betaproteobacteria bacterium
GAAATTCAGCGAGCGCCAGTGGCTTGCCAAAATTGACATGCACCTTGCCGAAAACACGTTTGATCCGGCGCACGCTTTGCACGACGCCCCATAGGGATTCGCCCTGTTTCGGTTTGCCGGCCAGTTCGCGGATGTAGGTGCGACCTTCCATGACTTTTTCGTAACCGATGTACACCGGGACGAAAACCAGTGGGCGGGCGTGCTCGCGAATAAAACTGCGCACCGTCATGCCGAGGATGCCGGCTTTGGGTGTCAGCGTGCGCCCGCTGCGGCTGCGACCCCCTTCGATGAAGTATTCCAGAGGGAAGCCGCGCGTCATCATGAGGTGCAGGTATTCGTGGAAAACGGCTGCGTAAAGCGGCTCCCCCTTGAAGCTGCGGCGCAGAAAGAAGGCGCCACAGTGGCGCAGCAGCGGCCCGATGAGCAGCATGTTCAGGTTGGCGCCGGCCGCAATGTGCGGTGGGGTCAGACCTTGCCGGTGCAGGGAGTAGGACAGCAGAAGATAGTCGATGTGGCTGCGATGCGTGGGAACGTAAACGATGCCCTGGCTGGGGGCGATCCGGGTGACAACGTCGATGTTGTGCATCTCGATGCCGTCGTAGAGCCGCGTCCATAACCACGAGAGAAACAGTTCGAGCGCGCGTACGGCACCGTAGGAATAGTCCGAGGCAATTTCCAGTGCGAAACGCCGTGCGCGCCGCTGGGCGTCGTCAAGCGAGATGCTGTGTGTGGTGGCTTCCGAAGCAATGGCCGAACGCACGGCCGGCGCTGCAAGCAGAGCCTCGACCTGCGTATTGCGGTGTGACAGGTCGGGGCCGATAGCCATCTGGCGCTGACGACGAAAGTGCACCCGCAGAACACGGGAAAGCATGCGCAGCGCCTGTGCTTCGTCCAGTCCGTCACGGGAAAGAGCGCGCAGGGGAATCGGCGCGTTGAAGCGAACCAGTACGTTGCGACCATGCAGCAGGATGGTCAGCAATCGACGCAAGGGCCCCGGTTGCCGCCAGGTTTCCGAGAGCAGTGCCTTAAGGATGGATTCCTGTTTTTCCGGACTGCGTCCCCACAAAATTACAACAGGGATGATCTGCACATCAAGCCCGCTGTCGGCCAGGGCTTCGTGCACCAATGCGGTCATCATCGCCGGCGGTGCATAACGTTCTCTTGCCGACGCGGTGATGGCGTAGTTCCGGTTCAGAAAAAAAACAGAATGCGGCGAGCCGTGCGAACCCAGTTTGACGGGGGTCTCGGCCGAAGGCAGGCCGGCACGCTGCGCTTCTTCAAAGAGAACCAGCAGATTCGAGAGGTGGTGGTGCTGCAGGACATAACAAACCGGTTTAGCAGGATCAAGGCCGAGTTCTTCCAGGCGCGCCGGGAATACGGTGGTGCGTACCCAAAAGTACAGCACCCGGCGAGCCAGCGGGAGAGCCCAGCCGGGCACATCGAAGAAGCCTGTCATGACTAGCCTTGCTGCAAGTCTTGCTGGCGGTCAGTCATCCTCAAGGCCAACAGTCTTGTGCTGTGAAGCCAGTTGCTGCTGGGTGGCGGCCGGAACGGGGGCGTAGTGCGAGAAACTTATGTTGTAAGAGCCTTGTCCCCCAGTCAGTGATTTGAGCCGACCCTGATAATCATCGAGTTCAGCAAGCGGTACTTTGCCACCGATCGACATGGTGCCGACGCCGCGCGGTTGTGTTCCGGTGACTTGGCCGCGCTTGCTTGAGAGATCGCCGGTGAGATCGCCGATGGCGGCTTCCGGTGCCAGGATTTCGATGTCGACAACCGGCTCCAGGATAATCGGTGTGGCCGCGCGTATGGCGTCTATCGTGGCTTTACGGCCAGCAGAGAAGAAGGCGATATCCTTGCTGTCAACGGCGTGCGATTTGCCGTCATGCACGATGACGCGCAGGTCGTGCACCGCAAACCCGCCGACAACCCCGTCTTCCAGCGCCTGACGTACACCTTTTTCAACCGCCGCCATGAAAACACCGGGGATGGTGCCTCCTTTGACGATGTCGACGAATTCAAAGCCGGCACCACGCTCTCGGGGTTCAACCCGCAGCATGACTTCGCCGAATTGCCCTGCGCCGCCACTCTGCTTCTTGTGGCGGCAGTGGCCTTCCGCCTTGCCGGTAATCGTTTCGCGGTAATCAATTTGAGGCGCTTTGGTTTCGAGCTCAATTTTGTACTGCTGCGCCATGCGTGACAGTTTGGCGCGCAAGTGCATTTCACCCAGACCCCGTATAACGGTTTCGTTGGTCGTCGGGTGGCGTTCGACCTTGAAGCAGGGGTCCTCGATTTCAAGTTTGTGCAGCACATCAAACAGGCGTTGTTCGTCGGCCTTTTTCTTGGTCTCGACAGCCAGTCCCTGCATCGGTTGCGGAAATTCGAGCGGCTTCAGGTGGATGTGATCTTCGTCGTGTGAGTCATGCAGGACACAATCGAATTCGATCTCATCAACCTTGGCGATGGCGCCAAGGTCACCGGGCACCAGCGCTTCGACCTCGACATAATCCTTGCCCAGCACGCGGTAGAGGTGGCCGACCTTGAACGGACGCTTGGCATCGCCAACAAAGAGTTGCGACTCTTTCTTGATGGTTCCTTGATGTACGCGGAAGACGCCGAGTTTGCCAATAAAGGGGTCACTCACGACTTTGAATACGTGCGCCAGGACATGCTTGCCCGCAATCGGGTCGGCATGGAAAGGTTCGCTATTCTGGTCGTTTAATTCGCCTTTGTAGAACGGCGGTGGATTGCCTTCGGTCGGGTTGGGCGCGAGCTTGGCCAGCGCGTCGAGCAGTTGCGGAACACCGGCACCGGTTTTGGCTGAAACAAAAAGAATCGGAATCAGGTGGCCTTCACGCAGTGCCTTTTCAAACGGGGCGTGCAGTTCGTCAAGGCTGGGGTCGGTTCCTTCTTCAAGATAACGGGCGAGCAGGTCTTCGTCTTCCTCGACGATCTGGTCGATCAGCGCACGGTGGGCGGTAGCTACCGATTCAAAGTCGCTCTCGCCGCTATCGTGGCCGAGCAGTTCCACAACGTCCTGGCCGTTATGGGTGGGCAGATCAAGCAGCATGCATTCGCGACCAAAGCGCTCGCGGATTTCCCCAACCAGCTTGGGTAGATCCACATTGTCTGCATCAATCTTGTTGATTACGATCATGCGGCAAAGATTGCGTGCTGCGGCCAATTTCATCATCCGTTCGGTCGACAGCTCGATGCCGGTCTGCGCATTGATCACAACCAGCGCCGTATCAACAGCCGCCAGCGCCCCAATGGCTTGCCCGGCGAAGTCCGGGTAGCCCGGGGTGTCGATCAGGTGCACTGTGGCGTCCAGCCAGTTGAAACTGGCTATGGCAGAATTTAGCGAATGTCCCAGTTCCTTTTCCTGAGGATCAAAGTCGCAGACGGTGCTGCCTTTTTCTACCGATCCCCTGCTGGCAATCGTGCCGGCACCAGCAAGCAGAGTTTCAGCAAGCGTGGTCTTGCCGGCGGCACCGTGGCCTACGAGTGCGACGGTGCGAAGATTTACGGTGTTGTTCTGCCCCATGGTTTCTCCCGATTATGTCGAACGCGCTCTGCTTGGGGCGAGAACCAGACCATGCCCGCATAGAGCAACTGATTACTTAATATCCATCCGCAACTCTGCGCATTCTACCCTTTGTGGCCGGTTAGAAAAGTGGCCTGATCGAGTCTTTCGGACTGTTTTTTTCAGACGAAGAATCTTCCATGAAAATCAAAGAAATATGTTATGCATACATTGATGCGTTGCCTGAAATGCTTGCCAATAGGCAGTTACAGCCGATTTTGCAAGGAAAAACAAGGAATTTAACGTTGACCATAGAGGCGGGGGAGCGGATAATTCCTCCTTTGTTTTCAACTAATCACCCTTTCTTTGGGTGTTCAGCGAGCCGGATTGCCGGAGGGAGTTACGATGACGACGAGCGGAAAGACTCAGAAACACTTGGAAGTGTTGCGCGAAATGCGCAGCCGCGCAGTTCTTGGCGGTGGTCAGAAACGTATCGACCAGCAGCACGCGCGGGGAAAAATGACCGCTCGCGAGCGCTTGGCCTTATTGCTTGACGAAGGTTCCTTCCAGGAATTCGGCGCACTGGCAACCCACGAGTTCAGCGCTTTCGGACTGGACAAGCACCGCTATCCTGGCGACGGCATCGTCACCGGTTTCGGTAAGGTCAATGGCCGTCGCGTCGCCGTTTTCGCACAGGATTTCACCGTGATGGGTGGCTCCTTCTCCGAAGTTCAATCGCAGAAAATCAGCCGGATTCAGGATCTGGCACTGGAAGCCGGCATTCCTGTCATTGGCCTGAACGATTCGGGTGGTGCGCGGATTCAGGAAGGCGTTCGTTCGCTGGCCGCTTATGGCGAAGTGTTCGTGCGTAACGTGCTGGCTTCCGGCGTGGTGCCACAAATTTCCGTCATTCTTGGCCCCTGTGCCGGTGGTGCGGTGTATTCCCCGGCGTTGACCGATTTTGTGATCATGGGTGGCGACAGCTGCATGTTCCTGACCGGCCCGGAAGTCATCAAAGCCGTGACCGGCGAACAGGTGACCGCGCTCGATCTGGGCGGTGCCGATGTGCACGCCGGGCGCAGTGGTGTGGCGCACATGGCGACGGAAACCGAGGTTGAGGCCATCGCCATGACCAAGCTTCTGCTCAGCTATCTGCCGCAGAACAACAACGAAGATCCGCCACAAATTACACCGGAAGATCCGGTGAATCGAATGGATGAGGCGCTTAACGCCCTCATTCCAGACGGTGAAAATACCCCTTACGATATCCGCGATGCGATCGAAGCCGTTTTTGATCAGGACTCCTTCCTCGAAATCCAGCCGAGTTTTGCTGCCAATGCGGTGATCGGTTTCGCGCGTCTGGAAGGTTACTCGGTGGGTATCGTGGCCAATCAACCGTCGTTTATGTCTGGCGCCCTCAACATCGACGCGTCTGACAAGATTGCGCGCTTCATCCGCTTGTGCGACGCCTTCAATGTGCCGATCGTGACTTTTGTCGATTGCCCGGGTTTCCTGCCGGGAACAGGTCAGGAATATGGTGGCGTCATCCGTCACGGTGCCAAGATCATCTACGCCTATTGCGAAGCGACCGTGCCGAAGATCTCGATTGTGACCCGCAAGGCTATGGGCGGTGCGTATGTAGCTATGGGCTCCAAGCAGATGCGCAACGACGTGACCTTCGCCTGGCCGACCGCGCAGATAGCCGTGATGGGCGCAGAAGCGGCTGTCCGCGTGCTCTTCCGTGCCGAAATCGAAAAGGCAGCCGATCCGGCCGCGCGCGAGCAGGAACTGCTCGCCGAGTATCGCGAGAAGTTCTTCAACCCCTATCGTGCGGCTGACGTCGGTCAGATCGATGAAGTCATCGAGCCGCGCGAAACACGCCCGCGTCTGGCGCGTGCGCTGGAGGTCCTGCGCACCAAGGTGCAGCAGAATCCGGCCAAGAAACACGGCCTGTCCCCGATCTGATCACCACATCTGACGAGAGGTTCGAATGGAGAATTTAGGTTGGGGTTTGCAGATGACCGTCCTCGGCATGGGACTGGTCTTTGCCCTGCTCGCATTGCTGTGGGGTTTGCTGACATTGGTTCTGGCGCTGGACAAGGAGCCCAAAGCTCCCCAGACGGCGAAAGAAGCGATTGTTGAAGCAGAGCGTATTGCCGCATCGGCCGATGGCGCAATTGGTGCGCAGGTTCCTGAGCGCCCCACAGTGAATGGCATGCCTGCGGATCTGGTGGCGGCCATCATGATCGCTACCTTGAAACATAAAACCGAACTCAGGCGCCAGGCGGCACCGTTCATGCGCAGCTACTGGCCGGGCAGTCAACTCTTTGCCAGTCGTTGGGTTGCAACAGGCCGCGCGCGGCAAAATTCTATTTGGCAGGCGAGAGGAAAATAATGCGACGTTACACCTTGGATATCAGTGACCGTGAGTTCGTGATCGACGTTCAGGAACTGGCTGCCGACCGTTTTGAAGTGATTGTTGGCGATGAGACGTATCAGGTGACTCTTTCCGGTGACGAGGCGCTTGCTGAAGCATCAATCACACCGGGCTTTCAGTTGGGGCCGGATTCCGCGCCACGCTCCGTGGTCGCCAATACAGTCGCTCGTGTGCGCAGTCAGCCATCGGCATCGCCGGCGGCTACACCCGCGCCGCGCAAACCTGCAGGGGGTGCAGGGGGTAAGGGGGCGTTGACTGCGCCGATGCCTGGCGTCATTCTGGCAATTAACGTCAAGGCCGGTGATCAGATCGAACGCGGTCAGCAGGTTGCCATTCTCGATGCGATGAAAATGCATAACGTCATTGGTGCGCCACGTGCCGGTACGGTTGCGGAAGTTTTCGTAACCGTTGGGCAAAATGTTGATCACGGTGATGCGATCATCAAGTTCCAGGAGGATTGAGCGATGATCGATCACGAAACGATCGGCTTGCTGCTCAAAGGCGTAAATAACGTTACCTGGCAGTCGTTGGTCATGCTTGGTGTGTCTTTCGTCCTGATGTATCTGGCGATCGTCAAGGACTACGAGCCGCTGCTGTTGTTGCCCATTGCCGCTGGCTGCATGCTGGCCAACCTGCCGCTCTCGCCCCTGATTGCCGATGATGGCATGTTGAAAGTGCTGTACAACATGGGCATCACCAACGAGATGTTCCCCTTGCTGATCTTTGTCGGCATTGGCGCGTTGACCGATTTTGGCCCCTTGCTGGAAAACCCGCGTTTGGTCTTGCTCGGCGCGGCCGGTCAATTTGGCATCTTCATGACACTGATTCTGGCCTTGATACTCGGTTTTACACCGAATGAAGCCGCCTCGATCGGCATCATCGGTGCGATCGACGGCCCGACCTCGATCTACGTTTCGGGTATTCTTGCGCCGCATTTGCTCGGCCCGATTACCGTGGCCGCCTACAGCTACATGTCGCTCGTTCCGATCATCCTGCCGCCGGTCATCAAGCTGATGACCACCAAAAAGGAGCGGGCCATCCGCATGCCCTACAGTCAGCGCAAGATCAGTCGCCGTACGCGCATCCTGTTCCCGATTGTCGTGACCGTGATGGTGGGTACGCTGGTGCCTTTTGCCACACCGCTGATCGGCATGTTGATGCTCGGTAACCTGATGAAAGAGTCGGGTGCGGTTGAGCGTCTGACCAAAGCATCGGCGGCGGAAATAGCCAATACTGTGACGCTCTTCCTTGGTCTGGCGATTGGTTCGACCATGGTCGGCGCTGACTTCCTCAAGCAGGATACCTTGTTCATCATGGTGCTTGGCTTGCTGGCGTTTGCGCTGGACGGTTGCGCCGGCGTGCTGTTTGCCAAGGTGCTTAACTGGCTTTCCGGCGGCAAGGTCAACCCGATGATCGGCGCGGCGGGTATCAGTGCTTTTCCGATGGCCGCACGTGTGGTTCAGCGCGTGGCACAGGAAGAAGACTTCGAAAACTTCCTGCTAATGCATGCCATGGGGGCTAATGCGGCGGGACAGGTTGCCTCGGTGGTAGCAGGCGGCGTGTTGCTGGCGCTGATGGGGGCGGGCGGCTAGCGCTGCATCCCACTCGCCCCTTTTTCGGAAGAAACAAAAGCCCGCAGATCGCGGGCTTTTTTTACGGGCCGTCGGCCTACGGGCCAATGAAAACGTGCGTCTGCAGCAGGTGTGCATCGTAGATCGCCATTCCATGCGCCCTGAGCGATGCCTTGCATCGTGAAGAAGTACTCTTGGGGTGCGCCCTGAGCGATGCCTTGTATCGTGAAGAATTACGCTTGGGTTCGGCTTTCGTTTGCCGCATGCCCTCTTTCGCCGCGAATCATCTGCTCCACTGAGTGCGTACACGCACTGTGACTGAGAGCTCCACGCTGCGCCAGGGAAATGTGCGCTCCTTAGCATCCTTTTCCGGCAGAGCGTCGATCAGATCGATTTCCAGTGACGGTTGCGGCAGCCCGTTGACGCCGGGCGGCATCGGAACGTGAAGGGATGCACCGGCCAGCCGGTAGCTGGCATGGGCCGGATGGCTGTCAGACAGCGTACACCGCAGGCGCCACCCCGTGCGCGTGATCGCTTCGACTGAGACCACTGTGGTTTCTGGAATGGGGTGCCATTTCCGGCCAATCGGCATCACGCGCTCGTAGCGCGCGGTGACATTTTCGATGCGCTTGTCCGACACGTAGTGGCCCGTTACAACAAGCGCGGGGCTGGCGAGTTGCCTGCCGAAAGCAGCGCTACTCAGCGGGCCGCCGAGGTCGAGAATTTCCACCTCCAGATGGAGTGTGCGTGGCGTTTCCGCCATGCCTGTGTTGCTCATCAACAACAGGAGCGGAGCAAGCCAGCGCATGGCGGCTTTCATTGGCGGAGTTGCACAAAAAGGCCGGCGCTGAGGAGGGCCAGCACGCCGAAAATCCAAGTCAGCCGGGTGGCCAGCTGTGCGCCGTCGACGAAATCCTGCCCGTCGAAGAGCGAGGTGATCGCCGGATTGGCGCGCGAAAACAGCACCTGGTAATGGTTGCCGATGTGCACAGCATCCCACACCTCGATGCTGACATCGCTGCTGCCTTCGCGTGCTTCTCCCGTATCTTGCAAGGTAAAGCTGTAGTGCAGCGTGTATTTGGTTGGCCCCTTTTCCCCGAAGCCGCCCTCCTTGTACATCCCGCTCGACGTAAAGGTGGTCTTGTCGGTGAGTCTAGCCACGGCAATCTGCCTCTCGCCGATCAAAGCCTTCGCGTGGGACTCCTGCTGCCATGCAATGTAGAAGAACAATCCGGCCAGACCGAGAAATACAAAGGCAAAGGGCAGGCTGATGTCTGCTAGCAGGGATTTCATTTCCACTCCTCAGGCATGCCATGAGTTTCACCTTGGCGAATTATGACTTAGGACACGTTTCTTCCGCTGAGGTTCACGAATCGCTCGCGCTATCCGAACCTCGCCGCCCCGACAGAGGATGCCCGGCTTTCCAGTAACAGCTCCGGTTACGCTTTTAATAACAATAGGGGGCAACAATAGGAGGCGAACAACGAATATTTCGCCAGTCTGCAAGCCTCATAGATAATCCTTATCGAGACATGACTGTCCGATCTCCTTATTCCATGCGCTTCTCTAAGCATGGTAAGCCAGGGTCGTTTATCCATGGGTCATTTAGGCTATTTTTTCGTGGGCCTTCCGGCAGTGCGGCCTACTCGAACTCGATGATCACCTGATCGACCGATAGGCTTTCGCCGGCGGCGGTGACGATCTGTTTGACCTTGCAGTCCTTCTCGGCCTTGAGAATGTTTTCCATTTTCATGGCTTCGATGACCGCCAGCTTTTCGCCGGCACGTACGTGCTGACCCGCCTTTACCGAAACTTCGCGCAACAGCCCCGGCATCGGTGAAAGCAGATACTTTGAAAGATCCGGCGGCACTTTGAACGGCATCAGCGCTAGCAGACGGTCAGCCTTGGCCGACATCACCACGGCCTTGACCTGCTTGCCAAAATGGCTGATACGGTAATCCAGACCGGCGCGTTCGACTTGCATGCAGATTGGCTGGCCGTTGCACGTGCCCTTGAAGATCAGTTCCCTGAACTGCCAGTCGGACACGATATCGTAGCGTTTCTCGTCTGACGTAATCGAGTAACCGCCGAGAATCGGGTCAAGGGTGACCGGATAGCTAAGTCCTTCCATGTGCACCACCCACTGCTTACCGACCTGACGCTCATGGCCGGGCATCTGGCTGCTGATCTTGATCGCGCGGTCGATATAACGGCGTCTTGCGAATGCTGCGATAGCCGTCAATAGCCCGAGATCATTGTGTGGCACATCGGCAGCCACAAAGCCATGCGGGTATTCCTCCGAGATGAAGGCCGTGGTGAAAATGCCCGAGCAGAAGCGCGGGTGCTGCATCAGCGCCGCCTGGAAGGGAATGTTCGACGAAACGCCACGGATGAAGAAGGCATTGAGTGCGTCGCGCATGCGTTCGATGGCTTGCGTGCGGTTGTCACCGTGGCAGATAAGTTTGGCGATCATCGAGTCGTAGTGCATCGAAATCTCACCACCTTCGTACACGCCAGTGTCGACACGCACTTGACCGTCGATGGTTTCCGGTGGCTCGAACTTGACCAGCCGGCCGGTCGACGGCAGGAAGCCGCGGAAGGGGTCTTCGGCATTGATGCGGCACTCGACAGCCCAGCCGTTCGGCTTGATGTCGGCTTGCGTGAAGGGCAGCTTCTCGCCGGCGGCAACGCGGATCATCAGTTCGACAAGGTCAAAGCCGGTGATCATTTCGGTGACCGGATGCTCGACCTGCAGGCGGGTGTTCATCTCAAGAAAGTAGAAGGACTTGTCGGAACCCACAACAAACTCGACGGTGCCGGCGCTCTGATACTTCACCGCCTTGGCCAGTGCCACGGCCTGTTCGCCCATGGCTTTGCGGATGGTGTCGTCAATAAAGGGTGACGGCGCTTCTTCAATGACCTTCTGGTGCCGGCGCTGAATCGAGCACTCGCGCTCTAGCAGATAGACGGTGTTGCCATGCGCGTCGGCGATGAGTTGGATCTCGATGTGGTGCGGGCCTTCAACAAATTTCTCGATGAATATGCGGTCATCACCAAAGGCAACTTTAGCTTCGTTGCGGCACGAATCAAAGCCTTCAGCGGCCTCTGCATCGTTGAAGGCTACGCGCAGACCTTTTCCGCCACCGCCGGCCGAGGCCTTGATCATCACCGGATAGCCGATTCCCTTGGCGATCTCGACGGCCTGTTTGGCATCGGCAATGGCATCGTTGTAACCGGGAATGGTGTTGACCCTGGCCTTGATCGCCAGTTTTTTTGACTCGATCTTGTCGCCCATCGCCGCCACTGAGTAATGCTTGGGGCCAATAAAAATGATGCCGGCTTCCTCAAGGCGCTTCGAGAAATCCTGATTCTCGGAGAGGAAGCCGTAGCCCGGATGCACGGCTTCGGCGCCGGTCTGCTTGCACGCGGCGATGATCTTGTCGATGGCGAGATACGATTCTTTCGACGCCGCCGGCCCGATGCACACAGACTCGTCAGCGGCCAGCACGTGCAGCGAATCGCGGTCGGCTTCGGAATACACGGCGACGGTGGCGATGCCCATGCGGCGCGCGGTCTTGATGACGCGGCAGGCGATTTCACCTCGGTTAGCAATCAGGATTTTCTTGAACATTATTTAGAACCTTTCACCACCAAGTCACAAAGAACACAAAGATCCACCAAGAAAGTCAAAAACGTTTTTGGGTTTTGCTTGGTGAAACTTGGTGACCTTGGTGTCTTGGTGTTTTGCATTTTTATCAAAGCGGGATGTTTCCGTGCTTGCGCCAGGGGTTGTCGAGTTGTTTGTCGCGCAGCATGGCCAGAGAACGGCAGATGCGCTTGCGCGTTTCGTTGGGCATGATCACGTCGTCGATAAAGCCGCGCGCACCGGCCACGAACGGGTTGGCGAATTTGGCCTTGTATTCGGCTTCGCGCTGGGCAAGTTTTTCCGGGTCGCCCTTCTCCTCTCGGAAGATGATTTCGACCGCGCCTTTTGGCCCCATGACCGCGATTTCAGCTGACGGCCAGGCAAAGTTCACGTCGCCGCGCAAGTGCTTGGATGACATCACGTCGTAGGCGCCGCCATAGGCTTTGCGCGTGATGACGGTGACTTTCGGCACCGTGCATTCGGCGTAGGCATAGAGCAGCTTGGCGCCGTGTTTGATGATGCCGCCGTATTCCTGTGCCGTGCCGGGCATGAAGCCGGGGACGTCGACAAAAGTCACGACCGGGATGTTGAAGGCATCGCAGAAGCGCACGAAGCGCGCGGCCTTGGTCGAGCTCTTGATGTCCAGACAGCCGGCCATGACCAGCGGCTGGTTGGCGACAATGCCGACCGGCGAACCGTCCATGCGGCCGAAACCGATGACGATGTTTTTGGCGTAGTCGGGTTGCAGTTCAAAGAAGTCGCCGTCATCAACCGTCTTGATGATCAGTTCCTTTATGTCGTAGGGCTTGTTGGCGTTGTCCGGTACCAGCGTGTCGAGCGAGTAATCGAGTCGGTCCGCCGGGTCCTGGGACGGCAGGATGGGCGGCTTTTCACGGTTGTTGCCGGGGATAAATCCGATAAAGCGGCGCATGATCATCAGCGCTTCGACGTCGTTCTCGAAGGCTAGGTCGGCGACGCCGGATTTGGTGGTATGGCTGATCGCGCCACCCAGTTCTTCGGCGGTGACATCCTCGTGGGTCACGGTTTTGACAACTTCCGGCCCGGTGACAAACATGTACGACGAGTCTTTGACCATGAAGATGAAATCAGTCATGGCCGGGCTGTATACGGCGCCGCCAGCGCAAGGCCCCATGATCAGGGAAATTTGCGGTATGACGCCGGAGGCCAGGACGTTGCGTTGAAAGACGTCGGCGTAGCCACCCAGTGAGGCCACGCCTTCCTGAATGCGCGCGCCGCCGGAGTCATTCAAGCCGATCAGCGGCGCGCCGACTTTCATCGCGTGATCCATCAGCTTGCAGATTTTTTCGGCGTGGGATTCAGACAGTGATCCGCCAAAAACAGTGAAGTCCTGAGAAAAAACAAACATCAGCCGGCCGTTGATCGTGCCATAGCCAGTGACCACGCCATCGCCTGGAACCGATTGTTCGGCCATCCCGAAATCAGTACAGCGATGCTCCTTGAACATGTCCCATTCTTCAAAGGAGCCGGCGTCGAGCAGCAGTTCGATGCGCTCGCGGGCGGTGAGCTTGCCTTTGGCGTGCTGTGCGTCAATGCGCTTCTGGCCGCCACCCAGATAAGCAGCGTCGCGCTTCTCCGCGAGCTGGCGGATGATGTCATGCATAGATTTTTCTCCCCGATCTAACACCAACTTCAGACCGCACGGATGCGGCGCAGTTCCGTATCAGTGCTGCAAGTAGGCCAGCAGTCTTTGCGCGGCGGCGCCGGGGGTGATCGTGCCTTCGGCGACCTCGCGCGAGAGGGCGGGCAGCGCCGAGTGTATGTCGGGTTGGTCGCGGAAGATTTGATGTAAGCCAGATTCGATAATGCTCCACATCCAGTCCAGCGCCTGCTTCTTGCGCTTGGCCTCGAATTCGCCGGTCTGGGTGAGCGTACTGCGGAAACGTTCGATTTCGCCCCAGAAATCGGCCATCCCCTCTTTCCGCAAGGCGGAAACGCTGATGACCGGCGGACGCCAGTTGGGCGAATTGGGGCGCAGCATGTGCAACGCCTGATTCCACTGCGCGCGCGCGACGGCTGCCGCACGCGGGTCAATGTCGGACTTGTTGATGGCGACGAGATCGGCGATCTCGACAATGCCCTTCTTGATCGCCTGCAGATCATCACCGGCGTTGGGCAGTTGCAGCAGGACGAACATGTCGACCATGCCGGCGACGGTCGTTTCGCTTTGACCCACGCCAACAGTTTCGACGAGGATGACATCGTAGCCGGCGGCTTCGCAGGCTAGCATCGACTCACGGGTTTTCTCGGCCACGCCGCCCAGAGAGCCGGCTGACGGGCTGGGGCGAATGAAGGCTTCGTCCCGCTGGCAGAGCATTTCCATGCGTGTCTTGTCACCCAGAATGGAGCCGCCGGAAACCGAGGATGAGGGGTCGACGGCCAGTACCGCCAGTTTGTGACCCTGCTCAATCAGCCAGATGCCGAGCGCTTCAATGAACGTTGATTTCCCCGCGCCGGGAACGCCGGAAATGCCGACGCGGATGGCGCGGCCGGTATGCGGCAGCAGTGCCGTGATGACTTGCCGTGCGCGTGCCTGATGATCGGGCCGGGTTGATTCAATCAGGGTGATGGTTTTGGCGAGCGCCCGACGCTTGCTGGCCAGTACGCCGTCAACCAGTTGTTGGTCGACGGCGGACAGCCCGTCACCGGACGCGAGCTTTGCCTTCATGCGCCTTCGTGTGCCTAAATCAGGCCTTGGCGAGCGACTTGCGGATTTCCTCGAGCACCTTGCGAGCCGAATCCTCGATGCGCGTACCCGGGCCGAACACGGCCTTGGCACCGGCCGCGTAAAGCGCGTCGTAGTCCTGTGCCGGGATAACGCCGCCGGCAAAGACGATGATGTCGTTCGCGCCCTGATCCTTGAGCGCCTTGATGATCTGCGGCACGAGGGTTTTGTGGCCGGCGGCCAGCGACGAGCAGCCGATGGCGTGCACATCGTTTTCGATAGCCAGCTTGGCGGCTTCTTCCGGGGTCTGGAAGAGCGGGCCGACGTCGATGTCGAAACCGAGGTCGGCAAAGGCGGTTGCGACGACCTTGGCGCCGCGATCATGGCCATCCTGGCCGAGCTTGGCGATCATCACGCGTGGACGGCGACCTTCTTTCGCCGCAAATTGCTCGATGTCCGTCTTAATGGTTTCCCATGTATCGATGCCTTGCACGACACCTCCGTAAACACCTGAAATGGTCTGGTTGTTGGCGCGATGACGGCCAAAAATCTTTTCCAGCGCATCTGACACTTCGCCAACCGTGGCGCGCAGGCGCATGGCCTTGATGGTCAGATCAAGCAGGTTGCCTTCACCGGAAGCGGCCGCTTGGGTGAGTGCGGCGAGCGCGGCATTAACCGCAGCGGTATCGCGGCTGGCGCGAATCTTCTTGAGGCTGGCGACTTGCTCTTCGCGTACGGCGACGTTGTCGATGTCCAGAATGTCGATTGCGGCTTCTTCGGCCAGCTTGTACTTGTTGACACCAACAATGACCTTCTTGCCGGAGTCAATCAGTGCCTGGGTTTCGGCGGCACAGGTTTCAATCTTCATCTTGGCCCAGCCCGATTCAACGGCCTTGACCATGCCACCCATGGCTTCGACTTCTTCGATGATGGCCCAGGCCTTGTCGGCCATGTCCTGGGTCAGCTTTTCCATCATGTACGAGCCGGCCCACGGGTCGACCACGTTACAGATCTTGGTTTCTTCCTGAATGATGATCTGCGTGTTGCGAGCGATGCGTGAGGAAAAGGCGGTCGGCAGAGCGATGGCTTCGTCCAGCGCGTTGGTGTGCAGCGACTGGGTGCCGCCGAAGACGGCCGCCATGGCTTCGATGGTGGTGCGGATGACGTTGTTGTAAGGGTCCTGCTCGGTCAGCGACCAGCCGGAGGTCTGGCTGTGCGTACGCAGCATCATCGACTTCGGGCTCTTGGCGCCGAGCTGGGTCATGATGCGGTGCCACAGCATCCGTGCTGCGCGCATCTTGGCGATTTCGAGGTAGAAGTTCATGCCGACGGCCCAGAAGAAGGACAGGCGGCCGGCGAAGGTGTCGACGTCCATGCCGGAAGCGATACCGGTGCGCACGTACTCGGCACCATCGGCCAGCGTAAAGGCCATTTCGATCGCCTGATTGGCACCGGCTTCCTGCATGTGATAGCCGGAGATCGAGATTGAGTTGAACTTCGGCATGTTCTGCGCCGTGTAGCTGAAGATGTCGGCGATGATCTTCATCGACGGCGTCGGCGGGTAGATGTAGGTGTTACGAACCATGAACTCTTTCAGAATGTCGTTCTGAATGGTTCCGGTCAGCTTGTCCTGCGAAATGCCCTGTTCTTCAGCGGCGACAACGTAACCGGCGAGCACCGGCAGCACGGCGCCGTTCATGGTCATCGAAACGGAGACCTTGTCGAGCGGAATGCCGTCGAACAGCACCTTCATGTCTTCGACCGAGTCGATGGCCACGCCGGCCTTGCCGACGTCACCCACCACGCGGGCATTATCCGAGTCGTAACCACGGTGGGTGGCGAGGTCGAAGGCGACGGAAACGCCCTGACCACCGGCGGCCAGCGCCTTGCGGTAGAAGGCATTGGATTCGGTAGCGGTGGAGAAGCCGGCGTACTGGCGGATCGTCCACGGGCGTACGGCATACATGGTGGCCTGCGGGCCGCGCGTGTAGGGGGCAAAACCCGGCAGGGTGTCGGTCAGTGGTAGATCGGCGATGTCGGCCTTGGTGTACAGCGGCTTGACGACGATGCCTTCGGAGGTGGTCCAGTTCAGATTGTCGACATTGCCCCCAGGCGCCGATTTGGTGGCGGCCTTTTTCCAGTCGGCTAGATTGGATGAGTCGGGGAATGCTGGGTTTTTCTCGTTGGACATGGTACGACCTTTCACAAGATAGTATGTGTTGAGGCGGTATGCCCGCCCGAAAATGCTGGAAACCGGAAAGCGGATAAAACCTGCGCCGACCAT
The DNA here is from genome assembly GCA_031403915.1 of Betaproteobacteria bacterium. GTDB lineage: Bacteria > Pseudomonadota > Gammaproteobacteria > Burkholderiales > Rhodocyclaceae > Propionivibrio. The sequence continues at coordinate 16,166 of JANNGP010000164.1, forward strand.
GCGGCGGCATCATCGCTACGAACCCGCAATTTTACGTTATCCACAGCCTTCAGGCAAGGCAGAAACCCTTGTAGTGCGGCTTTTGACGGCATGAATCAGGACGGCTATTGCATGGTTCAAAATGGCATTACGCTCCGTTTAACGTACCCCACAACATTTTTGCTGCCAGTGCAATGAGCAGGCAGGCGAAAATACGTTTTAGCGTGGTTACGGGCAAGCGATGGGTCAGTCTGGCGCCAATCGGCGCCATCAACATGCTCGGCAGAAGCATCCAGGCCAGCGCGGGCAGGTAGACAAACCCCAAACTCCACTCAGGCAGGCCGGCGTGCCCAAACCCGTTGTAAATGTAGCCAATCGTGCCGCCGACAGCGATCGGGAAACCTATGGCGGCCGAGGTGCCGATAGCATTTTGCACGCGAATATTGCACCAGGTCAGGAAGGGCACAGTAAATGCCCCGCCGCCGATGGCAACCAGTGCGGAAACCGAGCCAATACCCATGCCAACAGCAAAAACACCGACTGTTCCCGGCAGTTCTCTTGAGGGTTTCGGTTTAAGATTAAGGATCATCTGCACGGC
>JANNGP010000165.1:0-2127 GCA_031403915.1 Betaproteobacteria bacterium
GGCAAGGCTGGCTTTAAAACGGTGATCAACATCCCGGTCCGTTTGCATGAACGCCTGATGGGTGAAGTCGACCTGTTTTTCAATGCCAAAGTGAACCCAACGCCAGCGTTACGCTCCTTGCTTGAGGCGCTGGGTAGCCACCTGGCAAGCGCGATGGAAAACTTGCGCCTCAATGCACTGGAAAAGGAGGCGGCGGTTTCGCAGGAACGCATTTATCTCGCCCGGGAACTTCATGATTCCATCGCCCAGTCGCTGGCTTTCATAAAGATCCAGGTTCAATTGATGCGCGATGCGGTTCGATCGGGTAATTCAATTGAGATACAGGCGATCCTCGAAGAAATTGATACGGGTGTTCGCGAGAGCTACGGTGATGTACGCGAGTTGCTGCTGAATTTCCGAACCCGCACCAACATCGAGGATATCGAACCGGCATTGGCCACCACCTTGCGAAAATTCGAACACCAGAGTGGAGTTCAAACGTCACTAACCATGCACGGACAGGGCATGCCGCTTTCGCCCGATCTGCAGATACAAGTGCTGCATATTGTTCAGGAAGCGTTGTCCAACGTGCGCAAGCATGCCCACGCCGCTCAAGTCAGTCTACGCGTGCAGCAACAACCGGCGTGGCGCTTTGAAGTGCAGGATGACGGTATCGGTTTCATTTTCGACAACGATCAACTGGACGAAACCCATGTCGGTTTGCGTATCATGAAGGAGCGGGCCCAGCGCATTGGTGCGGATCTGGACATTATTTCGACTCCGGGGCATGGGAGTTCCATCATTCTTACCCTACCGCCACACGCACAGCCGATGGCTCCAGTGGCCACAGCCAACAAAAAAGGGGTTGAGGCATGAGCACGGGCAATCAGGTATCCGGAGCCGCTCCCATTCGCGTCCTGGTGGTGGACGACCACACGCTCTTTCGCCGCGGGTTGACGGCGCTCATATCGCGTGACTCGGGGGTGGCCGTTGTCGGCGACGCGGCGGATGCCGGGCAGGCGTTACGCAAGGCGCAGGAGCTTCAACCCGATGTTATTTTGCTGGATAACCACCTGCCCGGCGTCAATGGCGTCGATGCCTTGCCTGCTCTACGCGTCGCCGCACCGAACGCATGCATCCTGATGTTGACCGTCAGCGAGGACGAAAATGACCTTGCAGCTGCCTTGCGTGGCGGCGCCATCGGATACCTGCTAAAAACCATCGAGGGTGATGCGTTGATCGCTGCTATCCAGCGTGCCGTACAAGGCGATAGTGTCGTTGCGCCAGAGATGATGAGCAAACTAGTGGCGGCCTACCGGGGGGCAACAACGAGCGTCACGGCAAGCGATAGCGCTGGCGCCGAGTCGGCGATGCACGCTGCGGCTGTAATAACAATGAGTGCGCCAATAGCCAGTCTATCGCCGCGCGAACTCGACATCCTTCGCGGCATCGTGCGCGGTGCCAGCAACAAGGAAATCGCCCGAGAACACGGGATCGCTGAAACCACCGTCAAAATTCATGTGCAGCATATCTTGCGCAAACTCGACGTCAGCTCACGCGTACATGCTGCGGTTATCGCATCCGAGAACGGCATTCTTTGATCTGACTCAAGACAATGCGATAAATGCTTGCCCATCGTTCTTCAGAACTATGGGGTTGGCGTGCCGTGTAGTTCCATTGACACTGCCGACCTCTCCTTCAGAAGGATGCCGAAAAAAGTCTGTCTCCCCTAAATTGACGTCATGTACACAAAGGGGTTTTGACATGACAAAAAAGGGGCAGGCACTCTCTGTGCTCTTGGTCAGCACGCTTGCATTCACCGTGTGTTTCATGGTCTGGATGATGTTCGGGGTGATCGGCATCCCGATCAAAAAGGCGCTGAATCTCAACTCGACAGAATTCGGATTGCTGACGGCCACGCCGGTGCTGACCGGCTCGTTGATTCGCGTGCCGCTGGGTATCTGGACCGACAAATACGGCGGGCGCATTGTCATGGCCACCTTGATGGCGCTGACAATTCCGGCCATCTGGATGATGAGTTACGCCACAGCCTACTGGCACTTTCTGACGATAGGCTTGTTTGTTGGCCTGGCCGGCGGATCGTTTTCAGTTGGCACGCCTTACGTGGCTCGCTGGTTCCCCAAGAAT
>JANNGP010000166.1:0-1633 GCA_031403915.1 Betaproteobacteria bacterium
CACGGCCCTGAAGCCGCCCTTGGCGTCGGGGAAGTACACCACCGGCGTGCCGTTGGCGTCTGGCAGCGTGATGCCGATGTCGCCGTTGAACAGCCTGGCCACCGCGTCGTTGCGCAGCACCATGACCGGCCGCCCCACGAACCAGGGCGAGCGCGGGTCGACGGTCGATGCGTCGTGCAGCGGTGCCAGCTGGTCGCGTGCGTGGCGCGTCATCCGGTCGTTGACCACCAGCATGCCGCGCGGGCCCTCGCGCAGCGCGCACAGGGCACGAAAAGCGCCAAAGGCCAGCGTGATGGCGGCCAGGTCGGTGGGATCGCGAAGCACGGCTTGCAGGTAAGCGGTGTAGCCCTCGAACAGCCGCGCGAGCACGGCGTCGGCGCCTTCAGTTTCGCTGTCGTCCAGCCACTCGACCGAGTCGTCGCCCTGGGCCAGCAACCAGGCCACGGCCTCGCTCGCGCGGGCCGCGTTGATGTCGGCCGCCAGCCGCCCGATGCCCGAGTGCTTGGCAAAGCGAAAGTTCTGCGTGAACCAGACCACGGCGTCCTTGAGCGGGCCGTTCCGCGCCGTGGCCTGCACTTGAAGCTGGTCGGGGTGCAGCCCGCACAGCGCGGCCAGCGCGGTGCCGCACGCGCCCGTCAAGCCGGGGTCGGCGCTCAGTTCTGCAAACACCGCGCCCGCCTCGACCGCACAGAGTTGGTCCTTGTCGCCCAGAAGGATGACTCGCGCCGATGCAGGCACGGCTTCGAGCAGGCGGGTCGCCAGCGCCAAGTCGAGCATCGAGGCTTCGTCGACGACCAGCACATCGATGGCCAGCGGGTTGCCCGCGTGGTGGACGAAGCCGCCGGCGGCGGGCCGCACACCCAGCAGCCGGTGGACGGTGGATGAATCCTGGGGCAGCCGTGCCCGCAGCGCCTCGGGCAGGTGCACGGCGCGCTGCCGTATGGCCTCGGTCATGCGCGCGGCCGCCTTGCCGGTTGGCGCGGCCAGCGCAATCCGGCAATCGGGGTTCTGGGCGATCAGGCAGGCGAGCAGATTCACCACCGTCGTCGTCTTGCCCGTTCCCGGGCCGCCGCTGATGATGGTCAGGCGACCCCGCAGGGCCAGCGCTGCGGCAATCTTCTGCCAGTCCACGCCACCCTGCAGCGCGGCTTCATTGGCGCGGAAGAGCGTGTCGAGAAGCTGCGCAGTGGCCTCGTCGATGTCGAACGGTGCGGCCTGCGCCAGTGATGCCGCTTGCGCCAAACGCGTGGCCAGGCGGCGCTCGTAGTCGAAGTAGCGGTGCAGGTAGAGGCGGCCATCGTCGTCCAGGATCAGGGGCATCGCACCGGCATGAGCGGGTGTGCCCACCACGCCAGAGGCCAGCAGGGCCGCGCGCAGCGCCTGCGCGTCCAGGCCGATGGCCGAGCCGGGGGCCAACTCCTGCAGCGACACGCAGACGTGCCCTGCGCTGGTTGCCGTGCTGACCGCGGCCGCGGCGCGGGCGACGACGGCCTGCGTGGCGTCATCGCGACTCGGCGCCGAGAAGCTGGAGTGGATCGCGGCCATGGCGCGCGCGCCCTCGACCTTCACGATGAGCAGGTACCAGTTGTCTGCGGCGTCGAAGGCCGGCCGATCCGCTTCGGACAGCGCATCG
>JANNGP010000167.1:0-9137 GCA_031403915.1 Betaproteobacteria bacterium
GTGCGGTGGCTGCCGCGTCAAGATCGGCAATCAGGTCAAGTTTGCCTGCGTCGACGGGCCGGACTTTGACTGCCATCAGGTCGATTTTTTTGACCTGATGACCCGCTTGCGCCGCTACTCGAAGGAAGAGCGAATGGCGCTTGAACACTATGAAAAGGGATGCCGACTTCAGGCAGAGCTTGCAGAGAAGCTTGCCAACAAGACAACAAATTGAACCACGAAGAACACAAAGAACACGAAGAAAACCATGAAGATAAATTCATTGATATTTCCATTATTCGCTACACGAGGTGACGAGAAACGACGGGCGAGTGCTGCTGTTATGCATTTCGGAAACATTAATAGCTCTTATGCCTCTCTTCGTGCTCTTCGTGCCCTTCGTGGTTAATCCGTATTTAAAGATTTAAACGGCAGGAATCTATGGCCAAGAAAAAAACCATCCGCAGCATTCCCCAGGAACGCACCCCGATGCTCGAACAGGAGCCGGCAGTGCGTGCCAAAAACTTTGAGGAAGTCGCCTGCGGCTACCACCCGGACGATGCCTTGCGCGAATCTGATCGCTGTTTGATGTGTCCGGATCAACCCTGTGTCGCGGGATGCCCGGTCAACATCAACATCCCCGGCTTTATCCAGAAGATCAACGAAAAGAATCTGCGCGGCGCTTACGACATCATCACGCAAACCAGTTTGCTGCCCGCCATCTGCGGCCGTGTCTGCCCGCAGGAGAAGCAGTGCGAAGGCGTTTGCACCGTGGGTGACTCACTCGAAGCTGTGGCCATCGGCCGGCTGGAGCGATTTGTTGGCGACACGGCGATCCGCGAAGGCTGGACCAACATTCCCTATATCGAGAAGAATGCTTTCAAGGTCGGCATCGTCGGTTCCGGACCGGCCGGCATGGCCTGTGCGGCTGACATGGCTAAGGCCGGCTGCGATGTCACGGTATACGAGGCTTTCCATCAGGCCGGCGGCGTACTCAAATACGGCATCCCCGACTTCCGCCTGCCCAACGCCGTGATCGATGCTGAAATCAACAACCTGCTCAAACTTGGCGTCAAATTTGAATGCAACACACTGGTCGGCCGTCTATTCACCATCGAACAAATGATCTCGGAGATGGGTTTCGATACTGTCTTTGTTGGCGTCGGTGCCGGTTACCCGACCATGCTCGGCATTCCCGGGGATTCACTCAACGGCGTGCTGTCCGCCAATGAATTACTCACCCGCTGCAACCTGATGCGTGCCCGTGACTTTCCCAACTTTGACACCCCGCAGCCGATGGGCAAGCGAGTGGCCGTGGTCGGTGCCGGCAACACGGCGATGGACGCCATGCGCGTTTGCCTGCGTCTGGGTGCCGAGAAGGTCTATTGCATCTACCGCCGTTCGCGCAAGGAAGCACCGGCCCGCGCCGAAGAGTTGCACCACGCCGAACAGGAAGGTATTGAGTTCCACTGGCTGACCAATCCGGTTTCCGTGATCAACGATGGTGACGGCAATGTGCGCGGCATGCGCTGCGTGCGTATGGAACTTGGCGAGCCGGACGACTCCGGCCGACGTCGCCCGATAACGGTTGACGGCAGCGAATTCGATTTTGAAGTCGACCTGATCGTTTATGCCATCGGCACCAATGCCAACCCGATCATGGGACAGACGTCCGGCATGCGGCTCAACAAGTGGGGCTACATCGACACTGACGATTCGCTCGCCACCTCGCTGGCCGGCGTTTTTGCCGGCGGTGACATTGTTACCGGCGCGGCCACGGTGATCGAGGCCATGGGTGCCGGGCGCAGAGCTGCCGCCAGCATGAAGACTTATCTCGGCATTCGCGACAGCACCCTGCCTTACAACGTGAGCGGAAAAACACTGTTCGGCATCCATCCCGGCGAACGTAATTTCGCACGGCTAAAAATAGCCTGACCTGAAGTGATACGCACAGATGCACCAAGCGACTAGGGAATAACCTGAAATGAGTTCACAAAAACCCATGAGAAATTCAGCCAAAAGCGGCGTAAAAAAAACAGGCATAACAACCGCAACCGTACTAAAAGAGCACATCGTCGAAATCATCAGCGACTCCGGCGAGGGCGCTCAACGCTGCGGTCAATCGCTCGGCTCAATTGCTGCGCGCATGGGTAATGGCATCTGGACGACCGAGATCATCCCGGCCGAAATCCGCCCGCCGGCACGCAGCGTGGCGGGTGCGAGCGGCAACCGTATTCGCATCGGCTCAACCTACATCACTAACGGCGGCGACCAGACCGACCTCGTCATCGCCTTCAACGAGCAGGTGCTGCTCGGCCGCGTGCGCGCAGGGGAGCTGAAAGCCGGCGCGACCATCCTGCTCGAAAGCATGTGGCGCAAAAACACCGACATCAATATCTCGATGGCCTACATCCAGACACATGACCGTCTGGTCGAAGCCGGCTACAAGGTTGTCGAAATCCCGATGGAGTTGGAGTGCCTCAAACTCGTTGCCAATGCACGACAGGGCAAGAACATGTTTGCGCTCGGCATGCTCTGCTACATCTACAGCTTTGATCTGCAACCGGCGCGCGACCAGATCGCGCTGACCTTCGGCAAGAAGGCGCAGGACGTCATCGATTCCAACGTGACACTGCTCGAAGCCGGCCACGCGTGGGCCGCTGCGAATCTCGACTTCCGCTACTGCATTCCGGCAACGCCGTCATCCAAGGCGCAAATCGCCACCAACGGCAACACCGCGCTGGCGCTTGGCGTCATGGCCTCGGGCATGGAACTGTGCGCGATGTACCCGATCACGCCGGCCACCTCGGCGTCGCACTACCTCTCCGAAGTGTTTGAGAATGTCGGCGGCCTCGTGCATCAGGCCGAGGATGAAATCGCCGCCTGCGCCTTCGCCATCGGCGCGTCTTACGCCAGCAAGTGCACCGTGACCATCACCTCCGGGCCGGGCTACTCGCTCAAGCAGGAAGCCATCGGCCTCGCCGTCATGGCCGAGATTCCGCTGGTCGTGGTCAACGTCCAGCGCGGCGGGCCGAGCACCGGCCAGCCGACCAAGGCTGAACAGGGCGACCTGATGACAGCCATCTTCGGCAGCCACGGCGACGCGCCCAAGGTTGTCATGGCGGCGGCGACGATTGAAGATTGCTTCTACTCGATCATCACCGCGCGCAAGATCGCCGAATCCTTCAACACCGTCGTCGTCGTGCTCACCGACGCGGCGCTCGCCACCTCGCAGCAGCCCTTCAACCGGCCCGAATTCAGCGAAGCCTGGCTAGCGCCCCCGATCGACCAGAGCGCCATCCCCGAAGGCGGCCAACCCTACGACTGGGATGCGACCACCGGCATCGCCCGCCGCTTCATTCCCGGCCAACCCAACGGCATGCACACCGTCACCGGCCTGGCGCACGACCGGCAGAGCCACGTGGCTTACGACCCGGAGATCAATCAGGAAGGTCTGCGCGCACGCAGCCTGAAGATCGCCGCGCTGCAAAAGACGCTGATGCCGCCGCCCGTCTTCGGTGACCCGCAAGGCGACCTGCTGGTGATCGGCTGGGGCAGCACCAAGGGCGCCATCGAAGAGGCCGTCGAATCGCTACGCAGCGAAGGCAAGAAAGTCTCCTCGACGCACCTGCGCTTCCTGCAACCGATGCAGCCCGGCATCAAGGAGATCATGCAGCGCTTCAAGCAGGTCATGACCATTGAAACCAACTGGAGCGACAACCCGGAAGACGAAATCATCGACGAGAGCAACCGCCGCTATTCCTCTCTGGCAATACTGTTGCGCTCGCGCTACTTGGTTGATGTCGACTGCTGGACCGAAGTCAAGGGGCAACCGATCAAGCCGAGCACGATCCGTCGTGTGCTGTTGGCCAAGCTAAAGAACTAAGGAACAGACCATCATGACTTGCTCAACGACCGAATGCCTGCTCGAGCTGTACGAAGAGAAACTCGAGCTGGAAGATTACCAGAGCGGCGTGCCGCGCTGGTGCACCGGCTGCGGCGACAACGCCATTCTCACCGCCGTTCAGCGGCTGTGTCGTGACGAAGGTTTGCGCCCGGAAAAGACCGTGTTCGTTTCCGGCATCGGCTGCTCCAGCCGCTTCCCGCACTACATGAAAACCTACGGCTTCCACGGCATCCACGGCCGCGCGCTCCCGGTGGCCGAAGGCATCCGTCTCGCACGACCCGACCTCACGGTATTCGTGAACACCGGCGACGGCGACTGTTGCAGCATCGGCGCAGCACACTGGATTCACGCCATCCGCTACAACATGAACCTCACCGTTTTCCTGCACGACAACCAGATTTACGGCCTGACCAAGAAGCAGGCCTCACCCACCTCACCGATCGGCACCAAGAGCAACACCACGCCGCGCGGCAGCTACCTCGACGCCCTGAACCCACTCTCCGTCACCCTCGGCGTGGCCAATGCCTCTTTCGTCGCGCAGGCGGTCGACTGGATTCCGGAAAGTCTCTACCAGATCGTCCAGGCGGCGTACCACCACAAGGGATTCTCCTTCGTGCGCATTCTGCAACGCTGCCCGGAGTGGCTGCCCAAGCTGCACGAAGCCGACATTCAGGAGCCGGACAGCGTGCTGCTCCTGCATCACGAGAACGCCTTGCAGATCAGTTCCGGGCTCTCACGAGTCTACAAAAACCAACTTCACCACGACCCGCTGGACATGAACGGCGCCCGTGAAATCGCCTCGCGCCAGGACATGATTCCGGTCGGCATTCTTTACCAGAACCGCGACATCCCCTGCTACGAAGACACGCGCAAAACCGGCGTGCTGCGTACCAACGACACCATCCGCAGCGGCTTTGAAGCCGAACTCGACAAATACACGGTCTGATTATGGAAGCTAATCTACAAGCCAACCTTGCGTTCTACCTGACGGGCAAACAGCAACCCGAGCAACTCGACGAAATCGGCAAGCTCAAGCTGCGCCCGGCACTGTTCGCCGGCTATCGCGATCTCACCCGCCTGCGCTACGACTTTCCGCTCGTGCTGATCGACGCAACGGACGGACGCTGCGTCGAATCGCTCTGCGCACTGGTCGACGGGATTCTGGACAAGGTCGCCAAAGGTGCGGACGGCGAACGCATCCGCAAGAACGTATTGCGTCTGGAACAGGAAATTCGCGTTCTGGTTGAAAAAGGCAACGACGGCCGCATCCGCCGCTTCTCCGAACTCTGGGACGAAGCCGCCGCGCCGCTCGCAAAAAAGGACAAGCTGTTCGCCGACAGCCTCGTACGCGCACGCGCCAACCTCAAGACCGATGGCGAGGTGATCGGCTGCAACGCGCAATCGGCCGACCGTTTGCTTGGCCATGCCTGGAGCCTGACCCAGCGGCAGCGTGCCAGCCACTTCAACACCGACTTGAAGCGCGTGCTGCTCAAGCTCTCGGACATACTGCAAGCCGACTACATCAACTCCGACGAAGGCAAGACGGCGGAGAACCTCAAGCACGCCTTCGGCTCCGGCCCGCTCGACAGCTTTAACTTCGACGCCATGTCGAAGATTCTCAAGAAGGTGCGGGTGCACGACAATCTGCCCAAGCGCCGCCGCCAGCGCATCCTGAAACTGATTGACGAACTGCAGGCACAGCGTTTCTTCCCCGTCGACGACCATGACGATAGCTTAAAAACATCTGCTCCCTACTCCTTTGCCTTCGATTCCTGCGCCGATGCACTCAAGGCCTATCGCGAACGGCTGCCCGAAGCCATCGCGCTGGCCAAGGCCATCGCCATCGCCGAGTTGGAGATCAGCGGTGAATACAGCGAAGCGCGCCACGACGCACTGTTCGAATCCTTCGGCGAAAACGGGCTGGACGCCGAAGAGCTGGCCATCTTCCCCGACTATCTGGTGCGCCTCAACGCCACCGCGCTCTCCGGCCCCGAGCAGAGCACGCTCACTGAAGTCCTCTCGGCCGACCTGCCCTTCAAGATTCTGGTGCAGACCGACGACATCCTCGAAAAATCGCCCATCGAAAAGAGCCACCTCACCTTCCTCCTGCGCAGCAAGCAGCTCGCGCGCATGGCCATGGGTATGGGCATCTTCGTCCTGCAATGCCCGGCGGCCAGCCTGTACACCCTGCGTCAGGCGATGCAGCGCGGGCTAAACTACGGCGGCACCGCACTGTTCAGCGTCTTCTCCGGCGATTCGCCCAACACCACCGGTAACAACGTTACGCCCTACCTCGTCGGCGCTGCCGCCTGCGAATCACGCCTCTTCCCGGCCTTCTGCTTCAACCCGGCCGCCGGCCGCAACTGGGCCGCGCGTTTCTCGTTTGCCGATAACGCGCAGCTCGATCAGGACTGGCCGCAGCACGAACTCGTCTATCAGGACGAACGCTACCAGAGCATTCGCCAAACCACGCCCTTCACACTCGCTGATTTTGTCAGCCTCGATGCACGCTATAGCCGGCATTTTGCGCGCGTGCCCAAAGCAAAGTGGAACGACCAACTCGTACCTGCCGCAGAGGTGATCGCCAGCGAGAGCCGTGGACAGATCGAAACTGTTCCCTACCTGATGATGGTCGACGCCAACAACACGTTGCAGAAAGTGATCGTCGATGAGCGCATCATCCGCGAAGCGCGCCGCTGCCGCCTGATGTGGAACAGCCTGCAGGAGCTGGGCGGCATCCACAACTCGCACGCCGAGCGTCTGCTGGCCGAAGCGCGGCAGGCGTGGGAAGCCAGCGTTGTTTCACCAGCCAATGCACAAGCGCCCGCACCCGATGCCGCTGCCACGGCATCCGTCGACACCGCGGCGGCCAAGGCCGAAACGGAACGCGCACCGGACGAGGCCTACATCGAAACCGCGCGCTGCTCAACGTGCAACGAATGCATTCAGTTCAACGGCAAGATGTTCGCCTACGACGCGAACCAGCAGGCCTACATTGCCGACATCAACGCCGGCACCTACGCCCAGCTTGTCGAGGCGGCCGAGAACTGCCAGGTCGCCATCATCCACCCTGGCAAGCCGCGCAACCCGAATGAACCGGGGCTGGACGACCTGCTCAAGCGCGCCGAGGCATTCGCGTAGACACACGCTGAGTAAGTCGACACCGGCGAAGGCGACCACAGGAAGTGCAGAGCCCGGTGTCCAGTTCCTTGGCTTTCCTAAATTCCGGCTTTCGCCGGAATGACAATTCTGAACTTAATCAGAGTTTCCCTAGAAACATCGGGCTGAAAGGCTTATGGTAATTGCCTTCCAGCCATGCATGCCGCCAACTTGCCCGTCTTTTCTGCCTTTCAGGCCGACTGGCCTGCGGAAAGCCGATCCAGCGGGCTGGCCACCCCGCGCCCGCCGCGATTCAACACATGGGTGTAGATCATCGTCGTCGACACATCCGAATGGCCGAGCAGTTCCTGCACCGTACGGATGTCGTAGCCGGATTCGAGCAGGTGTGTGGCAAAACTGTGGCGCAGCGTGTGCGGCGTGGCCGGCTTGTTGATCCCCGCATCACGCACCGCCTGCCGGAGCGCACGTTGCACGGCCTGATCCTGCACATGATGGCGGCGAATGACCCCGGAACGGGGGTCAACCGACAGGTTGGACGAAGGAAAGACGTATTGCCACATCCATTCACGCCCCGCATTCGGATACTTGCGATCCAGCGCGAAGGGCAAATAGACATCGCCGTAGCCCGCCGCCAAATCCTGAGCATGCAAGGCCTGCACCCGCTTGAGATGCTCTTGCAAAGCGGGCGCCACACTGGCGGGCAGCATGGTCACCCGGTCTTTTGCGCCTTTGCCATCACGAACCAGAATTTCCAAACGCTCGAAATCCACATCCTTGACCCGAAGTCGCAGGCCTTCCATGATGCGCATCCCCGTGCCATACAACAGACGCGCAACCAAGTTGTGGGTACCTTCAAGACGCGTTAGCACGGCCATGACTTCGTTCCGCGTCAACACAACAGGCAAGCGCTTGGGTGTTTTAGCCGCCTCGACCTTATCGAGCCAGGGCAACTCAAACGCCAGAACCTCTTTATAGAGAAAGAGCAGCGCGCTTTTGGCCTGATTTTGCGTTGAAGCCGCCACACGGCCTGCCACCGCCAGATGCGAGAGAAACTCCTGAACCTCCTCCGCCCCCATATCCTTGGGATGCCGCTTGCCAAAATGCCGAATAAATCGTTTAATCCAATCCAGATATGCCTGCTCGGTGCGGATGCTGTAGTGCTTAAAGCGAATTCGCGCCGAGACCTGTTCAAGAAGCCGCGGGGCTGACGCCGGATCGGACGATGACGGAATTGCAGACATTTTTAGGCTCCACTAAAAACGAACAAGCCGATGAATGAATTCAGCTTAGCACATGATACTGTTATTATATACAGCACTATTGACAAAATTTTACGTCGTAACACGAAGCAAAGCGTTACAAAGGAACCGCACGTAACGGCGTCTCAGCCCATGGTGCGTTACAATTCTGCTCGTTCCCTCCCGGAGATTAATCATGAATATCAGCATTGAATGCGAAGAAGAGGTTGATGGTCGCTGGATCGCTGAGGTTCCTCAGCTCCCTGGTGTTCTGTGTTACGGCAAGACTGCTGATGACGCAATGGCCAAGGCAGAGGTTCTTGCTCTCCGCGCCATGGCTGAACGCCTTGAGCAAAATGAGTCGCGCCCCGTCGAGATCAACATCTCCCTCCCTCTCGCTGCATGAGCCATTGGCCAGCCGTCAAGGCCAAGCGTTTGTTGGCGGCTCTATTTGGCATTGGGTGGAAACTCAAACGGCAGTCCGGTTCACACCGGACACTTTCCCGTGAAGGCTGGCCTGACGTTGTCTTTGCTTTTCACGACGGCGAGGAAATCGGACCGAGAATGCTCGCACGTATCGCAAAGCACACTGGCATTACCCCGCAGGATCTTTAGCACAGAAAGTTTGCTCAGTAATACTATATTGGCGAAATGAGCGCTGCATGACGTAATTGCGGCCATTTTAGGCTCCACTAAATTCGAACAAACCGATGAATTCATTCGCCTTTGCACATAAATTTTTATTTTTATACAGCACTATTGACGCAATGTTTTCTGTCATGACGGGAAGTATTGCGTCAAATAGGTGCCACACTTAATCGCGCGGTGCGCAAACGTTGGAGCACCGCGAGCGCGATCGGCAGCGTCGCGCCCATGACCGAGATGCCGACGAC
>JANNGP010000168.1:0-3469 GCA_031403915.1 Betaproteobacteria bacterium
GGCCGAAGCCCCCGCCGCCGCAGCTCCTGCAGCCGTGCCGGTAGCGACCAACACCGAAGAAAAAGTACTGAATATCTACAATTGGGCGGATTACATTTCGGCCAACATGGTGGCCGATTTCGAGAAGGAAACGGGCATCAAGGTCAATTACCAGACCTTCGAAAACAATGAAGGCCTGCATGCCAAGCTGGTAGCCGGCAATAGCGGCTTCGATCTCGTCGTGCCGGGCGCCGTTTTTGCCAAATCGCAGATCGATGGCGGCCTGTTGATGAAGCTGGACAAGGCCAAAATCCCGAACCTGGGTAATCTTGATCCTGGCATCATGAGCAAGCTGGCGTCGGTCGATGCCGGTAATGACTATCTGGTTCCCTGGGCCTGGAGCTATACCACGGTCAGCATCAACAAGGCCAAGGTGGCCAAGGCGCTGGGTTCGACACCGATGCCGGAAAACGCGTGGGATCTGGTGTTCAACCCGACCTATACGGCGAAGCTCAAATCCTGCGGCATTGCCTTTCTTGACTCGCCGACCGAAGTCATTCCGCCGGCCATGCACTACCTGGGCAAGAATGCGTACTCCAACGAGCCGGCCGATCACAAGGCGGCCGGTGACATGCTGGCCAAGGTGCGACCGCATATCCGCATGTTCACCAGCACCATGATCGACGATCTGGCCGGTGGCAAAGCCTGTGTCGCACTCGGTTGGGCAGGCGACATGAATATCGCGCGCAGCCGTGCGATTGAAAACAAGAACGGCAACGATATCCAGGTCTTGCTGCCGAAGACCGGTGGTCTGATTTTCTTTGATTCGCTGGCCATTCCGAAAGACGCCCAGCATCCGCAGAACGCGGCGGCGTTCATCGATTACTTCCTGCGCCCGGAGGTCTCGGCTTCGCTCACCAACGAACTGACTTATGCCACGGCCAACAAGGCGGCGCTGGCCAAGGTTACGCCAGAGATCGCTGAAAACAAGACGGTGTTCGTCGACGCCGAAAACATGGACAAGATGATTTCGCCTTCGAGTTTCAGCAATGAGGCTCGGGAATCGATGAGCAATGTCTACACTAAGTTCAAAAAAGGCAAGTAATTCGCCCTGACAACGCCTTTTTTCATCTGACCTTGATTAAAGCTGTGTATCTCACCATCGGTGATACACAGCTTTTTTTAACCAATTTTTCGCTCGCAGGAATTGACCGTAATGACCCAGCTTGACCCGCACAATCCCGGATTTTTGATCACCGAAAAGCTGGTCAAGCGATTTGATGATGTTCTGGCTGTTGCCGACGTGTCGATTTCCATAAAGAAGGGCGAGATATTCGCACTGCTCGGTAGCTCCGGCTGCGGTAAATCCACCTTGCTGAGAATGCTCGCCGGGTTCGAAAAGCCCACGTCCGGCCGGGTTTTGTTGAACGGCGTGGATATCGCCTCGTTCCCTCCCTACGAGCGGCCGATCAACATGATGTTCCAGTCCTACGCCTTGTTTCCCCATCTCAATGTCTGGGACAACGTGGCTTTCGGCCTGAAGCGCGAAGGCATGCCCGCCGCTCTGATTAAGACACGCGTCGAAGAGATGCTCAATCTGGTGCAGCTCTCGGCCTATGCCAAACGTGCGCCGCACCAGTTGTCAGGCGGGCAGCAGCAGCGCGTGGCGCTGGCGCGCAGTCTGGCCAAGAAGCCGGAGTTGCTGCTGCTTGATGAACCCCTGGGTGCGCTGGACAAGAAGCTTCGCCAGCGAACACAGTTCGAACTGGTCAATATCATCGAATCCGTCGGCGTAACGGTGGTAATGGTGACCCATGATCAGGAAGAGGCCATGACCATGGCTTCGCGGATCGCCGTGATGGACCAGGGGTGGGTGTTGCAGGTGGGAACGCCCAAAGAAATCTACGAATGCCCCAACAACCGCTTCGTGGCCGACTTCATTGGCAACATCAATTTGTTCGATGGCCAGTTGAGCCGCGACGAGCACGACCGTTGCGAGATTACGACCGAGCAGGGCGTGGTGCACGTCGCTCACGGCATTGGTGGCGCCATCGGGATGCCGCTGACGGTGGCGGTGCGGCCCGAGAAAATCTACATCTCCAAAGTGCGACCTTCGGTTAACGTCAATCTGTTCAGCGGCAAGGTTCGTGAAATAGCTTATTTTGGCAACTACAGTTCGTTTGTCGTGGAAATGTCCGATGGACGCACCGTCGTCATTACCGAGCCCAATGGCAGCCGCCTGGAAAACATCGATGTTACCTGGGAGGATCAGGTGTTCTTCTGGTGGGACGAAGCCGATCCCGTTGTCCTGACTCAGTAAGGCGCCGACCTCATGAATCTGGAAAAGTGGTCTCATGTGCTGCCCGGCAGGCGCTTCGTCATTAGTCTGCCCTTTGTCTGGCTGCTGATTTTTTTCGTGGTCCCCTTCCTGATCCTGCTGCGCATCAGCGTCACCGACATGGGCAACGGCGTTAATCCGTTCGCCCCCTTGGTGCAGGCGATTGACGGTGCCTGGCATATCACTCTCAAATACCAGAATTACCTGTCGATTTTTGAGGATCCGGGTCAAAACGGGGCCGCCGCTTTCGGCGATACGATCTACTTCGAGGCCTATCTCACGTCGCTGAAATACGCCTTCTGGACGACCGTGCTGTGCTTGTTATTAGGCTATCCATTCGCCTACTTCATCGCGCGCGCCAAGAAAACCGTGCAGCCGGCCTTATTGATGATGGTCATGCTTCCGTTCTGGACCTCGTTTCTGTTGCGCGTCTACGCCTGGAAAGGCATTCTGGCCGATCAGGGCGTGCTCAACAATTGTCTGCTCTGGCTCGGGATCATTCAGGAGCCGTTTCAAATCCTCTATACGAACGTTTCAATGCTGGTCGGCATGACCTATGTCTATTGCCCGTTCATTATCCTGCCGCTGTACGCCACGCTGGTGAAAATGGATTTCCGCCTGCTGGAGGCTGCGTACGACCTCGGTGCCACGCCATGGAAGGCCTTCTGGCTGATTACCGTGCCGCTCAGCAAGGCCGGAATCATTGCCGGCTCGATGCTGGTGTTCATTCCCTGCCTCGGCGAATTCGTCATTCCCTCGCTGCTCGGCGGTGCCGAAAACATCATGATCGGCCGGGTCGTGTGGGACGAAATGTTCAGCAGCAACAACTGGCCACGCGCCGCTGCGCTGGCCGTGGTCATGGTGCTGTTCATCCTGGTCCCGATGGCGATCCATAACCATTACGAAGCCGAACGCGACGCGCAGGCAGAGGACTGACATGCAAGCCATTTCGCGATTCTTTCAGAATAACTTCGGGCGTTTCTGGCTGGCGGCGGTCTATCTGTTTCTCTATATTCCGCTCTTTTTCCTGATCGTTTTTTCATTCAACAGCACCCGCCAGGATGGCGTGTTTACAGGCTTCTCGACGCGCTGGTACGTGGCGCGGCTGAACGACTCGCGGCTGGTCGACGGTTTTTTCCTGTCGCTGAAGGT
>JANNGP010000169.1:0-11446 GCA_031403915.1 Betaproteobacteria bacterium
GGACGAGAAGAACCATCACCTGCACAAGCCGGTCTACATTGGCGAAATCAAGGCGGACGGTCAGTTCAATGTCGTGTGGAAGACCAAGGGTCCGGTTCGTGCCGAGCCGTGGAGCCCGTTCATCCCGGGTAACGACAAGAAGAAAGACGTTCCTGAAAGCAAGTAGTCCTTAGCAAAAAAACCTCCGGCTTCGGCCGGAGGGCTTTATCACCGACAGGGATGCGATGAAAAAGATTCTCCTTACCTTGCTGCTCTGGTTTGCCGCAACGCTACCTGCCTTGGCTGCACTTGATTCAGCCGCGCTTCGAAAGCTTGCTGATGACGATTCGGACACCAAGATAGCCGCCATACAAAAGTTGGCTGAAAGTGCTGATCCACGGGCACTGGAGATACTCACAGCGATGAACAGCGAAGCCTTGTTCGCTGCCAAGGGAAAGATTTACATCAAGACTGCCGATTCGCTGTCAGACGCCATCAGCGGTAGCGAAATTGCACAGCACCCGGACAACCTGGAAGCCATTACCATCAACAATCGCGTGCGCAATGAGCTGGCCGGCGCGATGGCCGTACTCAAGCTATTTTCACCCGAGCGCAAACTCCGTCTTGCCGCAGCTCGCGAACTTGCCAGTGCACAAGGTGTTGCGCCTGACCTCAGCATGGCGAAACTTCTGTTCAAGGCCAGCGAGCTGGAAACTGACCCAAAAATCAAGGTCATTGTTGGCGAGGCCTACGCCCTGACCCAACTTCAGGATGCCGACCCGGCGATTCGCATTGCATCGGCCAAAGCCTTGGCGGGAAGCGCTGACCCCAATGTCAAGAACCGGCTTTTTGACATGATGAACAAGGCCAAGGAAGCCAATCTGGAAGTGCGTCGCGCCGCAGTGGGCTCCTACTACGACATCAAGCAGCGTATTGAACTGGGCGAAACCATCGGCCGCATATTTTCCGGCCTGTCGCTCGGCAGTATTCTCCTGTTGGCTGCGCTGGGCCTAGCCATCACTTACGGTGTCATGGGCGTCATCAACATGGCGCACGGCGAACTGCTCATGATCGGTGCTTACTCGGCCTATCTGATGCAGGGCTTGTTCCAGGCATACCTACCGGGGCTGCTGGACTGGTATCTTCTCGCCGCCATTCCGGTCGCATTTCTTTGCTCTGCCGCCGTCGGCGTTCTGCTCGAGCGCACCGTGATTCGCCGGCTCTACGGTCGGCCGCTGGAGACGCTGCTCGCCACCTGGGGACTGTCTCTGATATTGATCCAGGCCGCACGCCTGCTCTTCGGCGCACAGAATGTCAGCGTCGCCAATCCGTCATGGATGTCCGGGGGGATCGAACTCTTCTCCGGAGTTTCGCTGCCGCTCAACCGATTGATCATCGTCGGCTTCGCCCTTTTCGTTCTTGTGCTGGTCTGGTTGCTGATGAACCGCACACGACTCGGTCTCTTCGTCAGAGCCGTCACGCAAAACCGCGCCATGGCCGGCTGCGTAGGCGTACCCACCACACGCATCGACAGCGCGGCATTTGCCCTAGGTTCCGGTATCGCCGGGCTGGGTGGTGTTGCCCTCTCCCAGATTGCCAACGTCGGTCCCGACATGGGACAGAGCTATATCGTCGACTCCTTCATGGTCGTTGTTGTCGGCGGGGTCGGTCAACTCGCAGGGGCTGTCTGGGCGGCGCTGGGCCTGGGGATTTTCACCAAAATTCTGGAAGATTCTGCCGGGGCTGTCGTTGCCAAAATCGTCGTTCTGACCTTCATCATCATCTTCATTCAGAAGCGTCCGCAGGGGCTGTTTGCCCTCAAGGGTCGCTTCGTCGAGAACTGACATGCCGAGAACCCCTTTCGTGATGCGCTTCATCAACGCCACCCCCGTCAAGGGCTGGATTGCGCTGGCCGCTTTTTTATTGGTGACGCTGCTCATCCTCCCTTTGCTCAATCTGTATGTGCCTGAAAGCAGCCCATTCCATGTATCCGGTTACGTCATAACCGTTGCGGGCAAAGTCATGTGTTATGCCATCGTCGCCGTTGCGATGGATCTCATCTGGGGCTACGCCGGCATTCTCAGCCTAGGTCACGGCCTGTTTTTCGCGCTCGGTGGCTATATGTTCGGCCAATACCTGATGCGGCAGATCGGCCTTGATGGTGCCTACCAGTCTCCTTTGCCTGATTTCATGGTCTTCCTCGACTGGAAACAGCTCCCCTGGTACTGGGCGGGAACAGACAGCTTCTCCCTGACACTCCTCAAGGTCGTAGCCATCCCCGGACTGGTTGCGCTGATCTTCGGATTCTTCGCCTTCCGCTCACGCATCAAGGGGGTCTACTTCTCGATCATCACCCAGGCGCTGACTTTCGCGGCGATGCTGCTTTTCTTCCGTAACGAAACCGGCTTTGGCGGCAACAACGGCTTCACCGACTTCAAGCGGATTCTCGACCTGTCGATCACCTCCCCCGGCATGCGCATAACACTTTTTGGGCTTTCGGCGATCATGCTGATACTCACCCTGCTGCTCGGACGTTACCTCACCTCCTCAAAGTTCGGCCGGGTTCTCACGGCTATCCGCGATGCCGAAACCCGCGTGATGTTCATCGGCTACAACCCGCTGCACTACAAGCTGTTTATCTGGACGCTTTCAGCCGTGCTGTGCGGCATCGCGGGGGCGCTCTATGTACCCCAAGTCGGCATCATCAATCCGGGTGAAATGTCGCCTGCCAACTCCATTGAGATCGCCATCTGGGTCGCGGTAGGTGGTCGCGCGACACTGATCGGCCCGGCCATCGGCGCAGCCATCGTCAACCTCTCGAAGAGCTATTTCACCCAGGCCTTTCCGGACTACTGGCTGTTCTTCCTCGGCGCGCTGTTTGTCATTGTCACGCTTTACTTACCGAATGGCGTGGTCGGGCTCTACCGGCAACTCAAAGACAAAATGGGCAGGAAACAGGCATGAACGCAATTCACTCACCGAACTATTCAAACTATTCCGGCACGGCCGAACGCGACGACGTTGATCTCTCGCACAACGTCATTCTGTACATCGACAACATCACGGTTTCGTTTGACGGCTTCAAGGCACTCAACAAGCTCTCACTGTCCATCGACGCCGGCGAACTGCGTTGCATCATCGGCCCGAACGGTGCCGGAAAAACAACCATGATGGATGTCATCACTGGCAAGACACGCCCCAATACCGGAAAGGCTTTCTTCGGGCAGACATTGAATCTGCTGCAGATGAGCGAACCGGAAATCGCTCACGCCGGTATCGGCCGCAAACTTCAGAAGCCTACCGTATTCGAAAACCACAGCGTGTTCGAGAACCTTGAACTGGCCATGAATACGGACAAGCGCGTGCGCAGGAGCCTGTTCTCATCCATCGACGACGAAACGCACGACCGTATTGCCGACACCCTGCGCCTGATTCGTCTTGATTCCGAATCCGACCGGGCCGCGGGTCTGCTCTCGCACGGCCAGAAACAGTGGCTGGAAATCGGCATGCTGCTCATGCAGGATCCGAAACTGCTGCTCCTTGACGAACCGGTTGCGGGCATGACGGATGACGAAACCGAACGTACCGCAGAGCTTTTCAAATCACTCGCCGGCAAGCATTCGCTGATTGTCGTCGAGCACGACATGGCCTTCATCGAGCAACTGGGCGGCAAAGTCACCGTTCTGCATGAGGGCTCGGTGCTCGCTGAAGGCGCTCTGGCGACGATGCAAAATGATCCGCGCGTCATTGAAGTTTATCTGGGACGCTGAACATGCTTACTGTCAACAAACTCAACCAATACTACGGCGGCAGCCACATCCTGCGTGATCTTTGCTTCGAAGCGCCCATCGGCAAAGTCACCACACTGCTGGGGCGCAACGGCGTGGGCAAAACCACCCTGCTCAAATGCCTGACCGGACTCGTCCCGGTTAAGACCGGCAGCATCGGCTTTGACGGCAAAGACATCACACACAGCCCATCCTACGAGCGCGTCGCTGCCGGGATCGGCTATGTTCCCCAAGGCCGTGAGATTTTTCCGCGCCTCACGGTCGAAGAAAATCTACACATGGGGCTCGCCACCCGCCCAGCCAGCACACCGTTGCCGACACGGATTTTCGAAATGTTCCCCGTACTCAAACAAATGATGAAGCGTCGCGGCGGCGACCTCTCCGGCGGCCAACAGCAGCAACTGGCCATTGGCCGTGCGCTGGCGTTTGGCCCGCGCCTGCTGATTCTTGACGAACCTACCGAAGGCATTCAGCCATCGATCATCAAGGACATTGAGCGCGCCATACGAACCCTCGCAGAGGAAGGCAATATGGCTATCCTGCTGGTCGAGCAGTACTACGATTTTGCACGCGCGCTCGCTGATCAATACCTGGTCATGGAACGCGGCGAAATCATTCGACAGGGCAAGGGCGCCGACATGGAGAAAGACGGCGTACGCGAGCTTCTTTCGGTATGATTCATCCATGCGCTCACCGCAACGCGCCGCCGGCTGGCAGGCTCACCTAAAACTTGGTTTTGAATGCAACCCCACTGGTGGAACAACGCTTAGACAGCGTGAACACCAAGGCCCGTTGCGCGTTCAAAAAGCACTGCACCCGGAAGGCCCGGCGGTATGTCACGCCATTATTCTGCACCCGCCTTCCGGTATTGCCGGAGGTGACCAACTCCAGATTGAGGCCTCTGTGGGCGCCGGCGCACATGCGCTGCTCACCACACCCGGCGCTGGCAAGTGGTATCGCAGCGCAGGTGAGCAGGCATCGCAAAGAATCAGTTTCGACGTCGGCCCCGACGCAAGCCTTGAGTGGTTGCCGCAGGAAACTATCATTTTCGACGGCGCACTGGCTCGCATGGAGAACTGCATCCGGCTGTCTTCCACGGCACGCTATATCGGATGGGAAGTCCTCTGCCTTGGCCGGAAAGCGTCAGGCGAACGCTTTACCAACGGCGGGCTCAAACTCAGCACACGCATTGAACGGGACGGCACGCCGATCTGGCTGGAGCGCGCCCATTTCGACGGCGGCTCGGCCATCATGGATTCGCCCGTCGGGCTCGAAAAACACACGGTCTGTGCCACCCTGCTGGCCACCGGCACAGCATTCACGCCCGACCTGCTCGCCGCCTGCCGGACGCACACACCCGAAGAAGAAGGCGGCAGATGCGGCATCAGCGTGCTGCCTGATCTCCTGGTCGCCCGCTATCTTGGCGACTCATCGGAGTCTGCACACCGCTGGCTGAACGCACTCTGGAAAACGCTACGCCCACCGCTACTTGGTATCGAAGCGCACCGACCCCGCATCTGGAACACATAATTCGCAGAATCATTGAAGGAGACGCCATGGAACTGACCCCACGTGAGAAAGACAAACTGCTGATATTTACTGCCGGCCTGCTCGCCGAGCGGCGCAAGGCGCGTGGACTGAAACTCAACTACCCGGAAGCGGTTGCCTTCATCAGCGCCGCCATCATGGAAGGCGCGCGCGACGGCAAGAGTGTTGCCGAGCTGATGAGTGAAGGTACGACCCTCCTAACTCGTAACGAGGTCATGGAAGGTGTCCCCGAAATGATTCCGGATATCCAGATCGAAGCCACTTTCCCCGACGGCACCAAGCTGGTCACCGTCCACGACCCCATCATCTGAAAGAAACATGACCATGATTCCAGGTGAAATGATCATTGAACCCGGCGAACTGGAACTCAATGCCGGCCGCCCAACCCTCACGCTGGTTGTTGCCAATACCGGTGACCGCCCGATCCAGGTGGGCTCGCACTATCACTTTTTCGAAACCAATGCGGCACTCGACTTCGACCGTGAGGCAACGCTAGGTTTCCGGCTCGATATCGCCTCGGGAACCGCTGTGCGCTTTGAACCTGGGCAGTCGCGTACGGTGCAACTGGTCGCGCTGGCCGGTGAGCGAAAAATCTACGGCTTTCGCGGCCTGATTCAGGGAGCACTGTGATGAGCACAAAAATCAGCCGCCAGGCCTACGCCGAAATGTTTGGTCCCACAGTGTACGAAAATAAGGGGGACCGTCTGCGACTGGCCGACACCGAACTTTTTGTCGAAGTCGAAAAGGACTACACAATCTATGGCGAGGAAGTTAAATTCGGTGGCGGTAAAGTTATCCGCGACGGGATGGGCCAGGGGCAGCGCGTAGCCGCTGAGGTCGTTGACACGGTCATCACCAACGCACTGATCATCGACGCCATCACCGGCATCATCAAGGCCGACATCGGGCTCAAGAACGGTCGCATCGCCGCCATCGGCAAAGCCGGCAACCCCGACATCCAGCCGGGCGTCACGATTGTCATCGGCCCGGGCACTGAAGTCATCGCCGGCGAAGGGATGATCGTCACCGCCGGTGGCATTGACAGCCACATCCATTTCATCTGTCCGCAACAAATCGACGAGGCATTGTATTCGGGCGTCACCACCCTACTCGGCGGCGGCACCGGCCCGGCCACCGGAACCTTTGCTACCACTTGCACACCGGGGCCATGGCATATTCACTCAATGCTTTCTGCCGCTGATGCTTTTCCGATGAACCTCGGCTTTCTCGGTAAAGGCAACGCCAGTTTGCCCGAGGCCCTGCGCGAACAAGTGGAAGCCGGCGCCATGGGCCTGAAACTGCACGAGGACTGGGGAACCACACCGGCGGCCATCGATTGCTGCCTGTCAGTGGCCGACGAAATGGATGTGCAGGTGGCCATCCATTCCGACACGCTCAACGAATCAGGCTTTGTCGAAGCCACGCTGGCGGCCTTCAAGGGACGCACCATTCACACTTTCCACACCGAAGGCGCGGGTGGCGGCCACGCACCGGACATAATCCGTGCTGCGGGCATGCCCAACGTGCTGCCGAGTTCAACCAATCCGACCATGCCCTATACGGTCAACACCATCGACGAACACCTCGACATGCTGATGGTCTGTCACCATCTGGATGCCGCTATCGCCGAAGACATTGCCTTCGCCGAGTCACGCATCCGACGCGAAACGATTGCCGCTGAAGACATCCTGCACGACCTCGGCGCCTTCTCGATGATGAGTTCGGATTCACAAGCCATGGGGCGTGTGGGAGAGGTCATCATCCGAACCTGGCAAACAGCACACAAGATGAAGGTTCAGCGCGGCGCGCTCAAGGAAGACACCACCCGAGGCAAGGGGAATGCAGACAATTTCCGCGTCAAACGCTACATCGCCAAGTACACCATCAACCCGGCCATCACTCATGGCATCGCACACACCGTGGGGTCTATCGAAGTGGGCAAGCTCGCTGACCTTGTCATCTGGAAGCCTGCCTTTTTCGGCGTCAAGCCTAGCCTGATTCTCAAGGGCGGGATGATTGCCGCAGCCGCAATGGGCGATCCGAACGCCTCAATCCCGACACCCCAACCGGTGCACTACCGTCCGATGTTCGGTAGTTTTGGCAAGGCATTGAAAACTTCAGTGACCTTCGTCTCGAAGGCCGCACTGAGCAATCCTGCCGTGCTGGCGCTCGGCCTCGCCAAGCCGCTGGTGGCCGTATCCGGCACACGCGGCCTGAAGAAATCCGACATGGTTCTCAACGGCGCCACACCGCAAATCGACGTCGATCCTGAAACCTACGCCGTGCGTGCCGATGGGGAGTTGTTGGTCTGCGAACCGGCGACGGTGTTGCCCATGGCTCAACGCTATTTTCTCTTTTAGTCAGACATGATTACGATCGAAACACTCGCAAACCCGGGCGACAAACCCACCGAACGCTTACCGCTAAGTTTCGAGATGCGCAGCAAAAACCGTCTGCGCACCAAGCTGGAGTCAGGTGAAGAGGTCTGCCTGTTTCTTGCGCGTGGCACGGTGCTGCGTGGTGGCGACCTTCTCTGCGCAGACGATGGCAGAATTGTTGAGGTCGTCGCAAAGCAGGAGTCGCTGCTACAGGCCGCGACGAATGACCCGCTACTGCTGGCCCGTGCCGCCTATCATCTGGGCAACCGCCACGTCGCCGTACAGATCGCCGCAGGCCGGGTGATCTTTGCCGCCGATCATGTACTGGACGCAATGGTTAGCGGGCTCGGTCTGCCGGTGAACGTGATTGAGGCGCCGTTCGAGCCCGAGGCCGGCGCCTATGGAGGGCATGGTGGCCACGGCGGGCACGCCCATGACGTTGCAGAAGCCGAAGGAAACGGCCCTCGCATTCACGAATATTCCAAGGCAAAAAAACGATGAGCCTTGCACTCGTCAGGCTGCTGCAATTGGCCAGCCCCTGCCTGCCGGTAGGTGCCTTCGCCTATTCGCAGGGGCTTGAAAGCGCCATCGACGACGGCATCGTGACCAATGAGTCCACCGCCGCACAGTGGATCGGCGACCTGCTCACGCACATGCTGGGAAGCTTCGACGCTCCCATTCTGGCAGCGATGATAAATGCATGGCGCGCCGACGATGAAGTCACGCTCCGCCTACTTGAAAACCAGATCGTAGCCAGCCGCGAATCAGCCGAGCTGCGCGCTGAAACCCTGCAAATGGGATATTCCCTGCGCCGCCTGCTCGACGAACTCGACGATTTTTCAAAACCTGCCCGCGAACAATTGCATACCTATGCGCAAACCTCTTACCCACTCGTCTGGAGTTGTGCGGCGGCCGTGTGGCAAGTCCCCGTCGACGCCGCACTTGCTGCCTATCTCTGGGGTTTCGCGGAAAATCAGGTGATGGCAGCGCTCAAGGCGGTACCCTTGGGGCAAGCCGCCGGACAGCGCATTCTCGCTTCACTAGGAACACAAATCCCGGTCATCGTCGACAACGCCATGAGTTTGACTGACGATGAATATTCCAACTTCGCTCCCGGCTTCGCTATTGCCTGCTGCCGGCACGAAACTCAATACTCGAGGTTATTCCGCTCATGAACAAACCCGCACTCCGCATCGGCATCGGCGGCCCGGTCGGCTCCGGCAAGACTGCCCTGACACTCGCCCTGTGCCGCGCCCTGCGCGACCGCTTCAACATCGCTGTCGTCACCAATGACATCTACACCGAAGAAGATGCGCAGTTTCTCGTACGCAACGAGGCGTTGCCGCCCGAACGGATCATCGGCGTCGAAACCGGCGGCTGTCCGCACACGGCGATCCGCGAGGATGCCAGCATCAATCTCGAAGCCGTAGATCGTCTGAACAAACGCTTTCCCGGTCTTGAGATCGTCTTCATTGAAAGCGGCGGCGACAATCTGGCCGCGACCTTCAGCCCGGAACTGTCAGACCTGACGCTCTATGTGATCGATGTAGCCGCCGGCGACAAGATCCCACGCAAAGGCGGGCCGGGCATCACAAAATCGGATCTTCTGGTCATCAACAAGATCGATCTGGCACCCATGGTCGGCGCTTCGCTTGAGGTTATGGATCGTGATGCAAAAAAGATGCGCGGTGAGCGCCCGTTCCTGTTCAGCAACATGAAAACCGGCAAGGGACTCGATGAAATCATCCGTTTCATCGAAACACAGGGTTTGATGCTGCCCTAAGAACGGTGTTTGGCGAGATCGGCCTGCGCATTCTCGCCACGCACAGCGGCGGCAATACCCTTGTCGACAATCGTCTGACCGATCGGCGCCAGCGCAATTACTGCCAGCTTCAAATGCTGGATGCCGAACGGGATGCCGATGATGGTCACAAAGCAGGCCACCGCTGACAGCACGTGACCAATAGCGAGCCACACACCGGCTACGAGAAACCAAACGACGTTGCCGATCAACCCGAGCGGGCCGGTGCCGATATCCTCTTTCAAGGTCAAATGTTTCCGGCTGACCGCCTCTTTACCAAAGGGGAAAAAGGCAAACTTGCCGATCACGAAACACGCCCGACCCCACGGAATACCAACGATCGAGATAAAGGCTAGTAACGCCACGAGCCACCAACCCAGACCCATCAGCACGCCACCGAGAATAAACCACAGAAAGTTACCTATTGCACGCATCGCATCTTATCCAAAGAATTGACCTGCAGGCCAATAAAAACGGCCATCTTGAACGCACATAACCCCGTACAGATGGCCAGCTTTAAACATGCACCTACACCGTTCTTTTATTTGCTAGCGGGAACGCCAACAGGGGCAATCGATTCGATTTTTACGCTATCGGGTGACTTTTTGTGGTCTGCATCCGGGCGCCAGCCGAGTGTGGCATAGAGAATGAAGAAGCCCACCACATACGCCAGCGTGACATGCCAGCCGTGCTTGAGCCAGTTGCCGACCGACTTGGCTTCCGGATACATATTGGAAAGCGCGACACCGGCTGACGAACCAAACCAGATCATCGAACCGCCAAAGCCGACGGCGTAAGCCAAAAAGCCCCAATCGTAACCGCCCTGTTTAAGCGCCAGTGCGGTGAGCGGAATGTTGTCAAAGACCGCTGAAACAAAACCAAGACTCAGTGCCGCCATCGCAGATGCTGTGGGTAGTTTTTCTACCGGCATCATTGATGCACTGGTAACCAGCGAGAGCAGGAAAATCGTTCCCTTGAATGTTTCAGGCAGGATTTCCCAGTCCGGGCGGCGCACCGGCACTGACAGGAAGATCGCGAACCACACGGCAACCCCGATGAAGGGAAAGAGGTCAGCCAAGTGATTAAACTTCACATTGATGACCACATTGGCCGTGATAGCGAAAATCAGGATTAGGGCAACGATACCAACCCGAGCTTTGTCGACCTTTGTGCCTTCGTGGGCATGCTTGAGGATCGGCGAATAGGCGTGTTGTTGTTTGGCTCCAAAATAGGCCGTGATGCAGAGAGCAGGCACGGCGGCTACATAGGCATCAAACACGGAGATCGGGCTGACGCCATCGATCCACATCATCGTGGTCGTGGTGTCACCGACCACCGAGCCGGAGCCACCGGCGTTGGAGGCCGCTACGATAGCCGCGAGGTACCCGACATGCACCTTGCCTTTGAACAACTGGTGCGCCATGGCACCCCCGATCAAGGCGGCGGCAATGTTGTCAAGGAAGCTGGATAGCACGAACACCATGACCAGCATCACGAAGGCGCCTTTCCAATCATCCGGCAGGTACTTGGGCAGTATTACCGGGACGTGGCTCTTTTCAAAGTGTCGGGAGAGCAGGGCAAAACCCATCAGCAGGCAGAACAGGTTGGCCAGAACGACCCATTCATGCGCAAAGTGCCCGCCCAATCCAGCAAGGCCGTCACCCGTCTTGAAGCCCGTAAACGCAAGCTTGTAGAGCGTGATAGTGGCAAGGCCAGTCAGCGCGACGTATAGCGTCTGCCCGTGGAAGAGCGCGACACCGAGCAGGGTCAGCGCAAACAGTATGAAATCAAGCGGAATGCCGGCAACCATGACCAGCTCACCTGCGGAGGCGGACAGGGATATTCCAAACAGGGCAAATGCAGAAAGACAGGCACGGGCAAAGACGTAAGGCATCGGAACTCTCCTTGAAGGCGAAGCAGAATTCTAACTTCAAATTGCCCCCCGGAGTGTC
>JANNGP010000170.1:0-3540 GCA_031403915.1 Betaproteobacteria bacterium
CTCGACACCAATATCTGCATTTACCTGATGAAGCACCAGCCGCCCGAGGTTGGCGCGCGCTTTGCCGAGTGCTTTGTGGGCGACGTCGTCATTTCGGCCATTACCTCGGCCGAGCTTGAGTTCGGCGTCGCCTGCTCCGGCCCCGATCAGGCAAGCAATCGGGCGGCGCTGGATCATCTATTCGAAGACCTGATCGTTGCCCCGTTTGAGGCCGGGGCCGCACGCGCCTACGGACCCCTGCGGGCCGCCAATCGTGAACGCAACAAGAACGCCCTCGACAAATTGATCGCGGCCCACGCCATCGCCATGGGCGTCACGCTGGTGACGAACAACGAGGCTGATTTTCTGCAGTTTCCAGGCCTGAACGTCGAGAACTGGGTCGGCAATCATTGACCCTTCCGAGGTGATGTTCCTTTGGATGAGCAGTTTCTCGCTTGCCTGCGAGCACTTCTCGGAGCTGGTGCGCGAAGACGCCGCAGACCTAATGGAAGAAATCGCGTCGCTAGAGCCTGGTCAGCGTTTACTTGATGCTGGCCGACATCACACGGCCACAGGCCACGCCGCTAGCGCTGAAACCACCGGCCGGCGTGGTGCACCACCGCAGGTGAGGCACTACACCACCTTGCCAAACTAAATATTGTGCGAACAAGCAGCTTCTTTGCTCCACATACCTGGTACTTTCTGGCAGCACCATTACCTACTGTTTGTGTAGTCCAAGTTTATCGAACAATATACGGTTGCGTCGTTCTGCATCTTTGACCAACTTGTCGTAGGAAATGATCTCTATGCATCCATTCCCAGCGGCAAGGTTGAAGAAGTATCCATCGTTATCTGCCGTACAGTGATAGCGTCCATAGACCTGCCTACGCAACGATGGCTTCAGGTCTGCAATAAGGTAGCCGGTGAATCGAAGATTCGCAGGATTGATTTGCCGCCCGTCAATATCGCTCACATTGCCATCACAGATTTCTCTGAAGCGCTGAATGATTTGGTCTGCCGGGTCTTTTTCATAGTCATCTCGCCCTGGACGCTTGAACTCGATAATAATGACGCCGCCGCTTGGCAAATTATCAGATTCGGCAACTCCAATTGGCGTGTCATAAAAAAACGCAAAAATATCTGGCTCTTTCCCTGATGTGCCTTTTAGGCCTGGCACGCTGTTGAGCTTTTTGTCCGACGTAAGCAGAGTGTGATAACAAAGTCGTTCATCTATAATCCATAGGTTTTGCTGCTCAAAGAATATATCCTTTGAAGTAGCGCCCATTGGAAAAATCATTTTATGTAGAACACGCTCAAAAGGATATTTCGCATCGACACGGACCTTTTTGAGACTTTTACTTACAAGATCAAGAATGGTTCGGCGGTGAGCCACATAAGCTGCCAGTTGCGCTTTTCCAATCTCATTGGCCTGTTCAGCAACAACTTGAAATCGTTCCTGATACTGTTCAAAAGTTTCGGTTTCAAACAGCGCGGCCACATGCCGAGCTTCTTTGCGCACAGAATCCTCGACGTCACGCTTTACATGGAGTAGCGCCTCGTCAAGTTTTTCAACCGTTAAGCCAGGCTGAATTCGCTGCTCGATTAATTCCTTGTAGCGGGGATGCGTAAGCGCGCGATACTCGGGCGCTTGTTCTACAAATTTTTCGATTTGCGAACGCTTTTCCTCATTGGTAGATTGCAGGTCGCCAGCAAGAAGAGGACGCAGTGTGTCTGTGATTCCACGATTAAGCGATTGCCGAGATACAAGCGTTTCATCAATGTCGGGCTCATCATCTATTTGGAAAGAAAACCGAGTGCGCTCTTGATTTGCATGGTCGTCGAGGTATTCACCAGTGACCAAGACAATCAGCGTGTAAGGCTCTTGGTCTGCGTCCAGCAACTTCTCAGGCAGTTCTGGCAACAAGTCACGCAATTTATTAGTTGTGACCTCTCGTCCATTTGCGCACAAATGAAGATCGTGCCGCGAACGACCATCCCGATGCCTGTAGGCCTGAAGTGCAAAGGTGTGCCCCGATACATCAAAGAATCTTTCCTCAATGTGATTCAGGACAGTTGTTTCAAACAGCTTATGTAAATCAATTGGAGCAAGTCCTGGTGACTCCAACGTCATTGGAGGGCAAGAACGCGCCGCGAATCGAATTAGGAAATGCGCAAGGACTCGCTCAGCAATGATTGCAGGGTCATGCGGCCAACCACCTTTGAACTTCCCATCCATGCCCCGCATTGATAGTGCAGTACCCCGTACCTCATTTACTTGAGTAACTTTATCCGCGCCTTTTAACTCGTCAGCGACAGAGAAGTCAAATTCACGCAGTAAGGTTTCAGCCTTCCGCTGAAAGACGCTACGAATGTGGACGTTAGAGAAGACCTTCAGGAAGGTAAAACGCCCAACACCTTTACCCCCAACTTTGACTTTGGAAAGAGTATGTGCTTCCTGAAAAGATGCGAGATTTCTATCATCAAAACCAATGCCGTCGTCCGAAATATCAAACCCGTCAAAGATGAGCACTTCATCTCCGCCTTGGTGGGCAAGGTCGTGCGTGGCGACAAGGCGAATGCGAATTGAGTGGCCTGTGAATCCATCACCGTGTTCTTCAATCGCATCGATTGCGTTCGATATAGCCTCAAACAACGGCATCATTGCCTTGGCTTGCGAAAGCTCCAAACGGTCAACAAGCCCTTTGATGTTTGCAAGCATGATTTCTCCTATTGCCTTGTAAGTGAAAGAAG
This sequence comes from Betaproteobacteria bacterium, assembly GCA_031403915.1. Taxonomy (GTDB): domain Bacteria; phylum Pseudomonadota; class Gammaproteobacteria; order Burkholderiales; family Rhodocyclaceae; genus Propionivibrio. Next base: position 2,731 of record JANNGP010000170.1, read on the forward strand.
CTTGCCCAGCACCGCTCTCCGCTTCAGTGCCGGCGCTTTAGACTTAACTTTGATGGAATCAAAAATCCGCGAACTCTCGCTGCGTCGCCATGCTTAGTTCGGGGATTTTTAACTTCAAGAAATAAGTGAGCTTCAGGAGTTTTCTGCGGACGTTCGTACTCGTACTGCTGCTTTGAGGACATTTGCAGTGTACTTGGGGCCCTAGAACACAGATCAAAAAGAACTTAGTCGGACTTCGGTCTTATCAATCATGAAAACAGCACCTATTCGTAAGATTTTCCAAATCGTCTGCAGATTCAAGTCTGAATTGATACCTCATGATCATGCATTTACGGATCCTGTCCAAGTGCCTCGCCGTACTGCAATGTATCCGAGCCATTTTCTGAGCGGGTAGTTGAGCCGGCGCATCGCGCCAATTTCATGTCTTGCCGTTCCAACCGCAGAATGATAGGAACGGTAGGCCTTCCTCTATGCCAAACACAGGCGCGTGGCCCTGGAGGTGTGGCTCTCCGCTCTAGCACCATCAGCGGACACCCGAACTGCAATCGCCATACTTGTCCGTTTGAAGCGAAAGGGCGAACGCCAAGCGGGCGCTACGGCCCCGCAGGGCCCTCGCGCGGATCACGCGTCTGCCGCTTCATCCAATCGCTCATCTCCCGCAAGACATGACCCTGCGACTCACGCGCCGCGTAGCCATGTGACTCGAACGGCAGCGTCACATAACGGACATTGCCGCCGGTGCCGGCCAGCGCTTGGTAGAGGCGCTGACTCTGGACGGGAAAGGTGCCGGGGTTGTCATCCATCTCGCCG
>JANNGP010000171.1:0-33247 GCA_031403915.1 Betaproteobacteria bacterium
TCAACACTTGCATAACTTGCGTAGACCACTCCGCACCGTCGTTATCATTGATTCAACCACAGCTTCAAACACCTTATCGACCGCCGCAAAGGTCAAACCTTGCTGAGTCCCCCGGCAGAGCCGGGGGTTTACCTGAGGAAATTACCATGAAGAAAGGTTTGAGCGATTTGTCTGCTAGGAAAGTTGACGCAATCCGGGAAGCCCCCAAATAAATTGGAGACGCATAGTGGCGTAATGGGCATCTTGAGTATCGGCTTACTTGACCTCGTATTCAACAAGTTCAGTGCGCCTTTGATCGCCACCGGGATCCAGATAAACTGACTTTACAAATTTCTTCACATCAGGCGAGTACCAAACAGTTTCCTCCGATCTTCCTGTCCATGCTCCCGTATTTGTTTTGGAGTTGTAGAAGCCAGAGTGCACCACCTTTAATGCCTTGAACTTGCCGGCAGGTACTTCAACTTCCTCCCACCCTTCAACCTTGACCGGCGAACTAAAAGCTGTAGTTCCTCCCCCCTCATTGCGATTTCTCTGGTATTCGTTTTTCCATGTTTTACCAACTTCTAGAGGAAAATCCAAGAACACATAGCTACCCTCGAAGATGCGGCGATCTGGGAATGTCCACGTCGCCCGATTGGCATCGCGGGAAGCTACTCTACCAGCGCTGTCTTCAGGACTGGAAAACGTCGTCTGGTCGAGTTTGATTTCATCTCCGTTAACATTGGTGATTTTCTGCTCGAATTTTGAAGTTACTTGGTTGTTGTAAATATTCGTAACTTGATACTTCCATCGATCCCCGACCTTGATATCTGGCTTATTCACTGGAGAAGATTGGGCAAGGGCGGGCGAAATTTGGGCAAGCATGAAGCAAAGGTAAATAATTACGCGTTGCATATCGGGCTCTCCTTTGGGGGGCGCAGATAAAATAGACACAATACTGATTTATGATTATTGCATTAGTTGTATTGAGCGGCAATGACTGCTTTTGGTCAATTATTCGTGGGGCGGCTTCTGGCCGATCTCTGCCGTTTCACAATTATGCCTTCATGCTACCGCAACGCACAACATCATTTCAGTCTTGGATTACGAATATTTCTACAAACCACGGTGCCCACCCAATAATCCGGATACCCAACATTTTTCCCGGATGTTTTGCATCAGCCACTAAAATGATCGTCATGAAACCAGCCCGTAATGCGCTTGTTGCGAGCGATTTAGCCATAACACCACAGGTGGCGAGATGAGCAGCACCCAATCCGTCGCCATCATCGGGGGCGGCCCGGCCGGGTTGATGGCCGCCGAGGTGCTGAGTCTCGCCGGCGTACAGGTCGATCTTTACGATGCGATGCCATCGCTCGGCCGCAAGTTCCTGATCGCCGGCAAGGGCGGCATGAACATCACGCACTCGGAAGCAGAGGACGCATTTCGCGCCCGCTACGGCTCGCGGCAAAATCATATGTCGCCGCTGCTCGACGCCTTCGGCCCCGAGGCACTGCGCGACTGGATTCACGGGTTGGGCATTGAAACCTTTGTCGGCACCTCGGGGCGCGTTTTCCCGACCGAAATGAAAGCCGCACCGCTACTGCGGGCATGGCTGCACCGCCTGCGCGCAGCCGGCGTGCGCTTCCATGTGCGGCATCGCTGGTGCGGAGTCGACAAAACCGTCCAAGGCTACGCGCTACGTTTCGCCGCTCCCGATGGCGAGAAGACGATTGAAGCGGACGCCGTGGTGCTGGCGCTCGGCGGTGGCAGTTGGTCCAAGCTCGGTTCAGACGGGCAATGGGTCGCCCTGCTCGAAGCGGCCGGTGTCGAAGTTGCCCCGCTGCGCCCGTCTAACTGCGGCTTCGATGTTGCCTGGAGCGCACATCTGCGCGAGAAGTTTGCCGGCCAGCCGGTCAAGCCGGTAGCGGCCACCTTCACCGACATCAACGGCACACTACACCGCAAGCCAGGCGAATTCGTGATCACCGAGAGCGGTGTTGAAGGCGGTCTCATCTACGCACTCTCTGCGCCGTTGCGCGACGCCATCGAAACCAGCGGAGAAGCCACGCTGTTGCTTGATCTGCTGCCCGGCCACGACGCGCAGCGCGTGATGAATGACGTGGCGCATCCGCGCGGCTCGCGTTCGCTCTCCAGCCACCTGCAAAGCCGCCTCGGCCTCAAGGGCGTCAAGGTCGCCCTGTTGCACGAATGCCTGCCGCGCGAAACAATCGCTGATCCGAAGCAACTCGCTGCGGCTATCAAGGCACTGCCGCTGCGTCTGGTTGCACCGCGCCCGATCGACGAGGCGATCAGCACGGCCGGCGGCGTGCCATTCGAAGCGATCAACGAACACCTGATGCTGCGCGAACTGCCCGGCGTGTTCTGTGCGGGCGAAATGCTGGACTGGGAAGCGCCAACCGGCGGCTATCTGCTCACCGGCTGCTTTGCCAGCGGTCACGCCGCGGGGCTTGGCGTCCTGGATTGGTGCAATTGAGCCGGGTTTAACCACAACGACACAACGAGCACAACGTAGAATCTTGGTTTTTCTGTTTTCCATTCACCACTCGACATAGCATCTGTCAAATACAATGCGGTATTGAATATCGTCGTGAGCGTTGTGTCGTTGTGGTTAACTACTTCTTCAATGATTGACAAGCGCATGAACAAACCCACCACCCACGAATACACCGCCTGGATACTGGCCGTATTCGGTGTGTTTTATATTCTCCAGTTCCACATGCTATCCGCGCTGATCGCCGGCCTGCTGGTCTACGAGCTGATCCACACACTTGTTCCTTTTTTTGCCCGGCGCCTGTCGACCCGGCGTGCTAAAGGTTTGGCTGTTGGCTTTGTCGCACTACTGGTCATCGGCCTGGTCAGCGCAGCGGGTTTCGGCATCATCGCCTTCATGCGCAGCGAGGGTGGCAGCCTCTCTGCGCTGCTCGGAAAAATGGCCGAGATACTGGAAAGCTCACGCTCAATGTTGCCGCCTTGGCTGGCCGAATTTTTTCCAGACAGCGCTATCGGCATCAGTGAACACCTCGGTGAGTGGCTACGCCAACACGCCGCCGACCTGCAGCGCATCGGCAAGGAGACCGGCCATACCTTGGCACGCATGTTGATCGGCATGGTCATCGGCGCCCTCGTATCCCTGCACGAAGCCTGGGATACGGAAAGCCGTGGCCCGCTTGCCCAGGCACTGGCTGCACGCATGTTCCGTCTGGGCGAAGCCTTCCGCCGCATCGTCTTTGCGCAGGTGCGTATCTCGGCGATCAACACCCTGTTTACCGCCATTTATCTTGCCGTTGCGCTGCCACTTTTTGGTGTCTCTCTGCCTCTCACCAAGACCATGATAGTCGTCACCTTTGTGACGGGTCTGCTGCCGGTGATTGGCAATCTGATCTCGAACACCGTGATCGTTATTGTCAGCCTCGCACATTCGCCAGCGGTTGCGATGTCTTCACTGGGCTTTCTTGTCGTCATCCACAAGCTGGAATATTTCCTCAATGCACGTATCGTCGGCACCCAGATCAGCGCCAAAGCGTGGGAGTTGCTCGCGGCCATGTTGATCATGGAAAGCGCCTTCGGCCTTGCCGGACTCGTCGCCGCGCCCATCTGCTACGCCTGGCTGAAAGACGAACTCAAGCAGCGCGGACTGATCTGATGCACATCTGGGTCGACGCCGACGCCTGCCCCAAGGTAATCAAGGACATCCTCTTTCGTGCGTCAACGCGCACCAAAATTCCGCTAACGCTGGTGGCCAACCAGACACTGCACGTACCGCCCTCGCCCTTCATCACAAGCATTCAGGTTTCCGCCGGCTTTGATGTCGCCGACAACGAGATCGTGAAGCGCGCTTCAGCGGGTGATCTGGTGATTACCAGCGACCTGCCGCTGGCCGCTGAACTAATCGACAAAGGCTCGCACGTATTGAGCCATCGCGGCGAATGGTATTCCGCCGCCAACATCCGGCCATTACTTAACATGCGCGACTTCATGGATAACCTGCGTGCCAGCGGCGTGCAGACTGGCGGCCCGCCGCCGATGAGCCAGAGCGAGAGCAAGGCCTTCGCCGGCCATCTGGATCGCTTTCTGGCCAAAAAACGTTGATCTACAAGGACGCCCCGTCGAACACATCGTAGGGCAGCGTCAGCACATCCACACCGTCGACGCAGCCGAGATTGACCCGATACCAACCGGGCTGGCGCTTGGTCTGATGGAAGGGGTAAATGCCGCAGACCTTGCAGAAATGGTGTTTGGCAATCCCGTCGCCAAAGGTGTAGGTGCCCAGCGCATCGCCCTCAACCGCAATCCGAATATCCTCCGGCGCAATCGCCTGCTGGCTCATGGTGGCGCTTTTGCGTCGGCATATCGAGCAGTTGCAGCGCAGGCCGCGCTCGATGGTGTCTGGCTCTTTGAACGAGAAGCGGATCGCACCGCATTGGCAGGCCCCTGTGTACTCTTTCATCGCATCGCCCTCCAAGTAAAAAAGCGCACCCTTCATGAAAAATTGCACTTTTGTCGATGCTACCTTATCCGTCGCACGGCAGCACACATGATAAGTGAGATTAACGGCCTGGTTCTGGACAATACGGATGATCGGCCACTGCTTTACATCGCGCTTCAGCTCGAATAGAAGGAGCGTCCAAACGGCTTCTTCGGTATACTTCGCCCCTTGCGTTTTTTGCCGTTGAAAGTCCTGTAATGAGTTCCACGCCCGCTTCAACCGCTTTTCCGCCAGAAATTCTGCGTGACGTCGCCAAACGGCGCACCTTCGCGATCATCTCGCACCCGGACGCGGGCAAAACCACCCTCACGGAGAAATTGCTGCTTTTTGGCGGCGCGATTCAACTTGCGGGTACGGTCAAAAGCCGCAAGAGCGCGCGCCACGCAACCTCTGACTGGATGGAGGTCGAGAAGCAGCGCGGCATCTCAGTCACCAGCTCGGTGATGCAGTTCGAGTATCAGGGCCACACGGTTAACCTGCTCGACACACCGGGACACGAAGACTTCTCGGAAGATACTTACCGGGTGCTGACTGCTGTCGATGCGGCCGTCATGGTGATCGATGCGGCCAAGGGCGTTGAAGCACAGACGATCATGCTGATCAACGTCTGCCGCATGCGCAATACGCCGATCATTACCTTCGTTAACAAACTCGACCGCGAAGTTCGCGAACCCTTTGAACTGCTCGAAGAAATCGAATCGGTACTCAACATCGAGTGCGCGCCGATCACCTGGCCGATCGGCATGGGCAAGACCTTCCGCGGCGTTTATCACCTGCAAAGCGACAGCCTGTTGCGCTTTTCTCCCGGCGAGGAACGGCGTGTCGACTCTGAAAAACTTGACGGCATCAACAATCCGATACTCGACCAGCAATTCCCGCTGGAAGTCGGCAAGCTACGCGACGACGTCGATCTGATCCAGAGTGCGAGCTGCCCCTTCGACCTCGTCGATTTTCTGGCCGGTCTGCAGTCGCCGGTCTTTTTCGGTTCCGGGATCAACAACTTTGGCGTCCAGGAAATTCTGCAGGCGCTGATCGATTGGGCACCGCCGCCGCAAGAACGTGATGGTGGCGAACGTCTCGTGCAACCGGCCGAACCGGCCTTCACCGGTTTCGTGTTCAAGATCCAGGCCAATATGGACCCCAAGCACCGCGACCGTATTGCCTTTTTCCGCGTCTGTTCCGGCCGTTATACCTCGGGCATGAAAGTACGCCATGTGCGTATGGATCGTGAAATGAAGTTGGCCAACGCGTTGACCTTCATGGCCAACGAGCGCGTGCTGATGGATGATGCGGTCGCCGGCGACATCATCGGCATCCACAATCACGGCCAGTTGCACATCGGCGATACGCTCACCGAGGGCGAAACGCTGGGTTTCAAAGGCATTCCCTACTTCTCGCCTGAGCTTTTTCGTGTCGCGCGCCTGCGCGACCCGCTCAAAAGCAAGCAACTGCAGAAGGGCTTGCAGGAACTCGGTGAAGAAGGCGCGATTCAGGTTTTTGAAAATCTGGCCACGGGTGCCTTGCTGCTCGGTGCGGTGGGCACCCTGCAGTTCGAAGTAGTCGCCCAGCGTCTGCAAACCGAATACAAGGTTGACGCCATTTTTGAACCCGCCGATATCAACACCGCACGCTGGCTGACCTTCCCCGACGACCTGACACGCCGCAACTTTGAGCGCGAACAGCAGCACCGCATGGCCAAAGACGTGGACGGTAACCTCGTGTATCTGGCCAGCACCCGCTACAACCTCGATGTGACGCGCGAAAAATGGACCAAGGTCGGCTTCCACGATTCACGCGAGCACGGACAAAAGATGGTGTGATGACAATGAAACGTATCTTTTTCTTCGATATTGACAACACCCTGCTCGACCACCGCACCCACACCATCCCCAATTCGGCGACTGCGGCCATCGCCCGGCTGCATCAGGCCGGCCACATGGTCGTCGTCGCCACCGGGCGCAGCTACGGCCACGCCGAGCCGGTTGTCGAGCCGTTTGACCCCGATTACGTCATCACCCAAAACGGCGCGCGCATTCACCGGCACCATGCCGAGGTCTATTCGCGCACGCTCGACCCGGCCGCACTCGACCGCCTGTTCGATCGTATGGCAACACAGGGCCACCCCTACGGTGCCAACCAGGGTGTTATCGGCTACATCAATGAAGCCGTTCCGGCAACGACAATTGCGCTCGACAGCGTCAATCTGCCCTGGCAGACCAACGACCCTTTCTATCGGCGCGAGGCAGTCCATCAAGCCTGGCTGTTCTTCGACGAGGCGCTCGACAGCTCTTACTGGCCGGTGCTTATTGCCGACTTCCCCGAGTTTGATTTTGTGCGCTGGAACAAAACCGGGGTTGACGTGATGCCGGCCGGGGTCAATAAATGGACAGGCTGTCAGTGGGTGCTTGAACAGACAGGATTTCGCGCCGAAGATGCCATTGCCTTCGGTGACGGCTTGAACGATATGCAGATGCTTCAGGGCGTTGGCCTTGGCATAGCCATGGATAACGGTCACCCAGAGCTCAAGGCGATTGCCGATCACATCGCCCCGGCGCTTCATCTGGATGGCATTGCCACCATGCTCGGACAACTTGCGAAAAGTGGTCATCCGTAAAAGCAAGCAATCCAAATATCAATCCAGCAGACCCATCTACCCGCTCGGCACAGCAGAGGTCAGTGTTAGTGCTTAGGTGCCGCGTATCTTGTACCACGCGCCATAGGCCCAGCACGCTGCACAAAAGCCAGTTGCCAGATCAAGGAAGGCAAAGATCAGGATCAGTGTGGCCGGAATATTGCCCATGTCTGACCCGAGCAGCCAGGTCACGCCCATAACGGTGCCGGCAACCGCGGCAATTTTGTCAGCAAACATCTTGGAGCCGGCATTGACCTTCTTCACCAGATGCATACCTGCCGTGACCTTCTCAAACAGCTTGTAGGAAGCACACTTGTGCGGCGATACAAAGCCGCGCAAAAAGCCGCCGAAAGCCAGAATAAAGGCGACCCACTTGTAGGGCGTAAAGAGATAGATCGCGGCAATCGCGAAACTCATGGTGGCGACAAATCTGTAAGCATTTGAATCAACAGGTTTTATATCAAATCGAAGCATTTTGTTCTCCTTTAAAATGAAGTTTGTACATCACTATATTAGCACATACTTATTATTAGTCAAGGGGTAGTGAAATTGGTTCCATGAGCGGTGTAAGGTTTTACGATTCCGGGCGACCAATACATAGCGGCACATTGCTTACGCCCGACTCAACGAACAAGGAGACTCCCGTGATCAAGTACCTTATTGCTGTTACCGCCTTTCTCATTGCCGGCAGCGCCGCCGCGCTCGACATCAAGTCCTATTCAGCACAGGCGCTGGAAACCGAACAGGCCGCCGGCCGCGCGGTGTCGCTGCACTTTCACGCCGACTGGTGCCCCACCTGCCGCGCACAGGAAGCTGTATTCAAGCAATGGCAAGGTGACGCCAGCGTTCCCGGCACACTGCTTGTCGTGGACTACGACAAGGAAAGGGAATTGAAACGCACCCTCAACGTGCGCAGCCAATCCACACTTATCGTCTATCGCGGCAAGACCGAAAAGGCACGCTCAGGTGGCGAAACCGATGCCGGCAAGTTGCGCGCCGCGCTCGAATCGGCCAAGTGAGGGTGAATGGAACCCATCTCCCTTAGCCATATCGGCTTGTCTGTCGCCGCCGGCAGCCTGACTACCCTCTCGCCCTGCGTTTTCCCGCTGCTGCCGCTGGTGGTCGGCGGTGCCGTACAGGGCAATCGCTTTGCGCCGGTCGCCATGGGGGTCGGCATGGCCGGCTCGTTTGCGCTGATCGGGCTGTTTCTCGGCGCACTCGGCCCGGCACTGGGCATCGACCCGGATCACGTGCGCATCTTCGGCGCCCTGCTGCTGATCGCCTTCGGCTTCGTCATGCTTATCCCGGCACTCAACCGGCGCTTCACCGAATGGATGATGCCGATCGCCAGTTCTGCCAACAACGCGTCGACCCAATTGAACAGCGGCTCGCTAACGGGCGCTTTGCTGCTGGGCGCAACGCTCGGGCTGGTGTGGAGCCCCTGCTCGGGGCCGCTGCTTGCCTCGGCGCTGACGCTGGTGGCTACTGAAGGCGGTGCCGGGCGCGGCGCCATAATCCTCGGTCTATTCGGCTTGGGTGCGGCGATCCCGCTCGTGGCAGTAGCCTACGCGTCACGCAGCGGATTTTCCAAGGCGCGCACGCTTGTGCTTGGCAACATCGATGGCATCAAGAAAGGTTTCGGCCTGCTCATCCTGCTGGCTGGCATCGCCATCCTCACCGGCGCGGACAAGTGGCTGGAGGCGAAAATCGTCAACATGCTTCCCGATGCCTGGCTGCGCTTAACGACACTGTTTTAGGGTAGTTTACTCGTCACCTCGGCAGGCCACGGCATGACCGCGCCGCCAACCCCGGCGGACACATTGACACTGGCAAGCTCAACACTTGCCAGAGCGATGAACTGCACCGAGCCAACTAAATCAATGGGAACGTGCGATAGCGCTCAAAACGCAGGGCAATACAATGCTGAAGCAGGTTCCCTGCCCGGGCTGGCTACGCACCTCGATCTGGCCGTTAAGCAGGCCGGTCACGAGCGTATGCACGATGTGCAGCCCCAACCCGGAGCCGCCCTGTCCCATCTTGGTCGAAAAGAAGGGGTCATAGACCTTGTGCAAAGTCTCTTCGTCCATGCCCACGCCATCGTCCGAGCAGACGATACTGACCGTGGCATCGTCAAGCCGGCGGGCGATGATCCTGAATACGCCCGTATCTCGCCCCTCGAAAGCATGCGCCAGCGCATTCATGGCAATGTTGGTCAGCACCTGTCCCAATGGGCCGGGGTAACTGTCCATCAGGATACCGGCTTCCAGATCAGCCTCAATGATATAGGGGGTATGCTTGTAACGTGGCCGCAGGCTACTCAACATCTCATCAACAACCTTGTACAGATCGAATGACCGACGCATGGCACTGGTTTGGTCGACCGACAGTTGCTTGAAGTCCTGGATGATCTCGGCCGCCCGCATCAGGCTGCGTGAAGCGATCTTGCGACCTTCACGCATCCGTTCGATATAAGCAACGATCTGGCTCTTGCGAACCTGACCCGAAACAACGGCATCGTAGACCTCTTTGTCAAGGTCGTCGCCACCGCTGATCACGATCAGCGCGTTGCCGATCGGCGTATTGAGTTCGTGCGCCACACCCGCCACCAGACGGCCCAAGGACGCGATTTTCTCGGTCTCGACCAGAATCGACTGTGTGCGCTTGAGCGTCTCAACCGCCTGCGTCAGTTCCTTGTTGGCCTTACTCACCTGAAGTGTACGTTCTTCCTCCCGCGTCTCAAGCAAGGTTGCTCTTGCATTCTCAAAGGCAATTTGCATCGCCTGCGGCCCTGATTCAATAACTACGGAGAGACAGCCATATCGCCTGGTAGCATCTTGTACGTTAGCGTCACCAAGAAACACCCGGACCCCTTGCTGTATCAGCCTGTCCACTTCTGCGGTCAAACCACTCTGGCCGCTCATCTTGTAACAAAACGCTTTCAAGCCCATTACTTCAGCAACAATATCTGCGCCTAAAATAATATTTTCGTACCCAATAACACCAATAGCGCCAGACTCCCCTGACTGCTTCACCGCCTTAAAACCTTCAATCAGATCAAACGCAGTAACCTTCACCTCGACAACCGGAATTTCAAACTCCGCTTTGATCGCTTTGTACGTCCCGCCGCGAGAAATGATGACCTTCGCCCCGGCATTGATGGCTCGCCTGGCCTCTTCAACACCTGTCTCAAGATTACCCTCAAGGACTTCGATGTTGTCGTAATCATAATCAACAAGCACACGCCGAGCGACGTCGAGCATGGACGCCATCGGCGCGATAAGAGCAATTTCTTTCATTCTTTATTTTCCAAGAAACTCCCGGTCACTGGAAACGAAGTCGAGAAGCAGACTATAAAAACTTGTCTTGACTACGGAACCTGAAGGTTCGTAGTTGTCGAGCGCTTCCGGTACCCGGGGAGTATTCATTGGCACACTCACATTTAAGCCATACGCGACATAACGCTCACGGCTCTTATCAACTAACAGACGGATGGAAGTAGGAGCTCTCAGAACCCCCCGGATACAGCGTCCTTAGGATAAGAAATCTAATTAGCTTATACGGAGTATGGTTACGCTGAACGCAGCCGTCAATCGCAAATTTTGGCCGGCATGGGCCGGGGTTTGCCGAACGGTTCACCCAATAGCACCCGATCAGTGACGGGATGTCAGTGAGGTGACCCTTGAGCGCTGGCGTAGCGAAGTGATCGGCGCCATATTTCTGAAACTGCAGGGGCGTATTCTGTATCGACTGGTCAATATCGAAGCCTACGAAACGTCCTGCTTATCGACGTCGACCAAGTCTGCCGTGGCCGGGGATGCTGCAGCCAGAACAAGTGCCGGCTCAAGTATTAACCGAAGTTTTGTCACCACGTCGGATAGTGGCTTATCGGCGATTTCATTCTTCTTCAGGAACGTTTTCCACATAGCCTTGCGTGCTGAGTCGGTCGCGAACTCATCCGTCAGGCCCACGGGCAAGATTGCCGGAACGAGCATGCCACGCCGAATGAATGTCGCGGTGATCGCCCGAACGAGTGTATTGGCATCCAGTTTCTCACGGTCGAGCAACACCCACAGATCCAGATAATCCTTCATCCGACTGTTGGTCATGCCAAGCAAGGCGATGGCATGCAGCTTTTCCGCGATGACGGTATAGACGGGGTATGTTCGCAGCCGAGGCACCGGTAGATCCGCAATCAGCACAGGGTAGACGGCGTGAACCGGGCCAGGTGTGACCGCATCACCAAACCCGATGTCGATCTGCGTCTTGCACCGTGCCTTGGCAATTTCACCCGTGATCAACACCCGAGCGCCGGCGTATCCCGCATCCTTGCGAATCTCTTCGACGCTGACCGTTGCTGGATCAAAGACGATGCCGTCCTCAACCTCAACACTGGCGATGTCACGAAATGTCTGCGCGATTGACTCGAGGTCGCTTGGCCCGAAGCCAAGCAGATCAACATCGCGTGTGGTGCGGTGTGGCATGTCGTACCAGAGCGTGAACAGCAATGCGCCCTTGAGCAAAAAGTGATCGGCGTGCGCCGACTGGCTCAGCCGGTAGAGGATTCGCTCCAGGGCAAAGCGCACCAGCACTTGGTTGAAGTCCACGCCCTGGGCTTTGGCGACGTTCAGCAACCGTGCCCGTACCGATGCGGCGAGATCCTTGTTCATTCCACCACTTCGAGATACGGGCGCATCACGTTGGCAACCCGGCAAATTTTGGCGAAACGCCAGAGGTCATCGGCCGAGGCCATTTTCTTTGCGCGTGCATCTTTCAGCGCTTCCAGCGCGACGTCGAGTCCGATCTTGTTGCGGTGCTTGAAGCAGTCGGCGACGGTCTTGGCCACGCAGTAAACCCGCAGCTTGACCCGATCCCGCTCAACAATTTCAATCCCGTCAGAGTAGGCGTCACCCGCAAACTGAACCATCTTGACCGGCGGGTAGTCGATCTTCGGCGTATGGCTACCACGCGGCATGGCAATCCATACCTGACGTGGCAGTTGGGTGGTCAGTTCGTGGAACTGCAGGGCCGTGAGCAGACAGAAGACCGCCTGTGGCACTTTGGTTGCAATGGTTGCCAGGCTCTCATGCTCGGAGCCTTGATTGCCAGGCAGCCGGTAAATACCACGCCCAGCCTTTTCCAGTAGGCCACTGGCCGTCATGCGCGTAAGAACCACCCGGGGAGCTCCAATATCATCGAGATCGCCGGGACGTAGCATCCCCTTCTGGCTGGCCAGATCAAGGACGCGTTGGGTATGGGTGTCGTGGCGCATGGTTGAGAAAGTATGTTCCATATATTCGTCGAATGCAACTATGTGACGTATTTACGAAACAATCAAGCCGTTGGCGGTCGTTTCAGATGTCGAAGCTGTCACCACCAACACACCAATGCTCAGCCAAACACTCATGAAATTGAGGAGCTTATTGATGGGCACAACAAAAAAGCGCCTCAAAAAGCGCTTTTTTGCTTGCGAATTGGCGGAGAGGGTGGGATTCGAACCCACGGTACCTTGCAGTACGCCTGATTTCGAGTCAGGTACAATCGACCACTCTGCCACCTCTCCGACAGGGACAGAATTTTAGCACAGGCCGCCCGACAGATGCGCTTCTTCCGCCACGTCTTCTATCACTTCTTTCTGACTATTTTCATAGTTTTGGCTGCCGGCTGCGGCGAGGATACCCGGCAGCCACTGCAACAGACACGAGAACTGATTGTCCTGACACGGGTTGGGCCAACCACCTACTCGACTGACGGCACCGGCAAAGCCACCGGCTTTGATTTCGATCTTGCCCGCTTGCTCGCACAGGATCTTGGGCTAACAATACGATTCGTTGTAGCTGCCAGCGATGCCGACATACTGGATCGCTTGAAGAACGGCAAAGCCCATATGGCAGCAGCATGGCAGATACCAGTCGACGATCCTGAGATTCGGAGCAGCCCCCCCTATTTCCAGAGCCGCAACGTCCTGATTACCCACGAAGCCTCTCTGCCGATAACGGAAATTGAACAACTGGCTCACAAAACGGTACATGTTGTTGCCGGTTCCAGACAGGAGGCAGCGCTGCTTGCCGTCAAGGATATTGTTCCGGAGATCAGCATTACCGCCAAGAAAAAACGCAGCGAACTCGACCTTATGGAGGGTGTTGCCACGCAACGCTATGAGGCCACGTTAGTTAACAATGCCGTTTTCGATATTGGCAGCAACTATTATCCTGAACTTCAGGACTCACTTAAAATCGGGCAGGTACAGCCGATTGTTTGGCTCTTTGCGCCGGGGATTGATCCTGAACTGATAGCCAAGGCAGACGGTTTTCTTGAGCGCATGCAGAGAAATGGCGAACTGGCACGTTTGAAAGACCGTTACTTCGGCCACGTTGATCGTCTGAAACCAGCCGACAGTGTGCGTTTTATTGAACGTATGCATTCCGTATTACCCCGGTACCGTGCGCTGTTTCAGGCGGCACAGATCAATACGGGAATCGATTGGCGATTACTGGCGGCACTGGCTTATCAGGAATCACAATGGGATCCCCTGGCGACCAGCCCGACGGGAGTACGCGGCATGATGATGTTGACTGAAGATACGGCAGACCTACTGCGTGTGCGCAACCGGCTCGATCCGGCTGAAAGCATCCGCGCCGGTTCGCAATACCTCGGTGACTTGCGCGATGCGCTTCCTGCAAGCATTGGCGAGCACGACAGGCTACTGTTGGCGCTCGCCGCCTACAATCTGGGCATGGGGCACCTTAATGCGGCTCGCTTCATTGCCAAATCGCAGAAGGCCGACCCCGACTCCTGGTATGAAATGAAGAAGATTTTGCCGCTGCTGGCAAAGCCCGAGTACTACAACCGGCTGAAATCCGGCAAAGGGCGCGGGGGCGAGGCCGTCATTCTGACTGAGAACATCCGTGTCTATGTCGACATCCTCAAGCGCTATGAGCGACCTTACAGCCCGATGGAAAAAGTGGCTGACAATACATCTGCCAGCAAAAAATTACCTGCCGTGAAGCGCTGAAATCTTCTCCAAACCACCCATATACGAACGCAAAGCAGTTGGCACGGCGATGCTGCCATCAGCATTCTGATAGTTCTCAACAATAGCCACCAGCGTACGGCCTACCGCCAGGCCGGATCCGTTGAGCGTATGCACCAGCTCGGTCTTGTTTTTGTCATTGCGGCAACGCGCCTGCATGCGGCGCGCCTGGAAGGATTCGAAGTTGGAGCAGGATGAAATTTCGCGGTAGGTATCCTGCGCCGGTAACCAGACGTCCAGATCATAGGTCTTGGCCGATGAAAACCCCATGTCGCCGGTGCACAGCGCAACACGCCGGTAGGGCAGCTCCAGCTTTTCGAGAATTTTCTCGGCGTGACCGGTCAGTTCTTCGTGCGCCTCGTTGGACTTCTCGGCGGCGACGATCTGCACCAACTCAACCTTGTCGAACTGATGCTGGCGAATCATGCCACGCGTGTCCTTGCCGTAGGAACCGGCCTCCGAACGAAAACACGGCGTGTGGCAAACCAGCTTGAGCGGTAGCGCATCCTGACCCAGTATTTCATCGCGCACAATGTTGGTCACCGGCACTTCGGCCGTCGGAATCAGGTAGAGCGGCTCGGCGTCTGGGCGGAGAATCTTGAACAGATCAGCCTCAAATTTCGGCAACTGCCCGGTGCCAAACAGGCTGGCCGCATTAACCAGATACGGCGCATAGACTTCGGTGTAGCCATGTTCTTCGGTATGCACATCAAGCATGAACTGGGCAATAGCGCGATGCAGCCGGGCCAACGGGCCTTTCATCAGCGAGAAGCGCGCACCGGCGATCTTGGCTGCCGTCGCGAAATCGAGCTGACCGAGCGCTTCGCCCAGATCAACATGATCCTTGACCTTAAAGTCATAACTGCGCGGCGTTCCCCAGCGCTTGATTTCGACATTATCGACTTCGGACTTGCCGACCGGTACGCTGTCATGCGGCAAGTTGGGAATCAGTGCTACGAAGGCGTCGAACTCCTTGAGCAACTCGCCGAGACGAATCTCGTTAGCCTCAAGCTCTTCTTTCAGCGCAGCGACTTCGGCCATCACTACTGAGGCGTCTTCACCCTTGCCCTTGAGCATGCCAATCTGTTTGGAGAGACTGTTGCGCGAGGCCTGCAAATCCTGCGTACGCGTCTGTAGCGTCTTGCGTTCGGCTTCGAGTGTCTGAAAGGCCGCCGTATCGAGCGTGTAGCCACGCGTGGCCAGGCGTTGGGAAACGGCGTCAATATTGGTTCGCAGCAATTGGATATCAAGCATGGTTAGTCCTCAGAGTTCTTTGATTTCTTTGTAAACTTCAGCGCGTCGCGATCAAGCTCGCGCAGATGAGCAAGTTTCTCGCCGATTTTTATTTCCAGTCCGCGACCGACCGGCTGGTACCAATCCACCGGCGGCATTCCCTCCGGGAAATAACTCTCGCCTGCTGCATAGCCATCGGCCTCATTGTGCGCGTAACGGTAATCCTTGCCGTAATCGAGTTCCTTCATCAGTTTGGTCGGTGCATTGCGCAGATGCAGTGGAACCGGCCGGGAACCGTCTTTGGCAATGAAAGCACGCGCTGCATTATACGCGACGTAAGCGGCATTCGATTTGGCCGCCATGGCCATATAGAGCACGGCTTCAGCCAGCGCCAGTTCGCCTTCCGGCGAGCCGAGGCGTTCATAGGTTTGTGCCGCTTCACCAGCGATCTGTGCAGCACGCGGGTCAGCCAGGCCGATATCCTCCCAGGCCATGCGCACGATGCGGCGCGCCAGATAACGCGGGTCAGCGCCACCGTCGAGCATGCGGCAGAACCAGTACAGCGCGGCATCAGGATTTGAACCGCGCACTGATTTGTGCAAGGCCGAAATCTGATCGTAGAAGGCCTCACCGCCCTTGTCGAAGCGACGCAGATTCTGGGCCAGCGTGTTATCGATGAAAGCGCCATCGATGAAAGAAAGATCCGCCGTTGCCGCGGCGGTAAGCGTTTGTTCCAACAGATTGATCAAGCGGCGCGCATCCCCATCAGCCAGACCAATCAGGCGGGAACGGGCGTCGTCATCAAAACTCAAGCCTTGCAGCGCCTGCCGACAGGCGCGCTCAAACAACACACCCATCTCATCGTCTGACAGGGGGTTGAGCACGTAAACCGAGGCGCGTGAAAGCAGCGCGGAAATCACTTCGAACGACGGGTTTTCGGTGGTCGCCCCGACCAGCGTCAGCAGCCCGCTTTCGACGTAGGGTAGAAAGGCATCCTGTTGCGCCTTGTTGAAGCGATGCACTTCATCGACAAAGAGGATGGTCGGCCGGCCATATTGCGCACGGGTCGACTCAGCACGTGTCACTGCCTCACGGATATCCTTGACCCCGGAGAATACCGCCGATAGCGCCATGAATTCGGCGTCAAAGGCATCGGCCATCAAGCGCGCCAGCGTTGTCTTGCCGACACCGGGCGGCCCCCAGAGAATCAGCGAGTGAAGTTTGCGCGCCTCAAACGCCAGACGCAGCGGCTTGCCTGCACCGAGCAGGTGCTGCTGGCCGATCACCTCATCCAGTGTCGCGGGACGAAGCGCCTCGGCGAGAGGCATCTGGTGCTTCATGGAAAACAAATCGTCCACCAAAGTCTAAACGCTGTGAAAATTAGTCTTAGTCGCTGATGACATCAACGCCTGCCGGCGGCGTAAAGCGAAATTGTGCAGGTGAGATCTGGGGGTTGCGTTCAAGGTGCGAAAAATACAGCGTAGTGGTCTGGCCGAAGTTGTCGAATAATTCCATCGCTTTCAGATCAGCCCCGGCAAAACCGAGAAGCAGTTTTTCGAAACCGCTGTCCTGCATTTTTGGCGTTGCTTCCACCCACTCCATCCCTTCGCGCTCACCGGCTTCGCGCAGTGTGAAGTTTTTGGTCAAGGCAGTGTCGCCGGCTAGCAGCGCCGCCGGGGTGCCGCCCAGTGCCGTGCCGACTTTCTTGACCGTCACCTGACGCAAATCCGGATCGTAGATCCAGACCTTGTCGCCATCGCCCACCAGCAACTGGCTATAGGGCTTCTCAATCTGCCAACGAAATTTTCCGGGGCGTGAGAACATCATCACGCCCGCCGATTGCTGCGGTTTTTTACCGTTCTTGGCGACAACCATCTGTGCAAAATCAGCACGCACGGTTTTCGTTGTTTCGAGAAAGCGGTGCAGTTTGTCGATTGCACCTGCGTGCACTGACCCAGCAGCAAACGTTAGAAATGCTGCGAACATCACTTTAGAAAAAAACAAACACCTACCGCAAAGACGCAAAGAGGCAAAGGAAACGCGAAGACATTCCTTTGCTGCTCTTGTATCTTTCCTTTGCGCAACCTTTGCATCTTTGCGTCTTTGCGGTGGACTTTCGTCTGCAATCTTACATGTCATCAATTTTCTTCCTTGCGGGCAATGACCTCGCGGCCACCACGTCCATCCATGGCCGACACCAGCCCGGCTTTCTCCATCGCTTCAATCAGCCGTGCTGAACGGTTGTAACCAATACGCAGATGACGCTGCACCAGCGAAATCGAGGCGCGACGGTTCTTCAGAACAATCTCTACGGCCTGATCGTAAAGCGGATCGGACTCGCCATCACCACTGGCACCGTTGCCCTCCCCGTCGCCATTGCCGCCCTCATCATCGTCCAGCCCGGCACCCGTGAGCACGCCTTCAACGTAGTCCGGCGCACCCGTACGCTTCAGGTAATCGACAACATGATGCACTTCCTCGTCAGCGACGAACGCGCCATGCACGCGCGTCGGGTAACCCACCCCCGGTGCGAGGTAGAGCATATCGCCCTGCCCCAGCAACGCTTCGGCACCCATCTGGTCGAGAATGGTGCGCGAATCGATTTTCGACGACACCTGGAAAGACATACGCGTCGGAATATTGGCCTTGATCAGTCCGGTAATGACATCGACCGATGGTCGCTGTGTTGCCAGAATCAGATGAATGCCCGCTGCACGTGCCTTCTGGGCGAGGCGTGCGATGAGTTGTTCGACCTTCTTGCCGGCCACCATCATGAGATCGGCCAGTTCATCGATGACCACAACAATGTGCGGCATTGAGATCAGTGGTTCTGGGGCTTCCGGCGTCAGCGACAGCGGGTTTGGCACTTTCTTTCCGAGCTTCTCTGCGTCCTTGATGCGGTGATTGAGCCCGGCGATATTGCGCACGCCCATGGCCGACATCAGTTTGTAGCGCTTTTCCATTTCGGCCACGCACCAGTTAAGCGCGTTGGCGGCATGTTTCATGTCGACCACCACCGGCGCCAGCAGGTGCGGAATGCCTTCGTAGATCGATAGTTCGAGCATCTTGGGATCAACGAGGATCAGACGTACCTTGTCCGGCTCGGACTTGTAGAGCAGCGAGAGAATCATCGCGTTGATGCCGACCGACTTTCCAGAACCGGTCGTACCGGCCACCAGCAGATGCGGCATCTTGGCCAGATCGACAACCACCGGATGACCGCCGATATCCTTGCCGAGCGTCAGCGCCAGCGGCGAGGTCATGTCGTGATAGGCGCTGCTCGAAATGATCTCGGACAAGCGCACGATCTGCCGCTTGGCATTGGGCAGCTCGATAGCCATGCAGGATTTACCCGGCACGGTTTCAACGATTCGTACCGACACCATCGACAAGGCCCGCGCCAGATCTTTTGCCAGATTAACGATTTGCGCGCCCTTGACACCAACAGCCGGCTCGATTTCATAGCGCGTAATCACCGGGCCGGGGTAGGCCGCCAGCACTTTGGCTTGCACGCCAAAATCAGCGAGTTTTCGCTCGATCAGGCGCGAGGTGTATTCAAGGCTCTCCGGGCTGACCTGATCGGTCTGGTACTCAGCAGGTTCGAGCAAGTGCAGCGGCGGCAGCATGCCGCCCGCCACAGCCTCGGGAAACAGCGGCACCTGACGCTCGCGCTCAATCCGCTTCTCAACCTTGCTTGAGCGTGGAGCCGCCGGCTCCTGCCTTTCGATGAAAATCGGTTCGTGAGTTTCTCCGCGCCGTTTCTCGTCCTCGACCACCGCTTCGCGCTCGCGCGCCACCTCGCGGCCGATACGCCGATCCTGCCAGCGCTCAATCAGGCCATGCACCGCACCATAGGTAATTTCGAGCAAAGCACCAAAACGCTCCGCCGCCGAGATCCACGACATCCCTGAGAAAACACTCCATCCCAGCACCAAAGCGGCCAGCAAGGTCAAGGTCGCGCCGGTATAACCGAGATAACGCACCGACACGTGGCCGATTTCAATACCCAGCATGCCACCCGGAGCGAGCGGCAACTGGGCTTTGAGCGAATAAAAGCGCAAGGCTTCGAGACCGCAGCTAGCCACAATCAATACAATGAATCCAGCCAGTGCAATGTAGAGAGGGCGCCGGTCAGCCGTTCGTAGACCATCCAGCCGGCGGTAACCCCACCAGACGATGGCTATCAGCAGGACAACCCACCACCAGGCAGAAAGGCCAAAGACATAAAGCAGCAAATCCGCCAGCCAGGCACCACCACGGCCGGCCGGGTTGTGCAAGGTTGCCCCTTGCACGGCGTGCGACCAGCCAGGATCGCCCCGCTGGTAGCCCCATAGCGCCAAGCCAAGAAACGCAGCCAGAACAACGAGCGCCAGCCAGCGTGATTCCTGCAGCACCACCGCAATCTTTTCCGGTAAGGGGCTGGGCATATCAGAAGCACTATCAATCTTGCCTGTTGTTTTACGCAGCGAAGCCATCAATATCCGTACAAGCTAGACAAAAGGGGATTATAGCCGGCTGACCGCCTTAACCGGTAAAGCATCAAAGGGAATGCACGAGCCTAGGGTGTGTTCACAATCAGTCACCCAAAGAAACAGGTTCTAATCCTCGGTGAGGACAATCCGACCCGCTTCGACACGTATGTAGCCACTCCCCTCCAGATCTTTCATCACACGGCTGACCATCTCGCGCGAGGCACCCACCATCTTGGCCATATCCTGTTTGGTTATTTTTTTCCGGATCACGCGCAGCCCGTTTTCCTCGACCGAGAAATCAAGCAGCAGTTTGGCGACGCGCCCGTACACATCCATCAGCGCCAGACTTTCGATCTTCCGGTTCGCCTCGCGCAAACGCAGCACTAGACTCTTCATGATATTCAGACAGAGATCCACATTGTTTGCCAGCGCTTTGGTGAAATCTGTCTTGGCAATCTCGAGAAGTTCGCAGTTCTCATCGGCTACGACGTCGGCGGAGCGTGGCGAACCGTCAATCATTCCCATTTCACCAAAGCATTCGCCGGCGGCCAAAAAGGTCAGAATCACCTCGTTGCCTTCGGCATCGCGATTCAAGACTTTTGCGCTGCCTTTGACGATCACAAAAAGCGAGTCGGTACTATCCCCGACGTGAACAATCGTCTTGTTGCGCAGCACTTTTCGACCCACCGCCATCTGTGCAATTTGTTCAAGCTGCACTTCCGTCAGACCAGCAAACATGGGAATGTTTTGCAGCAAGGCCAAACTTGATCTCCCGCCAACCTGAAGCCGATCTGATGACATTGGATTCTCTTTCGTTTGAGTAATAATTTCAAAGAGTTGTCAGATGATTATAAGATAATTTCTGCTTTCGTCACTAATTCAACACAGAACGTGAATGAACCCATCGTGCATTGCCAGTTATAATTTGCACCTAACTTTATCCAAGAGGGAAGAAAAATGACCCAAACATCCCGCCATTGCCCGCTGCTTATCCTCGGCTCCGGCCCCGCCGGCTACACTGCGGCTGTTTATGCTGCCCGCGCCAACCTCAAGCCTGTCCTCATCACCGGCATGGCCCAAGGCGGCCAGCTGATGACCACCACCGAAGTCGATAACTGGCCGGCCGATGCCGACGGCGTGCAGGGTCCGGAACTCATGCAGCGCTTTGAAGCGCATGCCCGCCGCTTCGAGACCGAGATCATTTTTGACCATATCCACACGGCCAAACTGACTGAAAAACCGTTCACCCTGATCGGAGACGCCGGAACCTACACTTGCGATGCGCTGATCATCTGCACCGGTGCCTCGGCACAGTACCTCGGCCTTCCCTCGGAAGAAGCCTTTATGGGCAGAGGCGTTTCCGGCTGCGCCACCTGCGACGGCTTCTTCTACAAGAATAAACCGGTGGCCGTCATTGGCGGCGGCAATACAGCGGTTGAAGAAGCGCTCTATCTCGCCAACATCGCCAGCCATGTGACGCTGGTACATCGCCGCGACAAGCTGCGTAGCGAAAAAATCATGCAGGACAAACTTTTTGAGAAAGAAAAGGCCGGCAAGGTCACCATCAAGTGGGACTCGGCGCTCGACGAGGTTCTGGGTGATAAGAGCGGCGTCACCGGCATGCGCATCAAAAATGTGAAAACCGGCGCCACGGAAGTCATCACTCTGGACGGCGTTTTCATCGCCATTGGCCACAAACCGAATACCGACCTCTTTGCCGGCCAGCTTGAGATGGAAGGCGGCTACATCATCACCGAGTGCGGCAACAAGGGTAACGCCACGCAGACCAGCATTCCCGGTGTTTTCGCCGCCGGCGACGTGCAGGATCACATCTACCGGCAGGCCTGCACCTCGGCCGGAACGGGTTGCATGGCAGCGCTCGATGCCGAGCGCTTCCTCGACAATCTGAAGTGACAAAAGCGGTTTAACCACGAAGAACACGGAGCGCACGAAGAAAAGCAGAAGAACAAGATTTTTTGCTTTCTCTTTCCTGTCTTTCTTCGTGTGCTCCGTGCCCTTCGTAGTTAGAATGTATTTTCAAGGTTCATTCCGATGAGTCAGCAGCATCAACCCACCCCGGAAGAACTGGCCGCTTTTCACGCAGCGGTTGAAGGCGCAGTGCCGCTGCCGGCCGGCCAGCGAATCCTCCACGAGCCACCCAAGCCCAGTCCGCGCCCACGCCAGCGCGAACTCGATGAAGCGGCAGCCATTAACGAATCGCTGCACGCCACGCTTGAGATCGATGACATTTTGGCCATTGGTGATGCGGATTCTTTCTTGCGTACGGGATTGCCGCGCAGTGTATTGCGCGATCTGCGGCGTGGTCGCTGGTCAATCCAGAACCATACCGACCTGCACGGACTCAACCGGCACGAGGCACACGACGAAGTGTCACGCTTGCTTGCCGAATCGCACAGCGCGGGCAAACGCTGCATCCGCATCGTGCATGGCCGGGGCTACAACTCACCCGGTCGCGAGGGAATTTTGCGCCAACTGGTCAAAGGCTGGCTGGCAAGGCGCAAGGATGTTATGGCTTTCTGTCACGCCCCGTCTTGCGACGGTGGCGAAGGCGCGCTGTGGGTTCTGCTTAAGGCCTGTCCATTGGCAAAACGCTAGACGGCTGTAGATCACATACTACCCGGCGGCTCGTTTGCTTGAAACCCGAGGAACGGCGCGGGGTGTCGTACTCGCTTTTGCCAAGTCAAGCAGACCACGCAATGCGTCATTCACAGCCTGTGCATTGGGGAATGCTTTTTGAATATCAGGGGAGATTACCACCACGTTTGTTGCCTCGCGGCAACGCTGTGCATACTTGCCGCGCGTCATGTTGCCGAAATCTTCGCGCTGATATTCGGCGCGAAGTTCGTCACCATCTGCTTTAATCTTCTTCATACATTTTCCTTTCCTTGCGAGTCGCGAGGCGGGCACTGATGAGTCGAATCCGGTTACTACGCTCCGTGTGCGAAACAGCCAGAACACGGTTCTTGGCGGATAAACCAAACGGAATGAAACGGTGTTCACCAACAGAGTGATCGGGGTCGCGTGCGGTCAGCGACAAATCGTCGGCAAAAATCGTTGAAGCCTCTTCGAAAGACACTTTATGCTTGAGCAGGTTAGCGACAGCTTTGCTTTCTTCCCATTCGAAATTCATTGAGTGCTTTCAAAACAATCTTGGTCTATCCCTTGTCTTTTCTGCACACCCGCAACGCCCGTCAAAAGGCGACCTCCAAACAGACAGCCCGAAGGCGCCCATAAACACTGGCCTTCACGGCCATGCAGTTCGAAGCGCGCGTATTTATTTGCTTACAGCCCGATCAGACCGCTGCTTCGCCGGTCTCACCCGTCCGGATGCGTACCACCTGCTCAACCGTGGAAACAAAGATCTTGCCGTCGCCGATCTTGCCGGTACGTGCCGCCTTCACGATGGCATCGATGGCCGTATCAACCGAATCATCGGCTACCACGATCTCGATCTTGACCTTGGGCAGGAAATCAACAACGTATTCTGCACCGCGGTACAACTCGGTATGTCCCTTCTGGCGGCCAAAGCCTTTAACTTCCGTTACCGTCAAGCCGGAGACGCCGATTTCGGACAACGCCTCGCGTACCTCATCCAACTTGAAAGGTTTGATGACAGCTTCAATTTTTTTCATGACATTGCTCCGGAAAAGTTGACTAAATCGTAACAGAAATCGAGGCTCAATATGGATCGCGATAACGATTAGTGATCGGATAGCGCCAATCCTTGCCGAATCCGCGCTGGGTAACTCGAATACCCACGGGCGCCTGACGCCGCTTGTACTCACTGATTTTGAGCAGATGGACTACGCGGCGCACATCGGCTTCCGCATAGCCATTAAGAATGATCTCACGCGGGCTGAGATCGTTTTCCATGTACGCCTCGACGATGGCATCAAGCACCTCGTAAGGCGGCAGGCTGTCCTGATCGGTCTGCCCAGGCTTCAATTCAGCCGACGGCGGCCGCGTGATGATGCGCTCGGGGATGGCGTAAGACACCGTATTGCGCCAATTTGAAATGCGATACACCAGTGTCTTGGCAATATCCTTGATTACCGCAAAGCCGCCAGCCATATCGCCGTACAACGTGCAGTAGCCCACCGCCATTTCAGACTTGTTGCCCGTGGTCAGCACCAGTGAGCCACTCTTGTTGGACAGCGCCATCAGGATCATGCCACGAATGCGCGCCTGCAGATTTTCTTCAGTGGTATCCGCCGGAAGACCGGCAAATTCCTTCTCCAGCATCCCGGCAAAAACAGTCATCGCCGGCTCAATGGCGATTTCGTCGTAGCGAACACCCAGCAGACGGATCATTTCCTGCGAATCGGCAAGACTGATCTCTGCCGTATAGGGCGAAGGCATCATCACAGCACGCACCTTGTCGGCACCTAACGCATCCACAGCGATACACAGCGTCAGCGCCGAGTCGATGCCGCCCGAAAGGCCGATAATCGCCCCAGGGAAGCCGTTCTTGCCCAGATAGTCACGCACGCCAAGCACCAGCGCCTGATACACCTCGGCTTCGACCCCCTGCTCCGCAACGATCTCGCCGGGCTGGGGTTCGCCATCAACAATCTCGACAATAGCCAGCGCCTCTTCGAACTTGGGCAACTGGCAACACAAGACCCCCTGCGAATCGAGAGCGAAGGAACCGCCGTCAAAAACCAGTTCGTCCTGACCGCCAACCAGATTGGCGTAAACCACAGGCAAACCCGTTGTGGCGATACGCTCGCGCAGCACCTCGGTGCGCCGCTCCTGCTTACCAATGTGATAGGGCGAGGCGTTGAGCACGAGCAATACCTCAGCCCCAGCTTCCAGTGCCTTGTCCGCCGCACCAGCTTCCCAGACATCGGCGCAAATATTGATCCCACAGCGCACCCCGTTGAGCGTCACCACGCACGAGGTATCGCCGGATTCGAAATAGCGCTCTTCGTCAAACACTTCGTAGTTGGGCAGACGCTGCTTGCAGTAAGTGGCAACACGTGCCCCGTTGTTGATCAGTGTGGCGGCGTTGAAGCTGCAGTCGTTACGCGCCAAGGGATGGCCGACGATCACGGCAATGCCTTGCACTCCAGCGGCCAGCGCGTCGAGTTCCCGCTCGCAGGCCTCGTAAAAATCCTCACGCAGCAACAGATCTTCCGGCGGATAGCCACAGAGCACCAGTTCGGGGGTAAGCAGCAGATCAGCCCCTTGCGCTTTGGCGCGCTGCGCAAAATCGAGGATACGTGCCGAGTTGCCGGCGAGGTCGCCAACCGTGGCGTTGATTTGAGCAATTGCAATCTTGAGTGACATAGGCGTCACTATAAACGATAGCGCGCCCTTTCAAAACGACTGAGGAACGTACAAAGTGTTCGCTGTGCTCGCCGTGTTCGCTGTGGCTAACTGTTTTTTGAGGTTTAACTACCCCAAGCGGCCAGAAATTCCTGCCAGTGCGGCTTGTTGAGTTTTTCCAGTTCACTCCGGACGAAACTGATTTCGTCATCGTATTCTGCCCGGGAAAGTTCGCCGCGCATCAGGCGAAAACGGATTGAAACGAGGTAGGTGTTCATCACATCGGTTTCGCAGTAGTCACGAATCCCTGCAATCTCGCCGGCCTGCCAGGCCTCCCACACCTTGCTGCCGTCCATGCCCAGTTTGCCGGGGAAACCGATCAGTTTGGCCAGCGCATCAAGCGGCGCACTGGCACGCGGCTGGTACATGGCCAGCAGATCCATGAGATCCAGATGGCGGGTGTGATACCGACTGATGTAGTTGTTCCACTTGAAGTCGCGGGAATCGCCATAGTCACCGTCGCCCAGATCCCAGTAGCGCGGTGCGACAACACCGTGAATCAGGCCACGATAATGCAGCACCGGCAGGTCAAAGCCGCCGCCATTCCAGGAAACGATCTGCGGTGTGAATTTTTCAACACCATCGAAAAAACGTTGAATGATCTCAGCCTCGCCCTGCTCCGGCTCGGCCAGCGACCACACGCGCAGATCCTTGCCGGCACGCAGGGCGCAGGAAATAACGGCAATGCGCTG
Organism: Betaproteobacteria bacterium; assembly: GCA_031403915.1. Lineage (GTDB taxonomy): Bacteria > Pseudomonadota > Gammaproteobacteria > Burkholderiales > Rhodocyclaceae > Propionivibrio. Next base: position 25,898 of record JANNGP010000171.1, read on the forward strand.
GAGATGCAGCGGCAAAAAATCGTTTCCGTTTTGTGCTCGACGTTGCGCAAAGGCCATCTCGGCCACCTCGGCATCGGACAGTGACGGATCGAGGTCATGCAGACGACGCAGACCCGGCACGTCAGGGATGGTTTCGATGTCGAATACGAGAACTGGTTTCATAAAAGCCCTATCGTTTGCGCCGAGTCATGTGTTTTTGGGATTGATCAGCATCCAAGTTGAAGAACGTCGCCTCGTATGGTTTTCCGCCTGCCGCAGTTGTTGCATTTCTTGCAACAACTGAAACGAGACTGAAGACGTGAACAAGACTCATAAGAAAAGGTTAAATGCCTATTCAAACTTGAATATTAGCGGCCGGAATCAACCCGTTGCTGCCGGCCAGGTTTTTGAAGCGCGGACGATCCAACAACGTGGCATTAATCGGCCTGCGCGGCGTTATCGCGCAGCGTCAGGCGTACCGAAGGTCATGCGGCCCGCTCAAGTGGAACTTCCCAGCCAGGAAATACGAGTACGGCGGGATGACATTGGAGAGCACGGGCAAGAACTTTTGCACGCTCAACCCCCAGATTTACTCGACCATTCTCAATAGCGGAAATAGTAGCCTGCGGAATGCCCGTAAGCTCGGACAGTTGGCTTTGGCTCAGTTCTTGGAGTTCGCGCAGAATACGGACAGATTCTCCCACGGAAACCTCAACACGCTTTTTAGCAGGGCGAAACTCTTTCATTTTATGGCCTCCTGTAGTCGTGGGCTGTGACATGAATATCTTGAATCTGCAACACGTTGGCAACAACTCGGTAGATCACGCGCCACTGAAGCCCAAGCCGAGATGAACGATACCCCTTCCATTCACCCGACAGGGCTTCGTCGTGAAACCCCTTGATGACTCGCAAATCTTGCGGGCCATCAAGCCTGGCAATGTCTTTCCATTTTTCGTAACGTTTCATAACCTCTAATGGCACTAAGCCATAAAGTTGTTTGTCGACGCGACGGTGCTCTTCAATTTGCCACATACCACATTATGTATATACTATTTATGGTATGTCAAGAGCAAAGCGGCTAAGCGGCGACACCCAGCCAATTCACGGCAACTGCATGACCGCAATCAGTCTATGGAGCACTCATTCGCTGTTTTTGGCTGACGGTATCTTCTGGCCTACCTTTACCATCATGACGATTCTTAGGCCGGGAACACGCCAGTTGAGAGATAGCGGTCACCCCGGTCGCAAACAATCGTGACGATGGTGGCGTTCTCGACTTCGCGCGCGATGCGTAGCGCAACGCTTACCGCGCCGCCGGATGAAATGCCGGCAAAGATGCCTTCTTCGCAAGCCAGACGCCGGGTCATTTCTTCAGCTTCCCCTTGCGACACAGACTCCACCATGTCCACCCGGGAATTGTCAAAAATCTTCGGCAAATAGGCTTCCGGCCATTTGCGTATCCCGGGAATCTGTGAGCCCGGTTCAGGCTGACAGCCGACAATGCAGACGGCCGGATTTTGTTCCTTGAGATAGCGGGAAACGCCCATGATCGTACCGGTGGTCCCCATACTGCTGACAAAATGAGTAACCCGCCCTTCTGTCTCGCGCCAGATTTCCGGGCCCGTGCCTTCATAGTGCGCCAGAGGATTGTCCAGGTTGGCAAACTGATCAAGGATGATGCCACGACCTTCGTTACGCATCTTTTCGGCCACATCGCGCGCCAGTTCCATGCCGCCATCTTTCGGCGTGAGCACCAACTCCGCCCCGAAAGCGCGCATGGTCTGCCGACGTTCGATGCTCTGGTTCTCCGGCATGACGAGCAGCATGCGATAGCCGCCCATCGCTGCGGCCATGGCCAGCGCAATGCCGGTATTGCCGGAGGTGGCTTCGATCAGCGTGTCCCCCGGCTTGATATCACCCCGTTGCTCGGCTCGCCGGATCATCGAAAGTGCCGGCCTGTCCTTGACTGAACCGGCCGGGTTGTTGCCTTCCAACTTGGCCAGAATGATGTTCCCGCGCGCCTCCAAGGCAGCACCGGGCAAGCGCATCAAGCGCACCAGTGGCGTTCCGCCGACGTGATCAGCGAGCGTTTTATACATGCGCATTGTGGTCATTGAGCCACTCAACATATTGCGCCACGCCTTCTTCGACACTGGCAAACGGCGCTTCATAACCGGCCTGACGCAGCTTGGTGAGATCGGCCTGCGTGAAGCTCTGGTACTTGCCTTTGAGCGCCTCCGGGAAGGGGATGTATTCGATGTAACCTTGTTTGAGCAATTCGGGCAGTGACTGCTTTGTCTCTCCGGCAAGCGCACGGCAACTGTTCACGTTGGCCACGGCCAACTCGTTGAAACTTTGCGCACGCCCCGTCCCGAGATTGAAAATGCCCGATTTCTCCGGGTGGTCGAGGAAGAAGAGATTGACCTTGGCCACATCGCCAACATAAACAAAATCCCTTTTTTGTTCGCCATTGGCGTAGCCATCGCAACCCTCGAACAACCTCACCTTGCGCTCGGCACGGAACTGATTGTAGTGATGAAAGGCGACCGAAGCCATGCGACCTTTGTGCGACTCGCGCGGGCCATAAACATTGAAATAGCGGAAGCCGACGATTTGTGAATTCTTGCCCTGTGCTTCCAGCAAACGCTGGCGGACGATTTGATCAAAGAGAAACTTGGAATAGCCATAGACATTGAGCGGCGATTCACACTGACGCTCTTCCTTGAATTCGCTGCTGCCGCCATAGGTAGCCGCACTTGAAGCGTAGAGAAACTGAACTTTCTGGCCGAGGCACCAGTCGAGCATGGCCAGAGAATAACGGAAGTTGTTTTCCATCATGTAATGGCCGTCAGACTCCATCGTGTCTGAACAGGCACCTTCATGGAAAATAGCCTTCACCTTGCCGTCAAAGTGGCCGTCCAGCAGCCGCTCGATGAACTCTTCCTTATCGATGTAATCGACGATATCGCAATCAACAAGATTCTTGAATTTGTCGGCACGCGTCAGATTATCAACCGCAATGATCTTGCTCACTCCGCGCTCATTGAGCGCTTTGACAATGTTAGACCCAATAAATCCGGCGGCGCCAGTGACAATGGTGTACATGATTAGCCCTCAGTAATGGCGGGAAATTCAAAATCCACCACAGAGGCGCAGAGGCGCGGAGACGACACAGAGAAAAAACGGTGTAGTTAATGCTCTTCTCTGCGCATCCTCTGTGCCTCTGTGTCTCTGTGGTGAAAGGTTCTGCATTTCTTACAACTTCTCAGTTCAGTGCATCATCCAGCTCTTCACGTGTTGCCACCGCCGTACCGAGTTTTCCGACCACAACGCCGGCGGCAACATTCGCCACGTGAATGGCTTGCGCCCAATCCGCGCCATGCGCCAACATAACCGCCAAGGTGGCAATGACGGTATCACCTGCTCCGGACACGTCAAACACTTCACGCGCGACAGCCTTTTCATGAACGGCACCACCGGCATGGAACAGGGTCATGCCCTCTTCGCTACGTGTTACCAGCAGTGCCTCCAGCGCGAGTTCTGTGCGCAAAGCCTCAGCCTTGCGCTCCAGTTCGGCATCGTCCTTCCAGCGCCCAACCACTTCGCGCATTTCAGAGCGATTCGGCGTAATGATTGTGGCTCCGGCATATATTGAATAGTCGTCCCCTTTCGGATCGACCAACACTTTCTTCCCGGCAGTCCGTGCCAAGGCGATCATCTCGCTGATGTGTGTCAAACCGCCCTTGCCGTAATCTGAAAAAACAACCACATCACAGTCAGGTAAACGCAATTCAAACTCGGAGAGTTTGGCGCGCAACACTTCATGAGAAGGCGTCTTCTCAAAATCGATTCTCAGAAGCTGTTGCTGCCGGCCAATCACACGCAGCTTGACGGTTGTCGTAACAGCTTCATCGATGTGCAGGCTGGCATCAATACCCCCTTCCTGCATCAAACGTTTGAGGCTTTGCCCAGGCTCGTCATTGCCGACCAGTGCCAGGAGCGAAACCTTCGCACCCAGTGCTGCAGCATTACGTGCCACATTGGCCGCGCCACCCGGACGCTCCTCGCTACGCTCGACCATGACCACCGGCACCGGCGCCACGGGTGAAATTCGCGACACCACACCAAACCAGTAGCGGTCGAGCATCACATCACCAACAATGAGCAGACGGGCGGTCGAAAGATCTCCCAGTTGCATGAACTTTTCTCCAACTAAAATTCAAAATCCACCGCAGAGACGCAGAGGACGCAGAGGCAACGCAGAGAAACCCGAAGGATTTTGACTTTTCTCTGTGAAAACTCTGTGATCTCTGTATCGTTGCGGTAGGTGTTGGGTTTCAATTGCCGCCCCGTGGCTAAGGTGTCAAATCGAATTCTTCGGTACGCTTGGGCGAGTAGGTCTCCCATCCGCCGCACGCCGGACAACGCCAATAAAACTGACGTGCCTTGAAGCCGCAATTATCGCACCGATAGCGGGCCAGCCGGCGGGTGTAGCCTTGCACGATACTCTTGGCCAGATCGAGATCGGCACGGTTTTCGGGCGGCGCAATCAGCAAGCGTGCTTCGATCAGTTTGTCAAAGCCCAGCAGGGTCGGATTACGCTTCAACTCATCGCGCACAAGACTGTAGGCCGCATCGGCGCCTTCACTCTCAAGCACCAGTTGAAAGACGACATCGAGCAGATCCAGCGAAGGATAGCGCTCCAGATAACCGCGCAGAAGTCGCAGACCTTCATCGCGACGTACCAACTTGCGATAGGCCTCAAGCAAACGCTGCGCAACCAGCGCCAGATAGGTCGGATCCTGCTGCTCAATACGTTGCCAGCAGGCAATGGCTTCTTCGGTTCTGCCTTGTTGTGCCTCGATATCACCTTGCAGCAGGCTGGCACGGACACACTTGCGGTTACGCTCCAGCGCTGTCAGCAGATGCTGGCTGGCATTGTCATGACGCGAACGGATCATCTCGGCTGCAGCAAGCTCACAAAAATATTCAGCCACTTCTTTTTGCGTCGCAATATTCGGCAACTCAGCCGCAATGGCGATGGCCTTATCCCAGTCTTTTTCAAGCTGGTAGATTTCGAGAAGGTTGCGCTTGGCGTCTTTAACAAGTGCCGAGTCGCGCAGTTTGTTGAAGATTTCCTCAGCACGGTCAAGCAAACCGGCTTTCAGAAAGTCCTGCCCAAGTTCGGCCAGGGCCTGCAGTTTAAGATCTTGTGGCAGATCATCACGTTCGACGAGGTTCTGATGCATGCGGATGGCGCGTTCGGTCTCGCCACGACGGCGGAAGAGGCTACCCAGGGCGAAATGCAGTTCGACGGTCTGCGGATCAACCTTGACGGCCTCAACAAAGGCCTCAATTGCACGATCCGGCTGCTCGTTAAGCAGGAAATTGAGCCCCTGAAAATAAGAACGCGGCAGCGCACGCGACTCCTTGACCAGATGCTGGATATCAATGCGTGCCGCTGCCCAACCCAAGCCAAAGAAGAGGGGGAAAAACAGAAGTTGCCAGTACTCGAATTCAATCATGGTTTAGCCGAAATCTGGTTTACTGTTTGGTTCGCTGACTGGTTGGCCGCGCGCCTGAGCTTTGACACTTCCCGACGCAGACCAAAAACCGTACCGAGCAGTGAAAGCACGCCCAAGGCAGCACCAGCCGCGAAAAAGGACAGGACAATGATGATCAGCGGTGCCTGCCAGGCAGAATCAAAGAAAAAGCGAACACTAACAGGCTCCGTATTTTTCAGCGCAAAGGCAAGCAGGAACAGAAAAATAAAAATCCGGCAACCCCAGAGCAAGGCACGCATCAGTCACCCCCCAGCAATGAAAAGGGCGGCAACTCTCGTTGCCGCCCACGGTATTTCACTTAACCACGGCTTGCCACTCAGACCGAAGACTTGTTGAGCGCGCTATCCACACGCTCACGCAATTCCTTACCCGCCTTGAAATGCGGCACCCATTTTTCCGGAACGCTGACTTTATCCCCTGATTTGGGGTTGCGGCCAACGCGCGGCGGTCTGTAGTTCAGCGAAAAACTGCCGAACCCGCGAATCTCGATACGATCGCCTTTGGCCAAAGCCTCGGACAGCGCATCAAGAATCATCTTGACCGCAAAATCGGCGTCCTTCGCGACCAGTTGCGGAAAACGCTCCGCCAGTCGCGCGATCAGATCTGACTTGGTCATGCTTAAACCTTATTGCGGGTTATTCAGTTTGGCTTTGAGCAAGGCGCCCAGGTTGGTTGTACCCGTGCTAGCGCTGCTGTCTGCGGTAAATTTCTGCATGGCTTCATGCTGTTCGGCCTGATCCTTGGCTTTGATCGACAGATTGATCGAACGCGTCTTGCGATCAATATTGATGATCATGGCTTCGACAGCATCGCCTTCTTTGTAGACCTTGGTCAGATCGTCGATCCGGTCACGCGACACTTCGGAAGCACGCAGATAGCCTTCCATCTCGCCTTCAAGGGTAATGATCGCACCGCGGGCATCAACCGACTTGACCACGCCATTCACGATGGCATTCTTTTCGTGAGTTGCAATGAAGCTGGTGTAAGGATCGCCGTCAAGCTGCTTGATACCGAGAGAGATACGCTCTTTCTCGGTATCGATGGCCAGAACCACGGCTTCGACTTCGTCACCCTTTTTGTAATTGCGAATGGCTTCTTCACCGGGCACTGACCAGGACAGATCAGAGAGGTGAACTAGGCCATCAATACCGCCAGGAAGACCGATAAACACGCCAAAGTCGGTGATCGATTTGATCGCGCCGGACACTTTGTCGCCCTTCTTCTGGTTCATCGAGAACTCATCCCACGGGTTGGCAGCACACTGCTTCATACCGAGGGAAATACGGCGACGCTCTTCGTCGATCTCGAGAATCATGACTTCGACTTCGTCGCCCAACTGGACAACCTTGGACGGATGAACGTTCTTGTTGGTCCAGTCCATTTCAGAGACGTGCACCAGACCTTCGATGCCCTGCTCGATTTCAACGAACGCACCGTAGTCGGTCAGATTGGTGACCTTGCCGAACAGGCGGGTGCTTTGCGGGTAGCGACGCGCAATGCCAACCCACGGATCTTCGCCGAGCTGCTTGAGGCCGAGCGAAACGCGGTTCTTGTCCTGGTCGAACTTGAGGATCTTGGCTTGCACTTCGTCGCCGACGGCCAGAACTTCGGACGGGTGACGGACACGACGCCAGGCCAGATCGGTGATGTGCAGCAGTCCATCGATGCCGCCGAGGTCGACGAAGGCGCCGTAATCGGTGATGTTCTTGACGATACCCTTGACGACCATACCTTCTTTCAGGTTGCCCAGCAGTGCCTGACGCTCGGCCCCCAGGCTCTGCTCCAGCACGGCCTTGCGCGAAACCAC
>JANNGP010000172.1:0-4859 GCA_031403915.1 Betaproteobacteria bacterium
CCTCGGATGATTCCAAAGGAACGCGCAAGCTAACTAGCGCCACTCAGGAAAACAACCGACAACAATGAAACTCTCCGCCTGTCGGTCGAGGTCAACTCACCTAAGCTTTACCCGCAGGGAGAAGAGTTCACTCAAGTACTCGTCACTCGTTAATCGCCACGGGTAACCGTGGTTACGAACCTTGCCCCCCTCTTTTTCTGACATCAGAAACTCGAATACCACGCGCCGGTCTTGTAACAAGTCATTAAACCGCTTGATAGATGGTCGTTCGCAATAAACAAGTTCTTGGTAGTGAAAACTCTGATGTCCGGCGCTCCTGTGAACCTCAGCTTTCACAAACACGGCTCTCGAATGCTTTTCCCGAAGGCGCTCCGCAAGAACGGTATGTAGCCAATATCCAAAGCGCGCATCACCCTTCAGTATGTCTATTTGATCAGGAGTTGCCCCAAGATCCAGCCACAAGCCAAGATTGTTGGCCGTAGTAGTCACTTGTGAGTGGCAGGCATATCGCCCCTCTGAATCTGGCTGGCCGATAAAGCGCAAACGTTCCAGAGCGGTCAATCTATTTTCCCAAGCAGGGGCTTGCTGGAACAGGTTAATCTTCCCCCCGCGACCTCCTGAGCCCTTCAGTTGCTTGCACTTGATTTCAATGCCTTTATAATCGGCTCGCCGGTCATTGTTTTCCTCAATGCCTGCGAGAGATTCGAAGGTATACCCAATTCCGGTATCTCCCTCTCTCAGGGATCTGATAAAACCTCTCCCGGAAATCTCGTCAAAAAATCCCAATAGCTCACTTAAGGTTTCGTCAGGCTGAAAGCTCGGCGCATCAACTGCACGCAACGAGAATAGACCTTCGAAAAGAGTTTGTGCTGTTCCGAAAAGAATCAGACACATTGCTTCGAAGTCAGCGTCGATATACTCCCTGACGAGATCTGAGTAATATCCGACTGAACCGTCTGTATGTTCTGCTTTCAGGAAAACGGCAATCCGAATTCCGTGGTCACGATCATTAAAACTCGTATTGAGGCGGGTTATTCGCCTTTCCGGGTAACGTTCATAATACTTATAGGCAAGCGGCTTTTCCTGTTCTTTAATGGCATCAAACCCGAGAAATGGAGTCGTCGCATTGGTCTGCGGATCATCAATTACAAGCTCGGGAAAGAAGTCATAGGCTTCCGACGGAATGAGAACGCCATGCCTTCCGGAGTCATAGTTGGCTGTCAATACCTTCGCAAGGATGTCACCGTTACGAAGGTCTTTTCCTGCCAAACTGACCAAAGCACGGGAATACGAAAACAAATTATCTAGTTGCCGAAGTGTCATCTAGGTTAGCCAGTAAGTTTGCTGCCAACTGCTTGATGTGGAACTCGTCCAACTCGCACTCCCAGATGGTTAAAACACGCCATCCAAGCGTCCTTAACTGCTGCCCATGCAGCAAATCTCTCTTTCGGTTTGCTTCCAGCTTTTGCTCCCAGAATTCGGAATTGCTTTTCGGGACAGCGGCAAACTTGCATTCCAGATGCCTATGCCAGAAACACCCATTAACAAATACCACCGCTCGAAGCTTTGGGAAAACCAAATCCGGCTTCCCCGGCAAATCCTTCACATGTAGCCTGTAGCGGAACCCGAGAGCATGAAGCGCCTTCCTTACAAGCAATTCAGGCTTGGTGTCTTTGCCACGTATGCCAGACATCATCCGGCTTCTGGTTGAATGCTCTACTACATCAGCCATCAAACGAAACTTCGTTCAACCGGGGAATAAAACCCCCTTCTCCGCAGTACTCTTTACGCTGCAGCATAACGAAGGGGTAGTTCCGGCTCAGTGACGCTCGCATTTAGCATTGGCTGCATAAGTCGTGCGACATGGGACATAGCGTGAACAACAACAGAGTTTCCAAATTGTTTGTAGGCTCGCGTATCGGACACCGGAATCCGGAACGTATCAGGGAATCCCATCAGCCGAGCACACTCGCGCGGTGTCAACCTCCTCGGATTGTTCTTTTTACCCTGATATACAAGGATCTCCGATCCGTCCTTGTAGTAGCGCGCAGACAGCGTACGAGTCACACTATCTTCTGTCACCAGACCAAAGCCGAAACCATTTCCCTTGGCACGATGTTTTTCGGCATACGCTTGCAAGTAAGCCCAGAGCTTGTCGGTCAGTGTGTATTTGGGATCGACACATTGAGCAGCATGGTTGAAGAACCGGTCACCATCCCACGCCAATTGCGGCTCACTGCCGTCACAACGGTGAAGGACTGCGTTCAATTTGCACTCGTTTTTCTTTGGCAATGGCAAGGCGTTCCAGTCAAATGCCACCCGGTCTGCCTTGCGGAAACCCACGATAAGGATGCGTTCGCGGTGCTGGGGTACGAAGTGCGCGCCGTCCACAACCCGTGGATGGATGTCATAGCCTAGATCATCAAGTGCACGTTTAATCACATCGAAGGTTCGACCCTTGTCGTGCGACATCAGGTTTTTTACATTTTCAAGGAGAAATGCGCGTGGTTGCTTGGCCTCGATAATCCGGCAGATGTCAAAAAAGAGTGTTCCTTGCGTTTCACAAGCGAAGCCGTGAGCACGACCTAGAGCATTCTTTTTCGAAACACCCGCTATCGAGAAGGGCTGACAGGGAAAACCGGCAAGCAGAAGATCATGATCGGGAATTTCCGTTGCTTCAACTTTCGTTATATCGCCATTCAAGGTGTGGCCACTGGGGTAGTTTTCTACATAGGTCTTTTGCGCATAGCTATCCCATTCACTCGTGAAAAGGCAGCGTCCCCCAATACCCTCGAAGGCCATGCGAATCCCACCAATACCAGCAAATAGATCAATAAACGTGAACGGCGCTTCGCCTTCATAGGCATGTTCAAACGGGAGCAAACGTTGAAGCCCGAAAATATAGCTTTGTGGCACAGATTGATTGGTTACCCAGTGTCGAACTGCGCGGGTAGTGATGCCGAGATGTTTGGCGATATAGACTTGGGAGTGATGGCGCAGTGCCTCGGCAAAGTAACGCGCCGCCAGATCACTATCGGGCCCTGTGTGGAGTACTGTCGCCATAGAAGCACTTTCTTTGTCTGGTATTAAAAGCGGAAATTACGCCGCTTTTTGTCCCAGCGCAAGTCATTCCATCGAATCGTATTGCTCTTGTAGCGAGAGGCAATTAACCACAGCCTTGTGACCCGCCTCCCTCTCTAGGGGAGCCGGTTTGTCCGGCTCGGACACGATGCTCTCTGACATTCAAAGGATCAAGACTGAACCACGAAGTTACACAGAACTTATCAGCACTGAGCATCGAAGGCACAGGGTCACCACATCGTAAAAAAAAGGGGGGGGTTGTGGACAAACACCACAGCGTGTTAGTCTGAACTTAAGCAGTTGCATCAGTCTTGCTGCTTGTGCGTGATCACACTTTGATCACACCGGATGTGATCAGCAGAAGCGAATTGGGGAATTTAGGCTAGCTTGAAAACTTGGTTTCAGAGGCGTAGAGATGAAAAAGCCCCGAATAATCAGGGCATTCTCGAGATTCATGTGGTCGGGGCGAGAGGATTCGAACCTCCGACTCCTGCGTCCCGAACGCAGTACTCTACCAGGCTGAGCTACGCCCCGACCGAAACAACGACAGCGCTAGAAGGACCTAGCAACAGCGAAGAGGGACAATTCTAGCAAAGAATCCTTATAGGGGGAAGCGGGAAGCGCCTCCAGCGCTATCGCCGCAAGATCGGCCTCGACCCTGGCTTGCTTTATTGCATGCTCAAGCGCGCCGGTATCACGGATGGCCGCCAGAACCGCCGGGAAGTCCTCACGCCCGCCGTTTTCTATGGCACGGCGAACACACGCCGCTTGCTCTGCTGTGCCGTTTTGCATCACATAAATCAGCGGCAGCGTGGGTTTTCCCTCGGCCAGATCGTCACCCAGGTGCTTGCCGGTCTCCACTTCAGCGCCGGAATAATCAAGCACATCGTCGATCAACTGGAAGGCTGTGCCCAGATGCATGCCGTAATCGGCCAGGCGACGCTCAATGTCGGCAGAACCACCGCCGATGATGGCACCGAGCTGAGCAGCGGCCTCAAACAGCTTGGCCGTCTTGTAACGAATCACCTGCAGATAGCGCGCCTCATCCACATTGGCATCGTGGCAGTTCATCAGTTGCAGCACTTCGCCTTCGGCGATGATATTGGTGGCGTCCGACAGCACGCGCATTACACGCATGTCGTCGAGTTCAACCATCATCTGAAAAGCCCGTGAATAAAGGAAGTCACCGACCAACACGCTGGCCGCATTGCCGAACAGGGCATTGGCGGTTTCGCGCCCGCGCCGCAAATCGGATTCGTCGACCACATCGTCGTGCAACAGCGTCGCCGTGTGGATGAACTCGATCACGGCCGCCAGTTCATGATGGTGCGTGCCACGATAGCCCAGTGCCCCGGCGGAAAGCAGCACCAGCGCCGGGCGCAGGCGCTTGCCACCGCTCTGGATGATATATTCGGCGACCTGCCGCACCAGCACGACCTCGGAATGAAGACGCACGCGGATGACGTCGTCCACGGACGTCATGTCCGACCCGATCAGCTTGTAAAGCGGCTCCAGTTTCACGTTGCGGCACCTAGGCAAAAAACCGGTGAATCTTAGGCGCTGCATCAGGCAGCGTCAAGCAAAGCATAGCCCACAAAGCGCCGCAATAGGATGCGAACCCTTTGACTTGGCACGAAAAATACGTATAATGCGCGGTTCTTCGTTTCACTTTACTTTGTTCTTTGGAGTCCAACATGTATGCGGTCATAAAAACCGGAGGCAAGCAGTATCGCGTTGTCAACGGCGAAAAATTGAAAATAGAACAGATACCGGCAGAC
>JANNGP010000173.1:0-2651 GCA_031403915.1 Betaproteobacteria bacterium
GATTCCTTCATGCCGCGTCTGGCGGAATTCCCGAACATGGTGGTCATGCGCACCGTCTCGAAGATCAGCCTGGCGGGCGTGCGCCTGGGTTACGTGGCCGGCAGCCCGGGGCTCCGGGTTGGACTGGTGTCAATATCTGCAGAGCCTATTTTGCAGAATCAAGGTTAGCTTGGCAGGTTCTACCAGCTTTTCCATGGTAGACTGGTGGTTTGACAAGACAGGCCCGGCAAGCGATCAGATCACGACCACGCCAGCTTGCCAACGACACGCCATGATTTAACGGAGACGACCATGACCAAACGCATCATCTTCACCGGCGGCACTGGCAAGGCAGGCAAACACGCCGTGCCGTACCTGCTGGCAAAGGGCTACTCGATCCTGAACGTCGATCTGAAGCCGCTTGATCTGCCGGGCGTCAACACCCTGATTGCGGATCTGACCGACAATGGGCAGGCGTTCAACGTACTGACGACGCATTTTGGTTTTGACGGGTACAACGACGGCAAGCCGCCACGCGCGCCAGATGCGGTTGTGCATTTTGCTGCCATTCCGCGCGTGATGATCGAACCCGACAACAAGACTTTCGCCGCCAACGTCATCAGCACCTACAATGTGATCGAGGCGGCGATGAAGCTTGGGGTAAAGAAGGTGATCATCGCCTCATCCGAAACAACGTATGGTGTTTGCTTTGCCGAAGGCGACAAGGATTACCATTCGTTTCCGCTGACCGAAGATTATGACATCGACCCGATGGATAGCTATGGTCTGTCGAAGGTGGTCAACGAAAAGACCGCGCGCGCCTTTGCGATGCGCTATGGGGCCGACATCTATGCGCTGCGTATCGGCAATGTGATCGAGCCGCACGAGTACAGCAATTTCCCGGGCTACCTCGCCAATCCTGCCAGCCGCAAGCGCAATGCGTGGAGCTATATCGACGCCCGCGTCAATTACTTATAGTAGAACTGCAGAATAGTATCGCAACAACATGACAATATAGACTAAATGATCGACAGATCGCCCCTCAAAATCGGCATCGTGTCAAGCACAGACGTGTCGCGTTATTCGAGTGATTTCAGCGGCAATTCAGCCACAGAGAACACAGAGAACACAGAGAGATTCAACGACTTGAGTCGGCGCGCTGCACGCACCAGATTGGTGAGGCAATGGAAAGCAGTTGCCTCCTTGATTTTCCTCTGTGAACTCTGTGATCTCTGTGGCTGACAGCTTTTTCTAGGTTTACTTAGCTGGCGCGTCCGACGGGGTCCGCACACGAACAATTCGTAGGGGCCCGGCAAACTTTTGGAGCGACATAGCGCGGCTTCCGGGCACCGTTTCGAAACCACCCTACGTTTGGTGGCCAAGGGCGGAATCGAACCACCGACACAAGGATTTTCAGTCCTCTGCTCTACCAACTGAGCTACTTGGCCGTATTCGGATCGCCCGCGCAGGCGGACAGAGCGACAAAAGGGCGCTATTTAAACCTGTATCTCCAGGTGCGTCAAGCCGGATGCCGGCCCCCTGACTCATGGTTGAGCTTACCCTTCCGGGTCAATTTTAAACGCACGAAAAAAAGAGCCCGGCTTGCGCGGGGCTCTCTTCGAATCGAGTCACTTGCGCTTCCCGCGCCGGTCACATGTCCATGCCGCCCATGCCACCACCGTGACCATGGCCGCCGTGTCCTGCTTCTTCCTTCGGCATTTCCGCCACCATTGCATCTGTCGTCAGAATAAGGCCCGCGATCGAAGCCGCGTTCTGAAGTGCAGCGCGCGTGACCTTGGTCGGGTCAAGAACGCCCATTTCAACCATGTCCCCGTACTGACCGGTCGCCGCGTTGTAGCCAAAATTGCCTTTTCCTTCGACTATTTTATTGAGAACGACTGAAGGCTCGTCACCGGCGTTATAAGCGATCATGCGAGCCGGTTCCTCGAGTGCGCGCAGCACGATCTTGATTCCTGCATCTTGATCGTGATTGTCGCCTTTGAGCTTGGCGAGGCCCGATCGCGCACGGATCAGCGCGACGCCACCACCCGCTACGATACCTTCTTCGACTGCGGCACGCGTTGCGTGCAATGCGTCTTCGACGCGCGCTTTCTTCTCCTTCATTTCGACTTCGGTCGCAGCGCCGACTTTGATCAACGCCACACCGCCGGCGAGTTTCGCCACGCGCTCCTGGAGTTTTTCTTTGTCGTAGTCACTGGTCGCTTCGTCGATCTGCTTGCGAATGCTCTTAACGCGACCTTCGATTGCTTTGGCATCGCCATTGCCGTCGATGATCGTGGTTTCTTCTTTGCCGATCTCGATGCGCTTGGCCTGGCCTAAATCGGTCAGCGCCACTTTTTCGAGCGTCAGGCCCACTTCCTCTGCAATCACGGTGCCACCGGTAAGAATCGCGATGTCTTCGAGCATTGCTTTGCGACGATCGCCGAATCCTGGCGCTTTCACTGCGCAGGTTTTGAGGATGCCGCGGATGTTGTTGACGACCAGCGTTGCCAATGCTTCGCCGTCGACGTCTTCAGCAATGATCAACAGCGGTTTACCGGCTTTCGCCACTTGTTCCAGTACCGGCAGGAGCTCGCGGATGTTGGAGATTTTCTTGTCGTGCAACAAAACATATGGGTTCTCAAGCAAGGACATCTGCTTGTCGCCATTGT
>JANNGP010000174.1:0-3042 GCA_031403915.1 Betaproteobacteria bacterium
ACCGGCCTGTGCTGGCGTACCGGTTTTTGGACCCCGGCTGCTGCTGCCAAGGACAAAAACGGCTGCAAGTGCGACAAAGACCTGATCCCGAAAGAAGTTTGTGAGCCGAAGAAGGCTGCTGCTCCTGCTGCTGCTGGCGCCAAGCCAATGGGCGAGAAGATCACTGTCGCTGCTGACGCGCTGTTCGACTTCAACAAGGCTACTCTGCGTCCTGAAGGCAAAGCCAAGCTTGACGACGTTGCTGCCAAATCGCAGAAAATGGTTCTTGAAGTTGTTATCGCTGTCGGTCATGCTGACCGTATCGGTGGTGATGCTTACAACCAAAAACTGTCCGAGAAGCGCGCTGCTGCCGTTAAGGATTACATGGTCAGCAAGGGCATCCCGGCCAACCGTATCTACACTGAAGGCAAGGGCAGCAAGCAGCCTGTCACGAAGAAGGATCAGTGCAAGGGTCCGAAGAGCGCTGCGGTTATCGCTTGTCTGCAGCCTGATCGTCGCGTTGATATCGAAATCATCGGCACCTCCAAGTAATACTGCTGATGTTAAAAAAAGCCCTGCTTCGGCAGGGCTTTTTTGTTTCTACCAAATTCCATCCCCAGACCAACCATGACTTTATTGACATCGCCTTGCCGTGCTATTCGTGACATTCGCACTGTCATGCGGTTGATCGTCTGGTCACGATTGATCTGGAAATGGAATTAATCTTTACCCCCTATGCTTAACGCCGACCAGAACGAACTCGATAAATTCAGCCAGCTCGCCCATCGCTGGTGGGACCCGAACAGCGAGTTCAAGCCGCTGCACGAAATCAACCCGCTGCGCCTTGAATGGATTGATCGCCTTGCCGGCATTTCAGGAAAGCATGTTCTTGACGTTGGCTGTGGCGGCGGCATCCTCTCCGAGAGCATGGCTCAGCGCGGCGCACTCGTAACAGGCATCGACCTTTCCGACAAGGCGCTTGGCGTCGCCCGCCTGCACCTGCTGGAGAGCGGCAACAACGTCGATTACCAGAAAATATCAGCGGAAGAATTTGCAGATCAGGCGGCTGGACGTTTCGATGTCGTAACGTGCATGGAAATGCTCGAACACGTTCCCAACCCGGCCAGTACCATTGCGGCCTGCGCTGCGCTGGTCAAACCCGGCGGCCAGGTCTTTTTCTCCACCATCAACCGCAATCCCAAAGCCTACGTACTTGCTGTGCTCGGTGCGGAATACATCCTCAAATTGCTGCCCAAGGGCACGCACGACTACGCCAAATTCATCAAACCTTCTGAACTGTCACGCTGGGCAAAAAGCGTTGGACTGGAACCCGATGAATTGATCGGCATGAGCTACAACCCGTTCAATCAGCGGTACAGTCTGGGCAACGATACGGACGTCAACTACCTACTGCACACCACCAAGACACGCTGAAGCACCAGGCAACAACCGGCGCTGACGTATCAGCTGATGCACCTGCCAACTGGCATTCTCAGTCCTGCACCTGGCACATCCACACAAACAGCGCCTGACCCTGTGATTCCGCTAGTTGCGCCAGTTCAGCCAGCTCCGTTAACAGTGCCAGCACGTCATCGGCATGCCATTGTTCGGTCTCGAACTCTTCGCTTGCAGCCAATTCGGTGGCAATCGTCTCCAACGACTCCTCTTCAAGCGCTGCCAGCTTTTCCAGCAGTTCGTCGGCAATGCGCAGAATGACGGTTTCACTCTCTGTCACATACGCCGGCTCGTAGAGATCAAGTGTCATCTGCAATGAATCGCCCGTCAAAAGCGAATGAATGGCGGCGACTTTTCCGGTATCCAGCCCGGGCGCCTCAATACCACTCCATTCATCCAGAGGACAGATTGACTCAGCGATTGCCGTGTATTCATCGTCTTCAGCAGCAAGTACATTGGTCACGATTTCCATGCTTCACAATCCCGATATAGAAAAAAATTAAGGTGGCCGGGTGGCCGCTATTCTGGAAAGCCCTTCATTAGCTGATCGACAACCCATATTGCTTCAGATTCGGTAAGGAAACGATTCCAGGGTGGCATGGGTGTTCCGGGGCGCCCACCAAACACTGTCGCAACCAGTGCCTCAGGCGGCATCTCACGCAAGGCTTTCGGCGTCAGCGCAGGCCCCAGGCCGCCCTGTAGCGTCATGCCGTGACAGGAGCCGCAGTCCTGACGGACGAGATGCACAAGCTCTTTTTGGCGTTCCGGTGCCGGTACGGCAGGCTGCAATGCGGTCTGTGCCAAGGCGATTGGCGCAAAAATCAGCGCGGAAATAAATAACAGAAAGCGCATGGTTCATTCAGATGTGAATTGGTTTGCAGCAGAACAGCAGAACGCACTGAACTGTTGATTCTTGCCTGAATTCTAGCTGAAGACTAGCGCAGCGTCAGAATCCATCGCACAAGCGTCTGGACATTATCAAGCCCGGCGCGCTTGTTGGCTGACATGCTTTCTTTACCCCAATTACCCGAACTGCCTTCAAAAACGCGCTTGACGAGAATGCTTTCAGCCTCCGGATTTCCCCGGTAGCGTTTGGCCACATCACGCCAGGAAGGCCCTGTCACGGTAGTGTCAACATCGTGGCAGACCAGGCAACGACTTGCATCCGCCAGCTCAAGCATGGCTTTCATTTCTTTATCCGGTTTTGGCGCGGCCCACGCCCCTTGTACGATAAGCACACCGGCGATTAACACTACCTTCAGTTTCATAAGCACTCCTTTGTTTGTATGCTTCTGAGACATTCAGTAAAAAAATCCGTTCAAAAAAACGGGGGCCGAAGCCCCCGATTGTTTATTACCACTGCCTGCAGGCAGATCAGTAGATGTCGTGCATCGTGTTATAGACGTTGAACTTGCCGGTCGGCGTCACGAGACGCGGATCCTTGATCACAGTCTTGACCTTGCGCGTCTTGTCATCCAGAACCACGATGGCTGACGGCTCGGTCTTGTTACCGGTCCACACCGAGTACCAAACTTCATCGCCCTTCTCGTTGTACTCACCGTGTACCACACGCTGCAAGCCCTTGGTCTTGCCCAGATTGGCTGCTGC